>WYBA01000451.1 GCA_011526095.1 Myxococcales bacterium | reverse complement strand
CGTCTCCGTCTCCGTCTCCGTCTCCGTCTCCGTCTCCGTCTCCGTCTCCGTCTCCGTCTCCGTCTCCGTCTCCGTCTCCGTCTCCGTCTCCGTCTCCGTCTCCGTCTCCGTCTCCGTCTCCGTCGGACAGCCCCCGCTCGTCCTGAGCAGGGCCGAGCGCCAGCGAGGCCCGCGTCGAAGGACGCTGACAGTCCGCTGCGCCTCGCGCCGCGCCGCCTACGCCACCAGCAGCGCGCCCTCGTGGGCGAGCAACCACCGCTTCGTCGGCAGGCCGCCGCCGTAGCCGGTGAGCTGGCCCGACGCGCCGATCACGCGGTGGCACGGGATGATGATCGCGATCGGGTTGGCGCCGTTGGCCGCGCCGACCGCGCGAGACGCGTGCGGCCGGCCGATCGCGCGGGCCTGCTCGCCGTAGCTGCGCGTCTGCCCGTACGGGATCGCGAGCAGCGCGTCCCACGCCAGGCGCTGGAACGCGGTGCCCGGCGGCGCGAGCGGCAGCTCGAACGCCCGGCGCGCGCCGGCGAAGTACTCGGCGAGCTGCGCCGCCGCGGCGACGAGCACCGGCTCGTCGTCGCGCCGCGTGGCCGAGGGCGGCGCGACGTGATCGCCGCTCTCGGGCTCGGGTGGCAGCCACAGCCCGACGAGCGCGCCGCCGCGCGCGTACAGGCGCAACGGCCCGAGCGGGCTCGCGATCGTCGTGGTGAACGTCTCGGTGGGGAGCGTGCGGGTCAGCTCGATCACGGTGCCTCCGACAGGGTGCGCCACAGGTGCAGGACGGCGTACGCACGCCACGGCCGCCACGCCTCGGCGCGGCGCGCGGCCTCGGCCGCCGTGACGGGCGCGGCGCCGGCGCGGGCGAGCGCCTTGCGCACGCCGAGATCGCCGGCGGGGAACGCGTCGGGCCAGCGCAGCGCGCGCATCGCGACGTACTGCGCGGTCCACGGCCCGATCCCGGGCAGCGCCTCGAGCGCGACGACCGCGGCGGCGCCGGCCGCGCCGTCGAGCACGACGCGTCGCTCCGCGACCGCGCGCGCGAGCTCGACGATCGCGCGGCCGCGCGCCAGCGGCATGCCGATCGCCGCGATCGCCTCGGGCCGCGCCTGCGCGAGCCGCGCCGCGCCAGGCAGCGCGCGGGCCAGCGGGTCGCCGGTGCGCAGCGGCTCGCCCAGCCGCTCGCCCAGCCGCGCCGCCAGCGTCGTCGCGCCGCGCACCGACACCTGCTGGCCGAGCACCGCGCGCACCGCGAGCTCGAATGGATCGAACGCGCCCGGCACCCGCAGCCCCGGCCGCGCGCGCACCGCCGCCGCGAGCCGGCGATCACCTGCGAGCGCGCCAGCGATCGCCCCGGGGTGCGCGTCGAGGTCGAACACCGCGCGCAGCCGCGCGGCGATCGTCCGCGCCGCGGGCGCGAGCGCGACCGGCACGGTCGCGACGAGCTGGGCACGCGCCGGCGCGTCGCGCACCTCGAGCACGCCGACGCGGTCGCCGACGACGACCGCGCGCCGCCACGCCGCGCCGACGACCTCCTCGACGCCCGGGATCGCGCGCGGGCCGAGGTATCCGAGCAGGCCCGCCCAGTCGAGCGGCGCGCGGTAGCCCAGGCGCAGCTCGAACGTCGGCGCGACGGCGGGGCCGGCGCCCGCCACGGCGACGGCGCGGCGCACGCGCTGCGGCGGCGCGCCGAACCGCGCGCGGAACGCCGCGTTGAACCGCCGGACGCTCGCGAACCCCGAGGCGAACGCGACCTCGGTGAGCGGCAGCGTCGTGTCGTGCAGCAGCTGCTTCGCCATCGCCAGCCGCCGGGTCTGCGCCAGCTCGATCGGCGCCGCGCCGACCGCGTCCTGGACGACGCGCCGCAGGTGGCGATCGGTCACGCCGAGCTCGGCCGCGAGCCCCTCGAGCGAGCCGTCGTCGAGCGCGCCGGCCTCGATCCGCGCGACCGCGCGCGCGACGAGCCGCGCGGTCGCGTCGACAGACGCGGGCGACGCCGGCGCGGCGGCCGACGCGCGCGCGCCGCCGTCACCCGGCGCGAGCTCGGGGCGGCAGCGGAAGCACGCACGGAACCCGGCGCGCTCGGCCTCGGCCGCGGTGCGGTGGTACGTGCAGCGATCGCGCCGCGGCGTGCGCGCCGGGCAGATCGGCCGGCAGTACACGCCGGTCGTCGTGACGCCGACGAAGAACACGCCGTCGAACCGCGGATCGCGCGCGGCGATCGCCCGGTAGCAGTGCGCGGCGTCGAGCTCCATGCCCCGTTCGTACCGCACCGCGCCGCGCGCGGCTGGCCGTTTCCGGACGTGGCAGCGAGATCGGCGCGGGGCCCAGATCAGCGCGATCAGCGCGGATCGCGCCCGGGCGGCAGCGCCGGCGGCTCGCCGCGCGCGAGCGCCTTGCGCTCGCGCTTGATCCGCTTGCGCGCCTGACGCCACGACTCGCCGGGCAGCCGGGTCTGGATGTCGACGCCGCCCATCACCGCGATCCCGGTGATGCGCAGCAGCGCGCGCCCCGGGTCCGGCTCGCCGTGGCCGCGATCGAGCTGCTCGAACCCGCCGAGGATCGCGCTCGCGTCGCACTCGACCGCGAGCCACGGCGGCACGATGATGTCCGCGCCGCCCATCAGGCACGTGATCCGCAGCTCGGTCACGCCCGGCGCGAACACCGCCTCGCGGAAGTCGAGATCGACGCCGCCCATGATCGCGACGACGTTCATCTTGCGCGGGACGGTCCACCGCCCCTTGCGCTCGACGCCGCCGAAGATCGCGACGTAGCGCTTCCTGTCGGGCCAGCCGTGCGGCGCGACCTCGGCCGCGGGGCGCGGCGCGAGCGCGGTCGACGGCGCGGCCCCGGCGCCGCCGGCCGGCGCCAGGTCGACGACGAGGTCGTCGAGCTCGGCGAGCGAGCGCGCGCGGTGCGCGAGATCGAGCCGGCGGTCGAGCTCGTCGACCTCGAGCACGTCCGCCGCGAACTGCTCGGTGAGCGTCTGGATCACCTGCTCGCGGCGGTCGCGCACCGCGACGAGGTTGTCGCGCGGCGCGGGCGCCGCCGGCGCCGCCGGGACCAGCTTGTCGGACATCGCGGGCGGAGCGTAGCCGGCCGGGCGCGTCCGGTCGAGCGTGGTACCGTGCCGCGATGCGGATCGAGCTGCACTGCCACTCGACGTGCTCCGACGGCGCGGACGCCGCCGGCGCCGTCGGGGACCGCGCGGCGCGCCGCGACCTCGCCGTGTTCTGCCTCACGGATCACGACACCTGCGGCGGGTGCGCCGCGGCCGCCGCGCCGGTCGGCGCGGTCGCGCTGCGCGGGGTCGAGGTGTCGTGCACCGAGGACGGCCGCACCGTCCACGTGCTGTGCTACGACGCCGCCGGCGCCTCGGGCGAGCCGGCGCGGTGGGCCGCGGTCGAGGCGCGCCTGGCCGAGCTGGCGACCGCGCGGATGCACCGCGTCCGCGTGATTGGCGCGAACCTGCGCATGCACTTCGGCATCTCGATCGACGTCGAGCCGATCGTCGCGGCCGCCGCGACGCGCTCGGTCGGCCGCCCCGACATCGCGGCGGCGCTGGTCGCCGCCGGCGTCGTCGGCTCGAAGGACGAGGCGTTCACGAAGTACCTCAAGGACGGCGGCCCTGGCGACCCGCCGCACCGCCGCGTCGGCATCGCCGAGATCCTCGAGCTGGTGCGCGGCGCCGGCGGGCGCGCCGCCCTCGCCCACCCGCACGTCTACGCCGACCGCGCCGTGACCTGGCTGAAGCGCCACCGCGACGCCGGCCTCGACGGCCTCGAGGTCCACTACGGCGCCTACGATGCCGGCGAGCGCGCGCGCTGGCGTGACGTCGCGACCAAGCTCGACCTCGTCGCCACCGGCGGCTCCGACTGGCACGGCCCCGGAACCGCCGCCGACCTCGGCGTCGAGGTCCCGGACGGCGACGGCGCGCGCGTGCTCGCCTGGCTGGGACGCTGACGCGCCGGAGACGGAGCCGGAGTCGGAGTCGGAGACTCCGCTACCGCCGCGGCTTGCCGTACACCGCGTCGGCCGTGACGCGCTTGCCCTCGCGCACGTACGTCACCTTGACCGCGTCACCCGGCTTGGCCGTCGACAGCACGTACATCAGATCGTGGATCCCGCGGATCTCCACCTCGCCCAGCGCGACGATCCGATCGCCGCCCTTCAACCCCGCCTTGGCCGCAGGTCCCTCGGGCACGACGTCCGAGATCACGACGCCCGGCGCCGCGCTCGCGTCCTCGCTGTATGACGGGATCGTTCCGAGCGACCCGCCGCGCTTGCGCAGGTCTCCTCCCTGCGGCGGCGGCGCGACCTGCTTGTACGTCAGCCGCGCGGCGCGCGCCGCGACCGCGACCGCGGCGTCGGCGACGACCATCGCGACCCGCGCGCCGCCCGCGGCGTTGACCGCCGGCGCGTCGTCGGAGGTGCGGTGGTAGTCGAGGTGCCCGCCGGTGAAGAAGTGCAGCACCGGCGCGCCGGCGACGTAGAACGGCATGTGATCCGACGGGCCGTGGCCCCCGCCCGACAGCGCGCACCGCACGCGGTTCGCCTCGCACGCCGGCACGACGACCTCGCTCCACTCCGCCGCCGACTCCGCGCCGAGCACCTGCAGCTCGTTGCCGCGCATCCGCCCGACCATGTCCATGTTCAGCATCGCGACGACCGGCCGCGACGCCGGGAGCTGCTTGACGAAGTGGGTCGAGCCGAGCACGCCCATCTCCTCGGCCGTGAACGCGACGAGGTAGACGTCGCGCGCCAGCTCGTCCCGGCGCGCCGCGAGCGTCCGCGCGATCTCGATCAGCGCCGCCGTGCCCGAGGCGTTGTCGTCGGCGCCGTTGTGGATGCCCGGGGCGGCCTCGAGCGAGTCGGGGCTGCCGTGGCCGAGGTGGTCGTAGTGCGCGCCGATCACGACGACGCCGTCGTGCTTCGTCGCCGCGCCGGCCGGGATCACGCCGACGACGTTGTCGACCGCGGCCTTGACCGGCTTCAGGCCGACCGCGAGCTGGACCTTGTGCTGGCCCTTCAGCAGCGCCTCGCCGTACGCGCGCGTCACCGCGACCGCCGCGATCCCCAGGTCCTGCTCGCCGCGGTCGAGCGCGGGCAGCGCCGCCTCGTCGACGCCCGCCTCCGGCACGTCGACGACGATCATCCCGCGGGCCCCGGCGAGCCGCGCCGTGATCGCCTTGGTGTGCAGGTCGCCGTGGCGGCGCCGCACGGCGTCGTCGTCGAACGGCTTGCCGTCGGGCACGAACCGCCTGACGACGACGATCTTGCCCTTGACCTTCTTGCCCTTGTACTCGTCGATGCCGAGCGCCTTGTCGACGACGCCGTGGCCGACGTAGACGGTCGTCCCCGCGACCGTGCCGTTCTGCGAGAACGTCAGCGGCACGAACCCGTCCGCCGGCAGCTCCTTGCCGTCGATCACGACCGCGCTCGCGCCGCGCTCGACCGACGTCGTGACCTCGAACGTCTGGCGGTAGCCGCCGCCGTCCACGCCGCCGTCGACGCCCGCGGCGCGCAGCTCGCGCTCGATCCAGTCCGCCGCGTCGGCCAGCCCCTGGGTGCCCGGGCCGCGGCCCTCGCGCGCGTCGTCGGCGAGCCAGCTCACCGCGGCGTCGAACCGGTCGGCGGCGCTCGGCGCGTCGACCTGCGGCGCGGAGTCGACCCACTGCGCGACGAACACGTTGGTCTCGCCGTCCTTGGCCTGGTTGCGGTTCGACGCGAACACCAGCTGCGTGCCGTCGGGCGAGAACATCGGGAACCCGTCGAACCCGCCGCTGAACGTGATCTGCTCGAGGTCGGTGCCGTCGGTGTCGACCGCCCACAGATCGAACTCGCGCCCCTTGGGGTCGCCGACGTTCGACGAGAAGATGATGCGGTCGCCGGACGGGAAGAAGTACGGCGCGAACGACGCCGCGTCGAGGTACGTGACCTGGCGCGCGTCGGTGCCGTCGGCGTTGGCGACGTAGAGCTCGAGCTTGCCCGGGCGCACCAGGTGCTGGCCGAGCAGCCGCTGGAAGTCGGCGAGCGCGTCGCCGGTGGGACGCGACGCGCGCCACACGATCTTCGAGCAGTCCGGCGAGAAGAACGCGCCACCGTCGTAGCCCGGCGTGTGGGTCAGCCGCACCACGTCGCTGCCGTCGGGCTTCATCGAGTACAGCTCGAGATCGCCGTCGCGGTCCGAGGTGAAGATGATCGTCCCGTCCTTGGCGCACACCGTCGCCTCGGCGTCGTAGCCCTGGCGGTCGGTCAGCCGGGTCAGCCCCGAGCCGTCGACGCCGGCGCGGTAGATGTCGTAGCTGTCGTAGATCGCCCAGACGTAGCCCTGGGAGTGATCGGGCTCGGGCGGGCACGCCTTGTCGGTCTCGTGCGTCGACGCGTAGACGATCCCCTGATCGCCCGCGGTGAAGTACGAGCACGTCGTGCGGCCCTCGCCGGTCGACACCAGCGTCGGCTCCGCCGAGCCGTCGGCCGGCATCGTCATGATCTGGTCGCACCCGTACGGCGGGCGCTTGGTCTGGAAGATCAGGCGCGTGCCGTCGAACGACCAGTACGCCTCGGCGTTCTCGCCGCCGTTGGTGAGCTGCTTGATGTTCGCGAGGTGGAGCTCGCGCGGGTCGCGCAGCTCGACCGGCGGCGCGACGTCGGGGCCGCCTGGGCCAATCGGCCCGCCGCCGGTGGGCGCGCGCGACGGGGACGAGCACGCCGCGGCCAGCGCGGCCAGCGGCAACAACGAGGACAGGCGCAACATGCGCGGACCTTACCCCGAAGGCCGCGCGCCAGTGTTACGCGTCGCGCCTCACGACCCGCCCGAGGGTGGTGCGACGGCTCGAGCTCGGGCGGTCACGGCTTGCGCCGCTTGACCGTGTTGCGCGCCCCGCTGCGCGCGATCTTCGGCTTCTTCTTGCCCTTGACGCCGCGCACGTAGGTGACGCGATTGTCGGTCCCGTTGACCTCGACCCGCGCGACCGCCTCGAGGTTGACAGTCTGGCCCGCACCGTTGATCTCGACGTTGCCACAGGTGCCGGTCAGGTCGACCATGTGCCCGGCGCCATCGATGGTCACGTCCCGCCCGGCGCAGTCCTCGGCGACGGTGCGGCCGGCGCCGTCGACCGCCAGCACGTCGGCGCGCGCCAGCGCGGGCGTGCCGACGAGGATGCATGCCGCGATCAGCGCGGCGCTCAGGTGTTGTCGCATGCGGCCTCCTCCGCGAGCCCGCCAGTGCAGGCATCGCATCCGAACATCTGCTCGATCTCTCGCGCCGTGGCGCACTGCTCGGCCCGGTCATCGCAGTCGGGATCGTCCGGGCACCGACCACACGCGACCTGGATCGCCCCCACGCAGCCCTCACACACTCCATCGCAGGTCCCCTCGACCGCCCCCTCGTCACCGCCTGGCGCCGACCCAGACGTCCCTCCTCCCTCCTCCTGACCGCCGCCCCCAACGATGACCGTGCTCGGGCTCGTCGCCGGCGCACACGCGCCGACGAGTCCGAGCAGAGCGAACAGGACAACTCCTCCTCGTCGTCTAAGATCCATGTCGCCGGCTGCTGCACCACCCGTGCCGCCGTAACCCCACGAGGTCCCGTCCTCACTGTCGCCTGCCAGGCGACACCTCGAGTGATAGTGTCGCCTGCGGATGTCCTCCGAGCACCCGACCCGCACGGCGGCGGGCAGCGCCGGTCCACCGGCGGTCCGCAGCTTCCACCTCGTCGTCGAGGAGGGTTTGGCCGCCGGGGCCGAGTGGCGGTCCGTGACGCCGCGCTGCGCGATCGGCTCGCACCCGTCGAACGACCTCGTCGTGGAGGACGCCACGGTGTCGCGGTTCCACTGCGAGGTGCGGGTGGCGGCGGACGGCGCGAGGGTCCGGGACCTGGACAGCAAGAACGGCACGACCGTCGATGGTGTGCGGGTCGTCGAGGCGTGGCTGCGCGGCGGCAGCAGGATCCGGCTCGGGCGCACCATTGTGCGCTTCCAGTACGGCACGGCCGTGCACCCGCTGCCGCTGAGCGAGCGGACCGAGTTTGGCTCGCTGGTCGGCGTCTCGGTCGCGATGCGCACCGCTTTCGCGCTGCTCGAGCGCGCCGCCGCGACCGACACGACGGTGTTGCTCGAAGGCGAGACCGGCACTGGCAAGGAGGGCGCGGCCCGAGGTCTCCACGACGCCGGCGCGCGGCGCGGCGGCCCGTTCGTCGTGGTCGACTGCGGCGCGATCCCTGCGGGGCTGCTCGAGAGCGAGCTGTTCGGCCACGAGCGGGGGGCGTTCACCGGGGCGACGACGACGCGGATCGGCGCGTTCGAGGAGGCGAGCGGCGGAACGATCTTCCTCGACGAGATCGGGGAGCTGCCGCTCGAGCTGCAGCCCAAGCTGCTGCGCGCGATCGAGCACCGGCAGCTCCGCAGGGTGGGCAGCAACGAGCACCGCACGGTGGACGTGCGGCTGATCGCGGCCACCCACCGCGACCTGCGCGCCGACGTCAACGAGGGCCGTTTCCGGCCGGACCTCTACTTCCGCCTCGCGGTCGTCCGCGTCCAGCTCCCGCCGCTGCGCGAGCGACCGGAGGACATCCCGGCGTTGGCCTCGCGCATCATCAGCACGCTCCGCACCGCGCCCACGGCCCCGGCGCCGCTCGACGTGGCGACGCTCGCTGCGCTGCAGCGCGGCGCTTGGCCCGGCAACGTCCGGGAGCTGCGCAACCACCTCGAGCGCTGCGCCGTCCTCGGGGGCCCGGTGCCGCTCGAGGGGCCGCCGTCCGGGCGGCCCGCGATCGACGCGAGCATGCCGTACGCGGAGGCCCGCGAGCTCGTCCTCGACGACTTCGAGCGGCGCTACCTCGAGGACCTGCTGCGCCGTCACGACGGGATCGCCGGCGCCGCGCGCGCCGCCGGGATCAACCGCGCCTACCTCTACCGTTTGCTGCAGCGCCACGGGCTACGCGGCGGTCAGCCCTGATCGGCCGAGGCGCGACCGAGCGCCGCGCGCAGGTCGGTGACCGTGCCGAACCGGCGCGACGGGTCCTTCTCCAGACAGGTCAACACGATGGACTCGATCGACGCGGGTACCGAGACGATCGAGCTCGGCGAGGGTGGCGCCGCCGAGAGGTGCAGGTCCTCGACCTCATCGGCCGAGGCGCCGATGAAGGGAGGCGCGCCGGTGAGTAGCTGATAGAACAGCACGCCGAGGGCGTAGATGTCCGCACGCGCATCGACCGCCTCGCCGCGGATCTGCTCAGGCGCCATGCAGTGCGGTGAACCGACGCGCACACCGACCGTCGTGAGCGCGGCGCCGTCGGCGACCTCAGGATCGAGGAGCTTGGCGATGCCGAAGTCGACCAGCGTGAGCCGATACCACCCGTGCTCGGGCACGGCGATCACGTTCGACGCCTTGAGGTCACGATGGACCACGCCGATCGCGTGCGTGGCGTCGAGCGGCGCGCAGAGCTCGCGGATGACACGGACCGCGTCGCGCACGGTGAGGCGACCGCGCTCGCGCACGAGCTCGCTCAGCGTGGCACCGTCGAGCCACTCCATCGCCAGGTAGGGGCGCCCGTCGGTGTGCTCGCCGAACCCGAGGCACTCGACGATATTGGGGTGGCGGAGCCGGCCGACCAGCTCGACCTCTCGGTAGAACCGCCGCAGCAGCTTCGGCGAGCCTGCGAGCCCGAGGTGGAGCAGCTTGACCGCGACGATCCGTCGCGTCTCGATGTGGGTCGCGCGGTAGACGGTCGCGAACCCCCCGCCGGCGTGGGCCTGCTCCACCAGGTAGTCCCCGACGAGCGCGCCCGGGCCAAGGTCGGGCGCGGGGACGATGAGCCGGTGCTCGCCCCCCGTGAGCATCGCCCCGAGACGATAGCACGACGATGGCATACTGTTCGGGTGCCGAGCACGACCGCGGTCCACGAGCCGGAACACGACGCCGACCTGGCGGCGCCGCTCGCGCGCGGCACCTGCGTCGGGCGGTACGTCGTGATCGAGCGGATCGGCGGCGGCGCGACCAGCGAGGTCTACGCCGCGTTCGACCCGGAGCTGGCGCGACGGGTCGCGCTGAAGGTGCTCACGCGCGCGCCGGGAGAGGCCGGCGAGGCGCAGTGGCGACGCCTGCGCCGCGAGGCCCAGGCGCTAGCCCAGCTGTCGCACGAGCACGTCGTCAGCGTCTACGACGTCGGCATCGCGGCGCTGCCCGGCGGCGACGTCCGCGTATACCTCGGAATGCAGCTCGTGGAGGGGACCGACCTCGCGGCGTGGCTGCGTTCGCGACCGCGGCCTCGCTCTCCGCGTGAGGTCCGCGAGATCGTCGACGTGTTCGCGCGCGCGGGCCGCGGGCTCACCGCCGCGCACGCGGTCGGGCTGGTCCACCGCGACTTCAAGCCGGGCAACGTCCTAATCGGCCACGACGGCAGCGTCCGCGTCGCCGACTTCGGCCTCGCGCGTTCGCCGACGACGCCCCAGCCGGCACCGGCAGAGGTGACGCCGGCGCCCGAGGGTTCGTCGGCGCTGCTGGCGGTGGCAATGACGGAGCCCGGGGTCATCGCCGGCACGCCGCCGTACATGGCGCCAGAGCAGTTCCTCGGAGAGTCGATCGACGCGCGGACCGATCAGTTCGCGTTCTGCGCCGCGCTGCACGAGGCGCTCTACGGCGAGCGAGCCTTCGCCGGCGCGACCTTCGCCGCCGTGCGGCGGGCGATCACGCGGGGCGACGTGCGCCCAGCGCCGGCCGGAGCGCGGATCCCAGCGCGGCTACGCAAGATCGTGCTGCGTGGGCTGAGCCCGCGCCCGGCTGACCGGTTCCCGTCGATGTCGGCGCTGGTCACGGAGCTCACGCGGGACTCCCGGGCGCGCGTGCGGCGAGCGCTGCCCGCGGTGAGCGGCCTCGTCGCGGCCACGGCGCTCGCCGTCATCGCGGTCACGCGCGGCGACCCGGCCCGCGCGTCGCCGTGTCGACACGCCGCCGACCGACTCGAGGGCGTGTGGGACGACGCGCGTCGGGCCGAGCTGCAACACGCCTTCGGCGCGACCCGCCTGCCGCGCGCCGACGACGTCGCACGGAGGCTGACGGCTCGCCTCGACGCCCACTTCAACCAGTGGGTCGCGGCGCACGCGGACGCGTGCGAGGCGACCCACGTCCGCCACGAGCAGTCGACCGCCACGCTCGATCTGCGCATGCACTGCCTCGATCGTCGGCTCGCCGAGGCCCGCGCCTTGGTCACGGTGTTCGTCGACGCTCCCGACCGGCAGCTCCTCGATGGGGCGCTCGACGCCGCGGCCCGGCTGTCCGGGCCTCGAACTTGCTCCGACGCCGACGCACTGCGGACCGTGGTCCCCGCCCCGACCGAGCCGACGGCGCGCGCGAGAGTCGCGACGCTTGCCGCGCGCCTCGACGAACTCGAGGCCATGCGCGACGCCGGCCGCCACGAGCGCGCGCTCCCGCTGGCGCGGGCGGTCGCCGCCGAGGCCGGCGAGGTCGCCCACGCGCCGCTGACCGCACGCGCGCTTGCGGTGCGGGCGAGCCTCGAGGAGCACGTCGGCGCGTACGCCGCGGCGGAGGCGAGCTACTACGCCGCGGCGCGGGCCGCCGGCGCCGCCCGCGATGACGCGCGGATGGCGCAAGTGCTCACCGAGCTCGTGCTCGTGGTGGGCGACCGTCGGCGCGAGCCCGAGCGCGCCGGCGCGATCGCCGAGATCGCCGCCGCCGTCGTCGCGCGGGCGGGCGACGATCCCGAGGCCTCCGCCGAGCTTCTCGACAGCCAGGGGCACGTGCTCAACAGCCAGGGGCGGTACGAGGAGGCCGCGACGCACTACGCCCGGGCGCTCGAGGTGCGCCGACAAACGCTCGGCGGTGACGACCCGCGGCTGGCATGGTCGCTCAACAACCTGGCGACCGCGCGGTACAACCAGGGGCTGCTCAAGGACGCACACCGCCACTACGACGAGGCGCTCGCGCTCGACGAGCGCGTCCTCGGGCCCGCCCACCCGCACGTCGCGGTCCTGCTGGGCAACCTCGGCCACCTCCTGCGGCGACTGGGACGCCTCGACGAGGCCCAGGCGCACCACGAGCGCGCGCTCGCGCTCCGGCGCGAGGCCCTGGGGCCACGCCACACGCTCGTCGCCAACTCGTTACACGGGCTCGGCCGGATCGCCGCGGACCGGGGAGACCTGGTCGCGGCGCGCGGGTACTTCGAGCGCGCGCTGGAGATCGACGAGGGCGCGCTCGGCCTCGAGCACGCGGACCTCGCCGTCTACCTGAGTGACCTCGCCGACGTGCTGCAGGCGCTCGGGGAGCTCGATCGAGCGCTGAGCCTCTACGGGCGCGCCCTCGCGCTCGGCGAGCGCACACTCGGCCATGACCACCCCGCCGTGGCAGCGCCGCTCACCGGCCTGAGCCAGCTCTACCTCCGCCTCGGCCAGCCCGAGGACGCGCGCGACGCCGGCGAGCGCGCGGTCGGCGCGCTCGCCGCCCACGACAGCTCCTCCTCGGAGCTCGCGACCGCGCGGTTCACGCTGGCCCGCGCGCTGTGGGAGCTCGGGCGAGAGCGCACACGCGCGCGCCATCTGGCGCTGCAGGCGTGCGACGGGCTGCGGGCCGCGGCGCCCGCCGCGGCCCGCGAGCTCGGGGAGGTCGAGCGGTGGCTGACCGAGCGGTGAGCGCGCGCGCTCAGCGGTAGACCGTGGCCAGCCCGAGCGCCTCGCGCGCGACCATCGCGACCCCCGCGTCGCCGCCGAGCAGCCCCTCGACCGCGTCGCGCCCGCCCGCCGCCGCGGCGATCGCCGCCAGCTCGTGGCGCGCGTCGTCGCGGCGCCCGAGGCGCACGAGCAGCCGCGCGCGCAGCAGCGCCAGGTCACGCTGCGCCGGTTCGCCGCGGCGCGCCCGCCCGCCGAGCCCGCGCTCGACGTGGGCCAGCGCCGCCGCGGGCTGGTGCGCCAGCTCGGCGAGGCGCGCGCGCGCCAGCGCGACGACCGGGATCGCCCCGGCGCGCGGCCCGAGCTGGTCGTCGACGACGCGGGCCTCGGCGAGGCGGCCGAGCTCGGCGAGCGCGAGCACGCGCAGCGCGTCGGCGACGACGTCGCGGTGGGCGCGGGTCGCGGCGTCGGCGGCGAGGAAGTCGACGACCTCGCCGGCGTGGCGGAGCTCGTCGTGCTCGGCGAGCGCGACCAGCAGCGTGCGCGCGGTCGTCGGGGCGCGAAAGCTGCCGGCCTGGCGCTCGCGACGGAGCTGGCGCTCGAGCGCGCGCAGCCGCGACCGGCTCGCCGCGCTCGGGCGGACCCGGCCGTGCCAGCCGACGTGGCGGCGCTGCAGCCCGAAGTAGTCGACCGCGAGCGCCGCGCCGATCAGCACCGCGAGCGCCGCGACCATCGGCGGCAGCACGACGTGGACCGAGGTCAGGATCCCTCCGACGACCGAGGTGGCCACGATGGCCAGCGCGCCGATCACGAAGGTACGCCACGACGACATGAAGGGTGCTCTACCGTAGCAAACGCGCGCGCCGGCCCGTAGCCGTTTCTTGTCGGCCCAAACCGCTGGCATCATGCGCACATGCTGACCGTCGACGAAGCGCGCGCGCGGATCGGGGCCCAGATCCGGACGACCGGGCGGCTCGACACCGAGCGCGTGCCGATCTGGGAGGCGCGCGGCCGGTTCCTGACCGCGGCCTGGCTGGCGGGTCGGGCGCTGCCGGCGTGGGCGAACTCGGCGATGGACGGGTTCGCGGCGCGCGCCGCGGACCTGCCGGGCACGCTCGTGGTGACCGGCGCGGTCGCCGCCGGTCACCCGCGCGCCGAGCCGGTCGCCGCCGGCACCGCGGTGCGGATCATGACCGGCGCGCCGCTGCCGCCAGGCGCCGACACGGTCGTGATGTTCGAGGAGTCGCACGCCACCGCGGACGGCCGCCACGTCACGCTGCCGGCCGCGCCGGTCGGCGCGCACGTCCGTCACGCCGGCGAGGACGTGGCCGTCGGCGACGCGGTCGTGCCGGCGGGCGCGCGCCTCGACGCCGCGGCGCTCGCGCTGATCGCCGCGCTCGGCGGCGACCACGTCGAGGTCGGGCGCCGCCCGCGCGTCGCGATCCTGTCGACGGGCGACGAGCTGGTCGACGTGTCGGTGACGCCGCGCCCGGGGCAGATCGTCGACTCGAGCGCGCACGCGCTGCGCGCGCTGTGCGCCGACGCCGGCGCCGCGCCGAGCTACCTCGGGGTGATCCCGGATCGCCGCGACGAGCTGGCCGCCGCGCTGCGCCAGGCGCGCGACTACGACGTCGTGCTCACCACCGGCGGCGTGTCCGCCGGCGACTTCGACCACGTCCGCGGCGCGCTCGCCGACGCCGGCGTCGTCGAGGATCTGTGGAAGGTCGCGATGAAGCCGGGCAAGCCGCTGTCGTTCTCGATGGCGGGCGCGACGCCGGTGTTCGGCCTGCCCGGCAACCCGGTGTCGACCATGATCTCGTTCGAGCTGTTCGTCCGCCCGACGCTGCTCGCGCTGCAGGGCGCCGCGGACACCGAGCGGCCGCGCGCGCCGGTCGTCCTGCCCGCCGGCTACCAGAAGCCCACCGGACGCGCGCACTACCTGCGCGCGCGCCTGCAGCGCGACGGCGAGCGGCTGATCGCCCACGTCGCGGCGCGCCAGGGCTCGCACATGATGTCGTCGATGGTCGGGTGCGACGCGCTGATCGAGCTCGCGGCCGACGTCACCGAGGTCGCGCCCGGCGGGACCGCGCCGGCGCTGCTGCTGGAGGCGCGGTGAGCGAGGCGAGCGCGGCGCCGATCGTGATCGTCGTGGAGGCCGCCGACGCCGGGCGGGTCGACCACGTCGTCGGCAAGCGGTTCCCCGACGCGACGCGCAGCCGGATCGCCGCGCTGTTCGACGACGGCGCGGTGCGGGTGCGGGGCCGGGTCGCGAAGAAGGGCGACCGCGTCGCCGCCGGCGACACCGTGACGGTCGCGCGCGCGCCGGTGACCGACGCCGACCTCCGCGTCGCGGCCGACGCCGACGCCGCGGCGCGGCTCGACGTGCTGTACGAGGACGAGACCGTCGTCGTCGTCGCCAAGCCGGCCGGGATGCCGTCGCAGCCGCTCGAGGCGGGCGAGCGCGGCACCGCCGCGAACGGGATCGTCCACCGCTGGCCGGAGTGCGCGACCGTCGCCGACGACCCGCGCGACGGCGGCCTGGTCCACCGGCTCGACGCCGGCACCTCGGGCGCGCTGATCGCCGCGCGCACGCGGGCGGCGTGGCAGCAGCTGCGCGCCGCGTTCGGCACCGGCCAGGTGACGAAGGAGTACCTCGCGCTGGTCGAGGCGCCGCCGGTGAGCCGCGAGTGCGACGCGCCGCTGGTCCAGCGCGGCAAGCGCGCCGTCGTCGATCTCGTCGACGGCCTGCGCGCGCACACGTCGTGGACCGAGGTCTCGCGCCACGGCCCCGGCGGCGAGCAGCGCCTGCTGCGCTGCCACGCCGTCACCGGCCGCACCCACCAGGTCCGCGCCCACCTCGCCCACTGCGGCGCGCCGATCGTCGGCGACGAGCTCTACGGCAGCCACCCGCGCCCTGGCCTCGACGGCTTCTTCCTCCACGCCAGCCGCGTGACGTTCCCCTCGCCCTCCACCGGCGAGGCGATCACCATCGACGCGCCGCTGCCGCCAGATCGCCAGGGCTGCCTGTAGCGCCGCCAGCGTCGCTCCACGGCGAAGTGCGTGGCGAGGTCAGAGTGCTCGCCTGCACCCACCATCCACGTCGTTGTCGCGGACCACGTGCGCTGGCGCGACGACGAGACCTCGGCCATGGTGCTCGACGTGCGAGAGCGGCGGCTCCAGTTCGAGGTTCCAGCGCCATGAGGTCCGAACGCATCCTTCAGGCCGGGGTGATCGCCCTCGCAACCGTCGCGGGCCACGCCGCCGGAGAACGAGCCGACTCGGCGCCCGAGCCGTCCACGCCCAGCAGCGCCGCGCCCGGCGTGGACGACACCTCGGTCGCGGCCCCCGCGGCGCGGACGGCTCGCGGCGCCGGACCGCGGCAGCGCTGGCGCCGAACCCGGGGTGCGACCGACAGCGCCTTCGATCCCGTGCTCGTCGTGGCCGGCGACCTGCCGCCGCCCGATCGCCCGGATGACACCGAGCGCGATCCCGAGTGGGCCGAACCCATGGAGCGCGCCATGGGAACCGACGTGAATGACGGCCTCGCCGAGCTGTTCCCCGACGCCAGGCCGTCGGTGCGCTGCATGAGCTGGAGCTGCCGCGTCGACATCGAGGTGCCACCAGACCAGGCGCACGAGGTGCACGCCTTCGTGCAGCGAACGATGCCGCTGGGGCCGAGGGCACAGAACATCTGGGACAGCAGCGACCCGGCCGCCGTCCGGATCGGCTTCGACGTCGACCTCCGCGACGTGCACAGCCTCGACGAGTGGCGCGAGTGGCGCGCGATGGTGAACGAGGCAGGCCGAGCGCAGTTCGACGCGGTCATCACCGCCAAGCGAGAGGGACGCCCGTGGCTCGACGAGCGCTGACCTGGCTCACCACCGGCGCGCTTGCAGCGACCGGCTTCGCGGCCGCGTACGCCCTGGCGTCCCCGTCCGCTTCCCCGCGCAGCGAGGTCACGTCGCCGCGACCTCGCTCGGCGCGAGCGCCGCTCCCGGACCATCCGGGCGCGACGCCGCCGATCGCACCGCGCGACATCGCCGCCGACCGGCTCGCGGCCCGTGCTGCCGGCACCGAGCTCTACATCCAGTTGAACGAAGAGCACCCG
Organism: Myxococcales bacterium; assembly: GCA_011526095.1. Lineage (GTDB taxonomy): Bacteria > Myxococcota_A > Polyangia > Haliangiales > Haliangiaceae > WYBA01. Next base: position 4,200 of record WYBA01000451.1, on the reverse strand, counting down.
GAAGACGGCCCCATGACGTGGGCGGCCATCGACCACGCGGTGTCGCGCGCCGTCGAGGACCACGTCGCCTCGGCCGGCCCCCCCGCCACCGCTTGCGCGCCCGATGGGTCGATGGACGGCAGCGTTCTTGTCGTCCGATGGGCGGTCTCGTCGCGCGCCGACGGCGTGCACGTGCGAGGCGGACATCTGGTGGACACCCCGTTGCCAGATGGCACGCGCCGCTGCCTGGAGAAGTACCTCGGCGAGGTGGTCGCGAGCTCCCCGCCGCACGACCGACTGATCGAGCTCGACATCCTCTACCAGGTGCCGATCCTCGCGGGCACGGCCCGGTGAGCCTCGGCGCGGCGTCGTGCGTCGTGGCCGTACCACGATCGCGCGGGGTGTCGGCGTCGCGTCGACGCGACCGTCAGCCCTCGGCCACGCGCAGCAGGCCGCCGAACGCCTCCGGCGTGTAGACCGAGCGGCCGAGCAGCAGGCGCGCGGCCTCCTGGACGCCCTCGGTCACCGCGGGGTGCGGGTGCATCGTGTGGTCGATGTCGTCGAGGGTGCCGCCGCGCTCGATCAGGAGCGCGACGCCCTGGATCGCGCTGGAGGCCTGAGGCCCGACGACGCGCAGGCCGAGCAGGCGGCCGTCGGGGCGGGCGATCAGCTTGACGAAGCCGTCGGTCGCGCGCATCGCGAGGTTGCGGCGGATCAGCTGGTTGCTGACGGTCGCGGCGCGGTAGGGGATCCCGCGCTCGCGCGCGAGCTGCTCGCCGAGCCCGACGGTGGCGACCTCGGGGCGCAGGAACAGGATCGCGCTCTGCGCGTCGTAGCGCAGCGGCGGCGTGGCGAACCCGAACATGTCCTCGACCGCGTGGCGGGCCTCGATCTCGCCGACGTTGGCGAGCATCAGGTCCGCGGTGACGTCGCCCGCGGCCCACACGTGCGCCGCGGTCGTCCGCGTCGCGTCGTCGGGCGAGACCGCGATCGCGCCCCGGGCGTCGCGCGCCACGCCCGGCAGCTCGAGCCCGAGCCCGTCGAGCGCGGCGACGCGGCCGATCGCCAGCAGCACGCGGTCGACGCGGCGGACCTCGACGTGCTCCCCGCCGTCGCGCGCGCTGCGGATCGTCAGCTCCACCTCGTCGCCGTCGACGCGCAGCCCGTCGAGCCGGGCCTTGCGGTGGATGTGGACGCCGAGCTGCTCGAAGCTGGCGCCGACCGCGGCCGAGACGTCCTCGTCCTCGAACGGCAGGACCCGCGCCGCGCGGTCGATCAGCTCGACCCGGGTGCGGCCGAACAGCGCGAGCACGGTGGCGTACTCGCAGCCGACGACGCCGGCGCCGACGATCGCGACCCGCGCCGGCGGCGCGCCGCACGCCTCGATCTCGTCGGAGGTGACGACGCGGTGGCCGTCGACCGCGACGCCGTCGAGCGTGCGCGGGCGCGAGCCAACCGCGATCAGGAACCGGTCGGCCTCGATCCGGCGCGCGGCCCCGTCGGGCGCGACGACCTCGACCGCGTGCGACGCGACGAACCGGCCGCGCCCGTGCACCAGCTCGACCCGCCCGCCGCCTGGCCCCGGGCGCTGCAGGTGCGCGAGCTGCCGCGCGATCAGCGCCTCGGCCTCGCGGCACGCGCCGTCGACCTGCGCGCACACGTCGTCCCACGACAGCGCCAGCCCGCTGCCGCGGTAGCCGCGGTCGTCGCGCCGCGCCCGCGCGTAGTCCATCGCCAGGTGCCACAGCGTCTTCGACGACAGCGCGCCGTTCCACACCCCGGCGCCGCCGAGGCGACCCGCCTCGACCAGCGCGACGGTGCGGCCGAGGTCGTGCGCGCGCACCGCCGCGGCGACGCCCGCCGCGCCGCCGCCGAGGATGCACAGGTCGAAGCGTCCGGTCACCGCGCTCATCGCGCGCGATCATAAGCCGGCCGCGGCGTATGCTCGCCCCGTGCTCCGCGAGATCGGCCACTTCCTCCGCCACGCGCCCGCCACCTTGCGCCTCAAGGCGCGCCTGCCCCAGGCCGAGCTGTACGCGACGCTGATGGCGCGGTCCGACGCCGCCGGGATGCGCGACCGCCGCGCCGCGCTCGCCGCCGGCCTGCGCGGCGAGGTGCTCGAGCTCGGCGCCGGCACCGGCGCGATGTTCGGCTACTACGAGCCCGGCGCCGCGCTGACCGCGGTCGAGCCGGATCCGGCGTTCGCGGCCAAGGCGCGCGACGCCGCGGCCGGCGCGCCGGTGCCGGTCGACGTCGTCGAGGCCACCGGCGAGGCGCTGCCGTTCGACGCCGGCCGGTTCGACGCCGGCGTGGTCGCGCTCGTGCTGTGCTCGGTGCCCGAGCCGGCGCACGTGCTCGGCGAGCTCCACCGCGTGCTCCGCCCCGGCGCGACGCTGCGGCTGATCGAGCACGTCCGCAGCGAGCGCCGCGTCGCCGGCACGCTGATGCGCGCGGTCAACGGCGCGTGGCTGCGCCTCAACGGCCAGGGCTGCAACCTCGACCGCGATCCGCTGCCGGCGATCGCGGCGGCAGGGTTCGAGCTCACCCGCGTCGAGCCGTTCCAGGTGTTCAGCGCCGGACTGCCCGCGTTTCCGATGCGGTGGATCGACGCGACCCGGCGGTGAGGCCGCCCGGCGGCGCGCCGTGCCGCCTCCGTCTCACCTCCGTCCGAAGGCCGAAAATGCCGAGGCCCGCTGGAGCCAGCGGGCCTCGACGTCTCCGCGCTCGCGCGGTCGCTACATCCGCGACGTGAGGTCCTTGATGACCTTCGTCGTCTCGCCGGCCTCGATCGTCACCTTGAGCTGCTCCTTGATGCCGTGCTCCTTGTTGACGAGCGTGATCGTGTGCTTGCCGGCGGACAGCTTGAGCGCCGCCTGCGGCGTGACCAGGCCGGTGCGCTTGCCGTCGATGATGATGTCGCACGGCGGCTTGGCGCCGATCTTCAGCGTGCCCATCGCGCCCGACTTCGCGGCCGGCGCGGGCTCGGCGCGCGCGGTGCGCTTCTCGGCCTTCTTCGCGGTGCGCTCGCGCTTCGCCGCGGCGCGCGCCTTCTCGGCGCCGCGGTCGTCGGCCACCGCCGCCTGGGCCTGCGCCGCGGGCGGCGCCGCCACCGCGGCCTCCGCCTCGTCGGCCGCGTCGCCGGCCGGACCGCCGACGACCGCGTCGTCATCGTCCTGCGCGGCGGCGCCGAGCGTCGCGACCACGGTGGTCGACGTCGCCGGATCGACCGGCACCAGCGCCGACGGGTGACCGTCGAGCGAGAACATCGCCTGGTACTGCTTGCCGGCGGCGACCTGGAGCTGCACCGGCGTCTTGCCGATCGGCAGCGTCGTGCCGTTGTCGACCAGCAGCACCGACGCGCCCGACGGCGTCGAGGTGAACGACAGCGTCACCATCCCGGCGACCGCGGGCGCGGGCGTCGGCGCGGGCACGAGCTCGTCGACAGCCGCCGCGGGCGCGGCAACAGGCGCCGCGGCGCCCTCGGGCAGCGCGGCCGGATCGACCGGGGTGACGACCGGCTCCGGGATCGGCGTGACCGCGGGCGCGGCCGCGGGGACCGGCGTGACCGTGGGCTTGACCGCGGCCGGCTCCGGCTGCGCGGCCGGCTGCGCGGCGGCGGCGGCGGGCGCCTTGGCCGCGCCCGGCTTGCCGTCGCCGGGCCAGAACAGCAGCGCGGCGATGCCGAGGCCGAGCGCGAACGCGCCGGCGACGTACCAGACCGCCATGTTGCGCGGCGCGCGCGGGACGCCGTGGGTCTCGACGAACAGCTCGTCGGCCGGCTCCTGGCGGACGACCGCGCGGCTCTCCTGGTACCAGCTGTCGGTGTCGCCGAACCCGGTGAACGCGGGCGTCGGCGGCACCGCGGCGACCGGCGGCGGCGGCAGCTTCGGCGCGACCGCGACGGCGGGCGCCTGCGCCTGGGGCGCGATCGACGTGACCTCGTCGTCGACGTCGACGTCGATGTCCCCATCGCCGTCGATCTGGTCGAACGGCCGCGTCGGGACGTCGTCGGTCGGACGGAGGGTCTGCGCCGGCGCCGGCGCCGGCGCGGCGGCCATCTGCTGGGACACGCGCGCGGGGACCGGCGGCGGCGCCGCGGCGAGCTGCTGCGACGGCCACGGCGACACCGGCGGCGACACCGCGAGGTTACCGATGGCGTTCGCCGCGCGCTCGCACAACAACGCCGCGGGCGGCGCGGCCGGCAACAACTACGACGCGAGG
>WYBA01000450.1 GCA_011526095.1 Myxococcales bacterium | reverse complement strand
CGGCGTCGCGCGCGGTCACCCGCAGGTACTCGAACACCTGCGCCAGCGGGATCTTGCACAGCGGGTCGATCGTCGCGAGCGCGTCGCGGACGTGGCGCCGCGCCTCGTGCTCGGCCGGGAGCGCGGCGAGCGCGGCCTCGAGCCGGCGCGCCGCGCCGGCGAGCGCGTGCGCGGTCGCGAGCCCGTCGGCCACGCCGCCCGCGGTGGCGAGGCGCTCGCGCAGCGCGACCGCCCGCGCGACCGCGCGCCGCAGATCGTCGACCGCGCCCTCGGCCTCGGCGACCGACCCCAGCGCGCGGTGCGGCCGCGCGGCGATCAGCAGCTCCTCGACCGCGTGGGCGCGCCCGGCGATGAAGTGCAGCCCCAGCCCGCGCGCGTTGCCCTTGAGCGTGTGGGTCGCGCGCAGCCCGCCGTCGATCGCCTCGGCGGTGAGCTGGCCGCGGGTCGCGACCAGCGCGGCGACCTCGGCCACCGCGGCCTCGGCCTCGGCGACGAACGACGCGAAGATCGCGGGCGCGATCGCCAGCAGCTCGTCGAACTGGGCCAGGTCGTCCTCGTGCTCGCGCAGCACCTGCGCGACCTGGCGCCGCAGGTCCTCGTTGGTCTGCTCGAGCCGCGCGAGCGTGGCGTTGTAGCGCGCGTGCATCGCGACCTCGGCCGAGACGTCGAACACCGACAGCAGCACGCCGGTGCGCTCGTCGGGGAACGTCACCGCGGTCGAGCGCACCGAGACGTGGAGCGGATCGCCGGCCTCGGACACGCCCGGCCCGCGGAGCTCGCGCCACCGCGCCCCCATCGACGCACCCGCGATCACCTCGGCGACCAGCGGCGTCCAGGCGTCGCCGAGCAGCTCGACCACCTGGTCGGTCCGGGCGCGCCGCCCCAGCAGCCGGCGCGCGACGTGGCTCAGGTGCGCCAGCGCCCCGTCGGGATCGATCAGCACGAACCCGAGGTGGAGCTGGTCGAGGAGCGCCAGGACACCCTGGACGTGCTGCGAGCGGATCGCGGCTTCGCGCGACATGGTTCCCCGACGGACGACGGACCGATGGTACCATGCGGACAACTGGTCCCGAGGGTGCCTTTGCCGCTCCAGCCCGTGCTCGTCTGCCAGGAGTACCGGATCCCGCTCCCCGAGGGCGACACGATCGTCGGGCGCGGCATCGGCTGCGGCATCCGGTTCAACACCGCCGTCGTGTCGCGCCGCCACCTCCGGCTGTCGGTCCGCGCCGGCGAGCTCGTCGCCGAGAACCTGTCGACCACGACGGGGACGATGGTCAACGGTAAGCGGCTCGCGGCGGTGGTGAGCCTGCGCCACGGCGATCGCGTCGGCGTCGGGCCCCACGAGCTGGTGGTGGAGCTGGTCGAGGGCGCGGCGCCGCCGCGGCCGCGCGCGGCGACGCCCGACGGCGCCGGCGCCGGTGCCGACAGCGGCGAGCCCGACGAGGTCACGCAGCTCGGCGAGCGCCTGGCGCTGTCGGACCTCGCCGGGCAGCACCCGCCACCGCCCGACATCCGCACCCACACCTGCCCGACCTGCCGCGCGCGCGTCGCGTTCACCGAGAGCCTGTGCCGGTCGTGCGGCCACTCGTGGGGCCCCGAGCACCCCAGCGCGATCACCGCGCGCGTGACGAGCCGCGACCTGCGCGGCGCGCTCGGCGCGGCCGCGGCCGCCGGCCCGGTGCCAGTGGTCTACGCCAGCGAGGAGATGACGCTCGACGGCACGGTGTCCGACGTCCGGGCCGACGGACTGTTCGTGCCGACCGAGCTGCTCGATCCCGTCGGCACGACGTGCGAGGTGACGTTGCTCCCCGACGGCCACCCGGCGGTCACCTTCGCCGGCGTGATCGACCGCGTGCGCGCCACCGCCGACGCCCACGGCCCGGCCGGGCTCTACATCCGGTTCACCGACATCCCGGCCGAGGCCGGGCAGTGGCTCGCGCGGCGGCTCCAGCGCGTCGCGCCGTGACGATCGCCGCGCGCGCGTGACCCGCCGCGCGCGTGACCCGATCGCGCGGCGGCCGCGCTCGTTCGGGGCATGCGCCGGATCCTCTACCTCGTGTTCGTCCTGCTCGCCGCCACCCTCGTGACGACGACGTGACGGGGTATCATCGCGCGCGTGCGGTGCGCGACGCTCGCGAGCCTGGTGGCGGTGGTGCTCGCCGGCGTCGCCGCGGTCGCCGCCGCCGAGCCGGTCCGCGCTGTCGTCCGCGACGCCGGCGACGGTGACGACGAGGCGCTCGACCGCCTGCGCGGCCAGGTCGTCGACCTCGACGTCGAGGTGATCGACGTCGACGGCGCGCTCGAGCGCGGGCTCGACGCCCAGATCGAGGCCGCGGCCGACCTCGCCGACGCGCACGCCGCGCGCGCCGTGGTGTGGTTCGTCGCGAGCCGGCGCGGCGTCACGGTCGTCGTCGCGACGCCGGGCGACCGCCGCGTGTTCGTGCGCGAGCTCGCGACCGGCGATCGCTCGGCCGACGCCGAGGCGGCCGCGGTCGCGGCGCGCAGCGCGCTGCGCGCGATCGCGCTCGGCGGGACGATCGGCGTCGAGGTCCCGCGCGACGCCGAGCCCGCGGCCGAGCCACCGCCGGTCCTGCCGCGGCCGGCGCCGCGGACGCGGTGGGGCGCGAGCGCCGGCTGGCAGGGCGCCGCCGACGGCGGCGCCGACGCGGGCGCGCACGCGGTGCGGCTGGGGCTCGACGCGCGGCGCGGCCGGCTCGTCGCCGGCGCCGAGCTGGCGGTGGGCGCGCCGGCGCGCCGCGACGGCGCGATCGCGGTGGACCTGTCGCGGTCGTCGGCGCTGGTCGAGGCGGGCTACGCGCGCGGCGGGCTGCGCGCGACGCTCGGCGCCGGCGCGCTGCTCTATCGCCGCGCCACGGTCGAGGTGCCCGACGGGCTCGCCGCGACGCCGAGCGCCTTCGATCTCGCGGCGGTCGTCGCGCCGGCGGTGACGTGGCGCCTGGGCGGGGGGCGGGTCGGCGTCGAGCTCACCGCAGGGCTCGATGTGGTCCTCGGTGCGCCCCGGCTGATCGTCGACCGCGGCGACGGCACCACGGAGATCCTGGCCGAGATCGCGGGGTTGCAGCCGCGCGCGGGCATCGGCGTCCACGTGGAGCTGTGGTGACCCGGTTCGGCGCGCCCGCCCCTCGATCAGGGGTGCGTGCTCTTGGCTGAGATCCCCATCGTCGACGACCGCATCGCGGCGGCCGCCCGCGGCGACCGCGCCGCCGCCGCCGCGATCTGTCGCGAGCTGCTGCCGCGGGTGCGCAACCTGGTGCGCTACCTCGTGCGCGGCGACCAGCTCGCCGACGACGTCGCGCAGGAGGCGCTGATCGCGGTGCTGCGCGGGCTCGGCAGCTACCGCGGCGAGGGCAAGTTCGAGTCGTGGGTCGACAAGGTGGTGGCGCGGACGACGTTCGCCGCGCTGCGCCGGCTGCGCGGCGGCAAGCTCGAGTCGCTCGACCCCGTCGCGGTCGAGACCGCGGGCGACGCGGCCGACGACCGCGAGGCCGGCGGCGACGCGATGCTGCGGCGCAAGCTCGCCGCGCTGCTCGACCGCGTCACGCCCGAGCAGCGCGAGGCGCTGGTGCTGCACTTCAGCGCCGGCATGACCGTGCCCGAGATCTCCGAGCTCACCGGCGCGCCGTTCGAGACGGTGCGCAGCCGGCTGCGGCTCGGCAAGCAAGCGTTGCGCGAAGCGCTGGGAGGCGACAATGCGCGAGTTGACTGACCTCGACGACGCCGGCGTGGAACGGTTGTTCCGCGTCGACGGCGCCGGCCCCGCCCCACCGATCGATCCCGCCCGCGCCGACGCGATGATCGACGCCGCCCTCGACGCCGTGCTCGGCCCCGCCGCGGGCGGCGCCGGCGGCGAGCCCGGCGCCGCCGCGCCGTCGACCGGCGGCGGCGCGGCGACCTCGGGCGGCGTGTCCGCCGCGTGGT
>WYBA01000449.1 GCA_011526095.1 Myxococcales bacterium | reverse complement strand
GGCACGCCTGCGACGGCGCGGGCGCCGCGCCCGCCGCGCTGCGCCGCGCCGTCGCGACCGCGCCCGGCGTCGGCCTGCTCGTCGCCGACCTGCCGGCGGCGACCGAGGACGCGCTGGTCGACGCGGCCGCGCTCGCCGCGCTGCTCGGCGACGCCCGGCGCGTGCTGATCGTCGCGGCCGAGCCGCGCGCGACGCGCGATCGCGTGCTCGGCCGGCTCGCCGCGCTCGGCGGCTGGCACGCCGGGATCACCGTCGCCGGCGACGGCGAGCTCGCCGCCGCGGTCGCCGCGGGGCAGCGCCCCGCCCTGATCGTGCTGTCGCCCGCCGAGCTCGCCGGCCGCGCGCTCGCCGCCGGCGCCGAGCGCGCGCGGTGGACCGCGACCCTGGCGTGCGTGATCGTGGTCGGCGTCGACCAGCTGACGCCGGTCGCCGCGACCCACGCCGCGTTCGGGCTGCGCCGGCTGCGGCTCGCGCTCGATCGCGACCGCGCCCGTCCGAGCTGGCTCGCCACCGCCGCCGCGCCGACCGAGGCCGCGGCCTACCTCGAGCGCGCCACGCTCGCGCACTTCGAGCACGTCGCGCTCGGCGCCACCGCCACCGCGAAGGTCGCGGTCCATGTCCGCACCGGCGGGGACGCCGGCGACGAGCTCCCCGGAGCCGCGGCGGCGCTGCGCGGCCTGCCCGGCGTCGCGGTCGAGGACGCGCTCGGCGAGCTGCGCGCCGACGGCGCGCGCGCCGCGGTCGCGCCGGGCTGGCGCGGCGCGGTCGGGCTGGCGCGGGTCGAGGCGCGGCAGCTCGCCGGGCTGTACCGCGCGCGCGGCCAGCTCGCCCATCGCCTGCCCGGCGACGCGCACCTCGCGGTGTGGTGGGTCGAGGCGACGCCGCTCGCCGGGTTCCTCACGCGCGACGGCGCGCTCGCCGGCCTCGCCCAGCAAGACGAGCTGCCGGCGGCGCGCCCGGTCGTCGGCCTCGCCAACCGCTACCTCGCCGCCGCGCACCTCGAGGCCGCGCTCGCCGAGGGCGCCCCCGACGAGGCCGGGCTGCGCTGGGCGTTCGGCGACGCCGCGATCGACGAGCTCGTCGCCGCGCGCCCCGAGGTCCGGACCGGCGCGCGGCGCGCGCGGTGGCGCGACGACGCGCACCGGGTCGAGGCGACGCCCGTGCTCGGCGTCGCCGCCGCGGGCTGGACCGACCCGCGCCGCGACACCGTCACGGCGAGCGCGATCGACGTCAAGAGCGCGATCGACGGCGCGATCGTCGCGCGCGTCGACCGCCGCGTCGCCGCGACGCGGATGTACCCGCACCGCGTGCTGCGCGCCTGCGGCGGGCTGTGGCAGGTGCCGCCCGGCGCCGCCGCGCCCGGCGCGATCGTCGTCGCGCCCGCGCCGGCGGGCGCCGTGCCGACGACGCCGGAGCTCGAGCTCGAGCTGACCGGCGCGCGGTGGCGCGGCCGCCCCGAGCAGCACGCCGCCGGCAAGCTGCGGTTCGCGCGCGCGCTCGCCGAGGTCGACGTGCGCGAGCGCGTCACCGGCGCGATCGCGCACGGCGCCGCGGCCGCCGCCGTGCGCTACCCGCCGGTCGCCGCCGACTACACGACCGAGGCGATGGTCCTGGTGTTCGAGCGCGCGCCGTCGCGCAAGGCGCTGCGCCACGCCGGCCGGCTCGCCGCCGACCTCGTCCCGGCGCACCTGCGGGTCGAGCGCGACGACCTCGAGGTGATCGTCGCGCCCGACGGCGTCGCCGGCCTGCCCCGCCCGTCGCTGGTGTTCGTCGATCGCCACGTCGGCGGGCTCGGCCTCGCCGACGCGCTCGACCCGGGCACGGTCCACGACCTCTTGCGCTGGACCTGGGGCGTGCTGTTCCGCTGCGCCTGCGTCGACGGCTGCGCCGCGTGCACGCCGGCCGACGTGCTGTCCGCCGGACCGGACAAGGTCGGCGCGCTGACCCTGCTCGGCGGGTGATGCGCGCCGGACGCGCCGACCCGGTATGCTCCCCGCCATGCCCCGCCTCCCGGCCGCGCTCGCGCCCCTCGTCCTCGCCGCCGCGGCCTGCGCGCCCGCGAGCGGTGGGCCCCGACCGATCGCGCCGTCGGAGGCCGGCGAGACGCAGGATCCCGTCCACCACGGGTTCGTGATGGACAACGACGGCGACGGGTTCTCGAACGATCACGATGGCTGCCCCGCCGGCCCGGAGGACAAGGACGGCTTCGAAGACGAGGACGGCTGCCCCGATCCCGACAACGACGCCGACCGCGTCCCCGACGCCGACGACCGCTGCCCCACCGAGCCCGAGACCTGGGGCACCGGGCGCAGCGGCGAGGACGACGCCGCGCCCGACGGCTGCCCGGACTAGGTGGTCTCCGCCTCGGTCTCCCGCTCATCCCGAGCGGGTCGATCAGAATCGAGCCCCCTCGATTCGTGCCCCCCCGCTCGTCCTGAGCCTCTCACCGACGTCGTCGGAAATTGCCGTCAGACGAACAGCCATGTTCCGCTCACCCTGAGCTGCGCCGAGCGCCAGCGCCCTTCGACAGGCTCAGGGTGAGCGGTCGATCTGGTCGAAGGGTGTTGACAGTCCTTCATGCGACGCAGCGAGCCACGACTGTCACCATCCTTCGACTCCGGGCTCGCTGGCGCTCGCCCGGGCTCAGGATGAGCGGAACTTCGAGATCGCGCGGACT
>WYBA01000448.1 GCA_011526095.1 Myxococcales bacterium | reverse complement strand
CGGCGTCGCGGCGCCGGCCTACGCGACGCGCGCCACGGCCCCGCCGGTGCTCGACGCGGCGGTCGCGCCCGCCGTGATCGACGCCGGCGTCGCCGCCGCCGCGCCCGACGCCGCGCCGGTCGTCGACGAGGTCGTCGTCACCGTCCGGTCGCGCCCGCCGGGCGCCGCGATCACGGTCGACGGCCACCCCGCGGGCACGACGCCCGCGGCGCTGCGCGTGCCGCGCGGCGCCGCGCCGGTCCGGATCGAGGTCACGGCGCGCGGCCGCACCGCCGCGCGCGCGATCGTCCCGGATCGCGACCTGACGCTCGAGCTGACCGTGCCGCGTCCGCGCGGCGCCGGCGGCTCGACCTCCACCTCGCCGGGCGGCGGCGACGAGACCCCGTTCTGATGCGTGCCCTGCGCCCCAGCATCCTCCCGCTGATCGCGCTCGCGCCCGGCTGCCTGGCGTCACCCGAGGGCGCGCCGCAGACATGGCCGCCGCCGGGCCTCGACGATCTCGACGTCGTCGACGTTACCGCCGCCGAGGTCGACGCCGACGGCGTCGACGATCTGGTGATCGTCGCGCGCGCCGCGGGCGAGGGCCAGGTGTTCCTGCTGCGCGGCGGGGTCGACGTGGTCGCCGACAGCGACGCGCCGCTGGTGTCGTTCTCGCGGCTCGCCTCGGTCGGGCCGATCGACGGCCCCGCCCGCGTGCTCGTCACCGAGCTCGACGCCTCGCGCGCCGGCCAGGAGGTGGTCGTCGCCAGCGTCGGCGCGGACGGCCCGACCCTGGCGGTGCTCGACGCGGCGCTCGCGCCGATCGTCACGCACGCGCTGCCGCCGGCGCTGGTGCAGGGGCCCGGCGTGGCGACGATGACGCTCGCCCGGCTCGGCGTCGGCGGCGAGGATCGCCTGTACCTGTCGATCGGCGGGCAGATCGTCCTCCTCCCGTCGGCCGAGGCGCTCGCGGCGGAGCCCGCGCTGCTGATGCTGCCGCCGCCGGTGGCGAGCTGGCCGCCGATCACGACGCTCGCGCTGTCGCCGCCCGGCGCCGCGCCCGCGCGGCTCGTCGTCGGCGGCGACGTCGACGCATGGTCGGCGCCGCTGCCGCTGGGCCCGACGCCGAGCTGGGTCGTGCTGCGCGACGAGGCTGACGCGTGGGAGGCCTCCGTCGTCGCGCCGATCGCCGGCGACGGCGCCGACGGGGTGCTGCTCGGCCGCGCGCCCCGCGGCGTCGACGGCGACGCCCTGTGCGCGGTCCCGCTCGACGCCACGGTCACGCCCGCCTGCCTCGACCTCGCCCGCGACCGCAACGGCCGCGGGTTCGTCAGGGTCGCTGACTTCGGCCTCGCCGCCGGCCCCGACGCGCTCGTCGTCGTCGGCGGACCGGTCCCGGCGGTCACGGTCTACCCGCAGGTCACGCTGACCGGCGGGGCGCTCACCGCCGGCGCGGCGTACGACCCGCCGTCGCCGCCGCCCGAGGTCGCGGGCGCGATCCCGGCGCTCGCAGACGTCGGCGGGGACGCCGCGCCCGAGCTGCTGCTCGTCGGCGCGAGCGGCGACGCGGCCTGCCTGTCGCTCGGCATGCCGCTGCTCGCGCCGTGCGAGCCCTAGCTGGCCCTAGCTGGCGCCCCCGGCCACGCCCGGGGTCACTTGATCGCGAACCAGTACACGGCGAAGCCGACGCCGCCCAGGACGACGAGCGCCATGAGCACGCGGTCGATGCGGAGCTTGCGATCGGGCGCCTTGACCTTCGACATGCGGCCATCATAGCCGCAACCGGGCGCGCGCGAGCGCGCCGTGCCGCGTGCCACAGCCTGCCAGCTCGGCGGGCGCCGCGGCCCCCGGCGCGCCCGGCGATCGCGTAGATTCCGCGCCATGCACCTGCTCCGCTCGCTCGCCCTCGCGCTCACGTGCTCCGCCGCGCTCGCCGCCTGCGGCGGCGGCTCCACGCCCGCCCCCGCCGAGCCGGCGCCCGAGGCCGCGCCGCAGAACGAGGCGCCACCCGAGACGCCGCCGGTCGCCGAGGACCCGGCCGAGGACGCCGAGCGCCCGACGACGATCGAGACGATCGCGACCGGCCTGCCCGCGTGCGACGAGTACTTCGTCCTGATGCAGAGGTACCTCGCGTGCGACAAGATCCCCCAGGAGACCCGCGACGCCTCCCGCCAGGGGATCGAGGCGATGAAGCAGGGCTGGGGCGACATCGCCAACCTGCCGCCGGACGTGAAGCAGCAGACGAACGACGCGTGCATGGCCGCCAACGACGCCCTCCGCCAGGGCGCGACAGCGCTCGGCTGCACGCTGTAGGCGCGCGCCCGCCCGCGCCGCGTTCGTCGTATCGTCGCGGCATGACGAACGCACGGACCGGGGCCGTGATCGCCGCGCTGGCCACCGTCGCCGCGTGCGGCAAGCCCGCCCCCCAGGGCGTCACCCGCGCCGACTGCGAGCACGTGCTCGCGCACCTCGTCGTGCTCGAGCAGGACGAGGCGACGCGGCCGATCTCGAAGTACCACCCGTCCGGCGGCGACGGGAAGGAGGCGTTCCTCGGCAAGTGCCCCAGGGCGCTGTCGATGAAGGAGGTCGACTGCTACCTGCGCGCGACCTCGCTCGCCTCGGCCGACGACTGCCTGCACCGCACCGAGCTCGATCAGCGGATCGGCGGCGCGGTCGCGAAGCCTGGCGGCGGCCTCGGCGAGCCGCCGCGCGGGCGCCTCGACGAGGCGGTCGCGAAGCTGTCGGCGCTGCGCGACCGGACGTGCGCGTGCCAGGACCTGGCGTGCGCCGAGGCGGTCCAGCGGGAGCTCGAGCCGCTCGAGCGCGAGTACGCCGACGTGAAGGACGACCCGGCGCTCGAGGCGCGTGCCAGGCCGGTGTTCGAGGCGCTCGTCGCCTGCCACGACCGGCTGGAGGCCGCGCAGGCGCCGTCGAGGTCCAGCCAGGCGATCGACGAGCTGCGTGCGCTGCGCGACCGCGCGTGCGCGTGCAAGGACAACGCGTGCGGCGTCGCCGTGCTCGACGACCTCACCGCGCTGGGCGGCAAGTACAAGGACGACAAGCCGTCCGACGACCTCGCCGCGCTGGCGAAGCAGATCGCCGAGCAGCTCGTCGAGTGCGTGGCGGCGGTGACCCCGGCGGGCTCGCCGCCGCCGGTGCAGGACCCGCCGATGCCGCCGTCCGCGACGCCGCCGCAGACGCCGTCGGCCGCGACGACCGGGGAGCCGGCGTGCGACGACTACGTCGCGAAGATGGAGCGGTTCCTGGCGTGCGACAAGGTTCCGGCCGACGCGCGCGAGGGCGGACGGATGGGCCTCGACGCGATGAGGCAGAGCTGGGGCGACCTGTCGCAGCAGCCCGAGGCCAACCGCAAGGCCGCCGCGGACGGCTGCAAGGTCGCCGCCGACGCGATCGTCGAGAGCGGCAAGGCGATGGGCTGCGCGATGTGACCGCGCGGGCGCGCTGCGCTACTGTCGCTCGATGTCTCGCCTCGCCTTCGCCTGCGCCCCGCTCGCCGCTGCCTTGCTCGCCTGCGGCGGCAACACGCCCCCGCCCGCGCCGCCGGCGCCCGAGCCCTCCGAGGCCGAGCGCAGGCTCGTCGCCGAGGCCGAGGCGATCGCCGCCGACGTGTGCGCGTGCAAGGACGTCGAGTGCCTCGCCGGCGCGATCGACGGGCGCTGGGGCCCCGCGTTCCAGGACACGCCCATGGACCTCACGCTGACCGACGCGGGCGCCGCGCGCTACGCCCGCGCGTACCTCGGCACCAGCGTGTGCGTGCGCAAGCTGACCGCGGACCCCGACGGCGCGGGCGAGGGCCCGAGCGACGCGTCCCGCGCGGCGCTCGCCGACATGCGGACGCTGCGCGACCAGGCGTGCACGTGCAAGGACATGGCGTGCGTCGACCGGGTCATGGACGACTTCATGGCGCTCGGCGAGCGCCACAAGGACACCAAGGCCAGCGACGCGGCGGTCGAGGAGTTCAGCGCGATGTTCGAGGAGATGCAGGCCTGCATCGCCGAGGTGCAGGCCGCCAGCGGCGATCCCGGCGCCGCGCCCTGACGCCGTCGTCCGCGTCGACGCAGCTCGCCGCCCGACGAGCCGCGCTCGCCGGGCGCCCCACCCCAGCCGTGGGCGGCTAGAACTTGGCCTGCAGCGTGATGTTGAAGCCGAGCTGGTTGAGCTCGCCGAACTCGTACTGGAACAGGTCCTCGGGCCCGGTCCGCGTCAGCCGCGTCTGGTTGCCGTCGTACGAGTAGTAGATGTCGACGAGCGCGGCGTAGATGTCGCCGAAGTCGAGCTGGCCCGACGTCTTGAGCGCGACCTGCGGCACCGCCGACTCGCCCGGCGGCAGCACCGTGATGATCGTCTGCGAGCCGTTGTTGCGGATGACCGCGGTCGACTCGCCGAGCTGGCCGGTCTCGCCCGGGATGCCCGTCGGCGAGGTCAGGGTCGCCGGCTGCTCGACACCGAGCACCACGCCGAGCGTCAGGCGGTCGTCCCAGTTCTTGTCGACGCCGACGGCGGCGAAGAAGTTCGGCTTGATGTCGTACTCGGCCGGGAAGTCCGAGTACGTCGGCAGCGACGGCACCGAGTGGAGGATGAACGCCAGGTCGCGGTACTGCAGGTCGAGCCGCACGCGGACGCGGTCGATCATCGCGCGCAGGTTGACGTCGCCGGCGACGCCCCACTGGACCTTGGTCGAGCCCGACGCCTCGGGATCCTTCAGCGTCTGGCCGAGCAGCGTCGCCTCGGCCATGCCCAGCCACTGCACGCCGCCGGGGTACTTGGCCTTGGAGAACAGCCGGCCGATCCGCTCGGGGTCGTACTTGTAGAGCTTGTAGTCGACCGACGACGACACCGGCATGCCGTCGTGGACGGCGACCTGGGCCGAGCCGCCGAACAGCTGGACGTCCTCGGTGTTGACGTCCTCGAGCTCGTTGCCGCCGCGGTTGAAGAAGCCGCCGTTGACCTCCAGCCGGACCATGTCGGTCGCGTCGTAGCCGGCGCCGGCGAGGAAGCTCATCACGGCCTCCTGCTCGGCGGTGGCCGGGTCGAGCAGCACGGCGCTCTTGGCGCCGACGAACGCGTACGCCTTGTCGGTGTCGACCTGCAGCTTGACGCCGGGCACCGCCTGGGTCGAGCGCCGGTACTCCTCGGAGCCGCCCCACGACAGCCGGTAGCTGTAGCCGAGGCGGAACCGGTCGGCCGAGATCGGGAACGCGGTCAGCGAGACGCGGCTCGGATCCTTGTGCTCCGGATCCTTCCACCAGCTGACGACGACGTACGAGCCGGCGTCGGAGAAGTCGATCCGGCGCTCGTTGATCTCGTTGAGGCGGAGCACGAACGCGCCCTCGACCTCGAGCTTGTCCTTGCGGTAGTTGCGGTAGAGCACCGCGTGCGACAGCGTCTCGTAGCCCGAGAACCGCGTGTCGTAGTTGTCGAAGAACAGCGTGCCGAGCGAGTTGGGGCGGCCGAACCGCCACCCCGGGACGCTCGGGATCGTCTCGCCCGGCTGGACCAGCACGTTCTCGTTGGTCAGCGTCAGGTTGAGGCGGACGTCCATGAAGCCGTTGTCGCCGGAGAGGTTGTCCTCGGCGGTGGCGTCGGGGCCGGCGGCGTTCGCCGCGGCGCCGACCGCGGGCGCAGCCGCGAGCTGGGCGGCGGCGGCCTGGGCGGCGCGCTCCTCGGCGAGGAGCTGCCTGACGTAGTCGCCCGCGATCTGCTTGATCAGCTCGTCGGTGTAGCCGCCGGGCGGATCCGCCGGGCGGTCCGCGTCGTCGGGCGGCGGCACGTCCGGCTGCGGCGGCGGCGCCGGCGGCGCCGGCTGCGCCACGGCGGACGCGCCGGCGAGGGTGATGACAGCGGCCGAGATCAGGCTGGAAACGGTACGCACGGGGTCCTCTCGGGTGCTCGGGTCGGGTGCTCGGGCAATCAGGGCGCGACGATGTCGTCGTCCGACCGCGGCTTGATGATCCACACGTTGAACGAGCCGATGTTCACCGGCTGCAGCGTGCCGACGACGCGCGGGATCGTCATCCCCACGTAACCCGTGGGGTCGAACTCGGCGACGCCGGCGGTGATCACGTTGATCGGCGAGCCGCAGCCGCGGCCGACGTCGAGCTTCCACTGCTTGTAGTCGGCGTAGTCCTCGTCGAGCTCGCACAGCGTGGCGCCCTCGACCGCGATCAGCGTCGACTCGCGCCGCTCGAACTCGATGATGTCGGTGAGCCAGCTCTCCTGGACGACGTCGGGCACCGGCACGTGCGCCGGATCGGCGTCGGCCGCCGACCCCTCGTCGGTGAACGTCTGCGGGAAGCTGATCTCGGTCAGGCCGTTGAACTCCTGGACCGCGCCGGCGAACCCGTTGATGAACTGTCCGACGACCAGGTCGTCACCGCGCTCGTCGCGCGGCCGGCTGAACGTGAACACCAGGACGTGGTCGTAGTCGCCGGTGACGCACGGCGGGGTGCCCGCGTCGTCGGCGCACTGGACGTCGGACACGGTGTAGCCCTGGGCGTAGACGCCGGTGACCACCAGCTTGCCGCCGGTGGCGTGGCGCGAGCCGCTGACGTTGAGCTGCTTCTCCTCGAGCGGCGACGACGACAGCGCGTCGAGCGCCGCCTCGTCGTCGGGCCGCGAGATGTCCTCGAGGTGCGGGTCGGAGAACCACAGGGTCGGCGAGGTGCCGGTGGCGTAGGTCGCCCCGTCGCGGCTGCCGTCCTCGACCCACAGGAACGCCGGCCCGAACACCGAGGGCAGCGCGACGTCGACCGAGCCCGCCGACTGGCCGCCCGCGAGCGCGATCCGCGCCAGCGGCGCGCCGCCCAGCTCCGGCGTGAGGCTGCCGAGGAACTGGACGTAGACGTCGACGTCGCCGGCGAACGACGTGTCGGTCTCGCCCTGCTCGTCGAGCGCCGTGACCTGGACGGTCACGGTGATCGCCCCCGCCGGCAGCGGCGCGTCCGGCGTGCCGGGATCGGCCGGACCGATCAGGTCGACGAGCAGCGACTGCGTGCCCTCGACGCCGGGGAGCGTGTCGGTGCAGCCCGCGGCGGCCACCGCCACCGCGAGGATGAGGCCCGCGGCCTTCACTCGAACACCGGCCGGATCCGCCCGTCGTGGGGCTCCACGGTCTCGTCCAGGCACGACACCTCGCCCCACCGCTCGACCACCGTGCGCTCGGGGTCCGCGGTGTCGGTGAAGTCGGTGACGTCGGCGGCGCACGCCGGCTGCTGGCGCAGGAACACCGCCAGCGCGTCGCGCAGCGACACGCCGGTGTCCTGCTTCGAGGTGTTGCGCTTGAGCACCTCGAACCCGGACCCGCCGCGGGCGATGTAGTCGTTGACCGCGACGCGGTACAGGCCGGTCGGCACGAGCTGCCGGCAGGTCGAGCCGTCGATGACGATCGGCCCGTCGGGGTTGCCGGCGCGGCAGTCCTCGCCGATCACGATGTTCTTGGCGCACGCCGTCGGGACGTAGTCGTCGGTCGGGTCCGGATCCGGGCAGGTCTCGCTGCGGCACACCATGTCGAACCAGATCCCGGCGACCTGGGCCTGGGTGCGGCACCCGCGCTCCGAGCTCTTGCGCGAGACGAAGTCCAGCGTCTCCTGGATCTCCTGCCCCGACAGGTACATCACCGTGATCGAGTTCTCGAACGGGAACACGTTGAACATCTGCTCGACGGTGAGCGGGCCGCGCTCGAAGTCGGCGCGGACGCCGAGCGAGTTGGTGAGCGCGAACTCGGCCTCGACGCCGGGCCGGGTCTGCATCGCGCGGGCGACCATGTTGCCGAGCTGGCTGTCGCCGCCCGAGCGGTCGTTGCGGATGATCTTGGTCTCGCCGGCGGTGTTGATGAACGAGAACACGCCGTCGAGGTCGATCGCCTCGTTGATCGCGACCGAGTACGGCCACAGCAGCTCGGAGACCTCCGGGTCGTCGGGGACGTCGGAGGTGACCGGGATGTTGTCGTAGGTGAACGCGGTGACGCGGCTGCGCGTCTCGGGCCTGGAGTTGTCGGTGCCGACGCGGACGACCAGGTCCAGGCGGCCGACGAACTTGGCGAACGCGCCGGAGTGGACGAGCACGGTCTGGTGGCCCGCCTCGCCGTGCGGCAGGATCTTCGGCGGGTTGGTCACGATGTGGAGGTGACCGCCCATGATGATGTCGACGCCGTCGAGCGGCAGCGCCTCGTTCTGGTCCTCGACCTCGCTGGCGGCGAGACCCTCGTCCTCGTCGAGGCCGAGGTGCGACACCAGGATCAGGACGTCGACCACCGGGCGCAGCAGCCGGACGTACTGCTCGACCACCTGGGCGTCGTCGAGCGGGCGCAGCCCGAGCGAGTTGCCGCCCTCGAAGATGCCGGTCATCGACGACCAGTTGGCCATGCCGATGACGCCGATCTTGAGGCCCTCGAGGTCGTAGATCGCGTACGGCTCGACGACGTCCTTGAGCGAGCGTTGGTCGCGGTTGGGCGGATCCTCGAACGTGTAGTTGGCGGCGAGCAGGTTGAACTGCGCCCAGTTGTCGATCTGCTCGAACAGGTTCTGCGAGCCGAGGTCGAACTCGTGGTTGCCGATGACGGCGGCGTCCATGCCGGCCAGCGACAGGGCGCGCATCTCGGCCTCGCCCTTGAACATGTTGAACACCGGCGCGCCCTGGAAGCAGTCTCCGGAGTCGAGCCACAGGCTGCGGCCGGAGGTGGCGCGGATGGCCTTGGCGATCGTCGCCATCCGGGCGATGCCGCCGAACGGCGCCTTGCTCGCCTGCAGGCCGTAGTCCTGGTCGAACCGGTTCGGGACGAAGTTGTACGGGAACAGCCGCGAGTGGATGTCCGAGGTGTGGATCAGGGTGAGCCGGATGTCCTGGCCGGTCAGGTCGGGCTGCGGGCGCTCGACGGTGCATCCGGCCCCGGCGGCGGCGCCGAGGACGAGGGCGCCGAGGCTGAGGGCGCCGGCCGCGACGAACGCGGCGCCGGGCGTGCCCCTCCCCTGATGGCGGTTCGCTGGCATGGGGCGGCGGTATAGCCGCGGCCGCAGGGCGGGCGCAAGGGCCTTGGAGTGACGGCTGTGTCACGGGATCGCGGGATCGCGGGATCGCGGGGCGGTGCGACGCGAGGGTCGCACCCGGCGGCGACGGCGGCGGCGGCATGCTCGAAAGCGCAGCTCCCGGAGCGGGCGGGGCCCGGCCCTCGCGGGGTGGCTCCGTCCGGCGCTCGGATTGCCCACCTCCCGGGCGCCGCGAGGCGGCGGTGGTATCCACCACCCACCGGAGTGCGGTGATCGCGGGTGCTCTCTACGAGCGCCGGACGGACCACCCGCGCTCGGGCCACCCGCCCGCGGCAGCTTGCGCCAGGGTCGCGATGCGACCGACGAAGGCAATGACCGCAGGGCGTTCGCGGTGGGCGGGGTGACGCGCGCAGGGCGTGCGCGTGAGGTGGGAGAGGTCGGTGTGAATCGAGGGGGATGGAGATGGCGTGAGCGATGCAGTGGAGAGAGGCGGACTCGAGAGGCGGTGAACCATGGCGAAGCTGATGTCAGCAGTGATCACGAGTGGCCTGCTGGTGGCGTGCGCGAGCTCGCCGGCGGAGCCGACGGAGCGGCCGATCAGAGCGGAGCTGAGGGAGGGCCGCGTGTTCGAGTTCCCGCAGACGCCCGGCGAGATCGCCGTGCACACGTACGTCAGCTTCGACCACTACACCCACGTCACCGAGGCGGTCGCGCCGCTCGAGGGCGGCGTCGCCGTCGCGATGGTCGACGACGACGGCCGGCTCGTGCTGGATGCCGTGACGGTGAACGTCGGCAGCTACATGCTGGATGAAGAGGTGGCGGGGCCGGACGCGCGCGCCCGCCGGCCACCGGACTTCGACGTCGGCCGGGTGTGGATCGGCGGGATGCGCCTGGGTGGCGAGGACGCGATGGTGCTGTTCGACACCGACTGGGCGTGGGACGGTGACGCGGTCGCGACCGCGGCCAGCCCGCAGCGGGTGACGCTGACGTGGACCGCCCGCGAGGGCCGCCAGCCTATCGAGAAGTTCAGCCGGCTGACCCAGCTCGACGTGTCCGCCTTCGTCGAGCGCACCGACGACGGCCTCCACCTGCTGGTGACCGCCGGCTCGTCGCTGGGCCACCCGATGGTGTGGCGGTTCGCCGGCGTGACGTTCGCGACGACGGTGGACTTCTCGCTCCACGGGTTCTCTGCCGAGGAGTGACCGCGGAGACCTCGAACAGAAGCTCAGGCACCGCGCGCAGCGTCCCGCCGTGCTCCCGAGCCACGCTCGCGGTCTCGCTCACCGTGTCGTCGAGCAATGGATGCACCACGTCCCAGCCGTGGCGCGCCGCCAGGTCGAGCACGCGACTGACGTCCGTGAACACCAGCACGCAGCGCTCGGCGGTGGACGGCGTGCGCCCGAACGCCGTACGCCAAGCTTCCAGGACGTGGATCGACAGCGGTGGGGGGGGCGGCCATCCCACGTGCGATCCACCTCGCCGCATCGAGACTGACCGGTTGCCGCCGAACGCCAGGGCCGTGGCCATCGGGCCGCGGCACGTGGTCGATGCCGGCGACCTCCCCCGCCCCCGCGCGCCGCGGATTGACGCGCCGGGCCCGGGCGCGGCCACACGGCGCGGCGCATCCGTGGTCAACTGGCCGGCCTCCATGTCGATGCGTCGCGCCAAGATCGTCTGCACCCTGGGTCCCGCCTCGTCCTCGCCCGAGAAGATCGGCGAGCTGATCGACGCGGGCATGGACGTCGCCCGCCTCAACTTCTCGCACGGCTCCCACGACGACCACGCGAAGCTGTTCGCGACGATCCGGGCCGAGGCCGAGCGCCGCGATCGCGCGGTCGCGATCCTGCTCGACCTGCAGGGCCCCAAGATCCGCACCGGCCGGTTCGAGAAGGGCCAGGTCGAGCTGGTCCCGGGCGCCGAGTTCACGATCACGACCGACACCACGGTCATGGGCGACGAGCGCCGGGTGTCGACGACCTACGGCGGCCTGCCCGGCGACGTCCGCCCCGGCGACCAGATCCTGCTCGACGACGGCTACCTCGCGCTCGCGGTGACCGAGGTCGTCGACAAGGAGGTCCGCACGATCGTCGTCGCCGGCGGCACGCTCAAGAACAACAAGGGCATCAACCTGCCCGGGGTCGAGGTGTCGGCGCCCGCGCTGTCGGACAAGGATCGCGCCGACCTCGCGTGGGGCCTGCGCATGGGCGTCGACTTCGTCGCGCTGTCGTTCGTCCGGCGTCCGGACGAGGTGCTCGAGGCCAAGCGCCTGCTCACCGCCGACGGCGTCCGGATCCCGGTGATCGCCAAGATCGAGAAGCCGCAGGCGCTCGACCGGCTCGACGACATCATCGCGGCGTCCGACGGCGTGATGGTCGCGCGCGGCGATCTCGGCGTCGAGCTCGGCCCCGAGAAGGTGCCGCTGTTCCAGAAGCGGATCATCGAGCGCACCAACATCCAGGGCAAGATCGTCATCACCGCGACGCAGATGCTCGAGTCGATGATCGGCCAGCCGCGCCCGACGCGCGCCGAGGCGTCCGACGTCGCCAACGCCGTGCTCGACGGCACCGACGCGCTGATGCTGTCGGGCGAGACCGCGTCGGGCAAGTACCCGGTCGAGTCGGTCAAGACGATGGCGCGGATCATCCGCGAGATCGAGTCGAGCGCGTACTACCGCCAGAACATGGAGCCGCTGACGCTCGACCTCGCGGTCAGCGCCAACGCGATCGCCCACGCCGCGATGGTCGCGGCGCGCGCGATGAAGATCCGGACGATCGCGGTGGTGACGGACTCCGGCGGCGCGGCGCGCCTGCTGTCCGAGTACCGGCCCGAGGCGAGCATCATCGCGCTCACCACCAACGAGGTCGAGTTCCGCCGGCTCGCGCTGGTGTGGGGCGTGACCCCGGTCCACGTCACGCCCGCGGTCACCACCGACGAGCAGATCGAGCGCGTCGAGGGCGTGCTGTCGAGCCACGGCCTGGCGCGCAGCGGCGAGCACGTCGTGATCACGATGGGCGTGCCGGTCGGCGCCGGGCAGAGCACGAACCTGCTCAAGATCCACCAGATGCCGTAGCGGCGCCGGCGGCTACCTCGCCGCCAGCCACGTCCGCGGCGCGAGCGCGGCGGCCTCGGCGTAGGCGGCCTGCGCGGCCGCGGCGTCGTCGGGCTCGGCGCACCGGCCGAGCAGGTGCTTCGCGGTCGCGCGCGTCGCGGCGCCGAGGCGCACGTCCTTCGACAGCTTCTCGGCGAGCGGGCGCGCCTCGGCCCGCTTGCCCTCGGCGACCAGCACCCACGCCAGGGCCTCGTCGGCGACGGCGAGCGCGCCCGGGCCCGCCGTCCCCGGCGCGCGCACCGGCGCGACGTCGGCGTCGTAGATCGCGCGCGCGTCGGCGGCGTTGCCGGCGCGCGCCGCGAGCGCGACGCGCTGGGCGCCGGCGATCACCGTCCACGTCCGGCGCGACCCCGCCGGCAGCCGCGCCAGCTCGGCCTGGTCGAGCGCGCGCTCGGCCGCGGCGTCGTCGCCCTTCAGCCGGTGCGCGATCCCGGCGTAGACGTGCAGCGCGACCTTGCCGCGCTCGAACATCCGCGCGCCGAGCGCCCGCTCGACCAGCGCGAGCAGCTCGTCGGGCTCGCCGATCGCCGCCAGCCGCGACAGCGCCGCCTGCAGCCGCAGCTCGCGGAACGCCAGCCACAGCGCGACGACGCCCCCCAGCATCACCAGGGTCATCACGGCGACCCACGGCGGCATGTCGCTCGTCCCGATCAGGATGATGTAGGTCGCGACGAGCAGCCCCGGGACGATCCAGGTGTCCAGGAGGTCGAACAGGCGCTTCACGCCTGCTGTCTACCTCGGTTTCGGCCCGGAGCGCAGGTGGCGCGCGATCGCCATCGCCAGCTCGAGCGCCTGCTCGTAGTTGAGGCGCGGGTCGACGCGGGAGCGGTAGGCGCGCTCGAGATCCCCCTCGAGCAGGTTGCTGGCGCCGCCCAGGCACTCGGTGACGTTCTCGCCGGTCATCTCGAAGTGCACGCCGCCGAGGCGCGAGCCGAGCTCCTCGTGGATCGCGAAGCTCTGCTCGACCTCGGCCAGGATCTTGTCGAACCGGCGCGTCTTGTACCCGTTCGGCAGGGTCTCGGTGTTGCCGTGCATCGGATCGCACACCCACAGCACCGTGCGGCCGGTGCGGCGGACGCTCTCGACCAGCGGCGGCAGCCCGGTCGCGACCTTGTCGGCGCCCATGCGGTGGACCAGCGTGATCCGCCCCGGCACGCGGTCGGGATCGAGCGCGTCGAGCAGCGCGGTCAGCCACGCGTCGGTCATCGCCGGCCCGAGCTTGATGCCCATCGGGTTCTTGATGCCGCGGTGGTACTCGACGTGCGCGCCGTCGAGCTGGGCGGTGCGCATGCCGATCCACGGCATGTGGGTCGACAGGTTGTACCAGCCGTCGCGGCGCGGGACGCGCCGGGTCTGCGCCTGCTCGTACGGCAGCGCGAGCCCCTCGTGCGAGGTGAACACGTCGACCTGGCGCAGCACCTGCGAGTCGATCCCGGTCACCGCCGACACGAACGAGATCGAGTCGCGGATCGACTCGACGATGCGGTGGTACTCGGCGGCGTGGCGCGAGCCGTGGGCGAACGAGATGTCCCAGTACTCGGGGTGGTGGAGGTCGGCGAACCCGCCGTCGGTCAGCGCGCGGATGAAGTTGAGCGTGAGCCCGGCGCGCTCGTAGGCGCGCAGCATCAGCGTCGGATCCGGCGTGCGGTCCTCCTCGGTGAACGCCTCGCGGTTGACGAGGTCGCCGCGGTACGCGGGCAGCACGACGTCGCCGCGCGCCTCGGTGTCGGCCGAGCGCGGCTTGGCGTACTGGCCGGCGATCCGCCCGACGCGGATCACCTGCTTGCGCGTGCCGTGGACCAGCACCAGCGACATCTGGAGCAGGATCTTGAGCTTCGCGGTGATCGGCTCGGCGCGGCAGTCGTCGAAGCTCTCCGCGCAGTCGCCGCCCTGGAGCAGGAACGCGTCGCCGACGGCCGCGCGGGCCAGGCGCTCGCGCAGGTCCTCGACCTCCCACGACGTGACCAGCGGCGGCAGCTGGCTGATCTCGTCCATCACGCGCCGGAGCGCCTGCGGGTCGGGGTACGTCGGCTGCTGCGCCGCGGTGCGCGCCTGCCAGGAGTCGGGACGCCAGTCGGACATGACGCGGCACTCTACCAACATCCTCGTCGGGAAGAACGCCGCATTTCGTGAAGCCGCGTCGCGGCGGCGGGCGTGTTAGGTTCAGCCGCGGTGTCGCGCTTCACCTCCGACGACGTCGCCAAGCAGCTCGACTACTGCTCGTACTGCCCCAAGATGTGCCGCCACGCGTGCCCGGTCACGACGGCGTCGGGCAAGGAGACGTGGACGCCGCAGGCGAAGATGGACCGGCTCAACTGGCTGCGCCGCGGCCGGCTGGCGTGGACCGCCGAGCACGCGGACCCGCTGTGGGCCTGCACGAGCTGCCGCCACTGCACGGCGTACTGCGACCACGGCAACGAGCCCGGGCTGGTGCTGGTCGCCGGGCGCGCCGCCGCGGTCGAGCGCGGCGCCGGCCACCCGGCGCTCGCCGGCTGGGGCGATCGGTTCCGCGCGCGCGACGAGCGGCTCGTGGCGCGCACCCGCGAGGCGTTCGGGCGCACCGGGCGGCTGGCGGCCGAGGGCCAGGTCGGGTTCTGGCCGGGGTGCGACGCGATCGACAAGGGCGCCGCCGACGTCGCCGCGGCGCTCGCGGTGTTCGACCGGATCGGCCTCGACCACGTCAAGCTCGTGGACGCGCCGCAGTCGTGCGCCGGCTACCCGCTGCTCGCCGCGGGTCACCCCGAGCTGTTCCGGTGGCACGCCAGCCGCGTCGCGCAGTCGCTGCGGCCGTTCCGGACCGTCGTGATCAACTGCTCCGCCTGCCTCTACACGATGCGCGCGCAGTACGCCGGCGAGGGCGTGTCGCTGTCGGCGGAGGTGATCTCGCTCGCCGAGCTGCTGGCCCAGGCGACCGCGGGGCTGCGCGCGCTCGCGCCGCGCGCGCGCAAGGCGGTCTACTACCACGACCCCTGCCACCACGCGCGCTACTCGGGGGTGATCGAGCCGCCGCGCCGCGTGCTCGAGACGATCGCCGACGTCCGCGAGCTGTCGTGGTGCAAGACCGACACGGAGTGCTGCGGCGGCGCCGGCCTGCTGCCCAAGACGATGCCGACGGTGGCCGACGCGATGGCGCGCCGCCGCCTCGCCGAGGTCGGCGCCCAGGGCGGCGGCGCGGTCGCGACCTCGTGCGGGACCTGCACGTTCATGCTGAGGCGCAACGCCCCGGCGGGCGTCGAGGTCGCGGACCTCGCGACGACGGTGGCGACGCTGACCGAGACGCCGTTCACGCCGCCGTCGACGCCGGCCGACGAGGCGTAGCGCCGTCTCCGCCTCCGTCTCCGCCTCCGCTTCCGTCTCCGTCTCCGTCTCCGCCTCCGTCTCCGTCTCCGCCTCCGTCTCCGTCTCCGTCTCCGTCTCCGCCTCCGTCTCCGTCTCCGCTTCCGTCTCCGTCTCCGGCTGCTACGCCGCGCCCCTCGCCTCGCGGCGCCACGCCTGCATCGCCGGCAGCGCCTCGACCGCGGCGGCGTACGAGCTACACACGGCGTCGAGCGCGACGCCGTAGGTCGCGAACCGCGTGACGACCGGCGCGAACATCGCGTCGGCGATCGTGAACGCGCCGAACAGGAACGGGCCAGCGCCGGCCGCCACGCGCGCGCGGCAGTCGCGCCAGATCTCCATCACGCGCGCGGCGTCGGCGAGCGCGTCGGGGTGGTGGCCCTGCCCGGCGCGATCCTCGACGAGCTGCATGCTCATGTGCTGGCGCAGCGCCGCGAACCCGGCGTGCATCTCGGCCGACACGGCGCGCGCCCGCGCCCGCGCCGCGCGGTCCGCCGGCCACAGCCCGGCCGCGGGCGCCAGCTCGTGCACGTACTCGCAGATCGCCAGCGAGTCCCACACGACGAGGTCGCCGTGGTGCAGGCACGGCACGCGCCCCGACGGCGACACCTTCGCGATCTCGGCCCGGCTCTTCGCGCCGTGGTCCAGCAGGATCTCGCGCGCCTCGAACCGCAGGCCGGTGTGCGCGAGCGCGAGGTACGGGCGCAGCGACCACGACGACAGCGCGCGGGTGCCGATGTAGAGGACGAGGGGTTCCATGACGCCGACGGTACGCCGCGCCGGCGGCTACGTCACCGGCTTGCCCGTCGCCTCGGCGAGCGCGGCGCGCACCGCGCGATCCGGCGGCGCGCGCTCGCACACGTCGACGCCGTACCAGGTGTCGGCCCAGTCCGGCGCGGGCTCGACGCCCGCGATGCAGTACTGCCCCGGGCCCGGCGCGCGCGCGACGCGGACGTAGCCGTGCGCGGCGAGCGCGTGCTCGACCGCGACCAGCCGCGCGGTGCCGATGAAGTCCACGGACAAGACGCCCGTCACGCTCCGCCCTCCCACAACGCCGCCGGCAGATCGTACGCGCCGCGCAGCGCGGCGAGCGCCTCGTCGCGGTCGCCGGCGCGCGCGGCGCGCACGGCCTCGTCGCGCGCGCGCCCCGCCGGCGGCAGCGGCAGCGGCGCGAGGTAGGCGGTCTTGAGCCGGACGTAGCCGCCGCGCAGCGGGACGCCGGCGACGCGCAGCCACAGCGCCACCACCGGCGACGACAGCACGAGCGCGTGCAGCCACGGATCGCCGTCGGGGACGGCCGCGGCGCCGGCGCGCGCGCGCACCGCGTAGGCGCTGTCGAGCACCAGCGCGCCGGCCTGGTCGATCAGCGCGCGGCCGGCGCGCGCGACGTCGGGCACGACGACCTTGGCGGCGCGGTCGGCGTGGAACGCGAGGTTCTGCGGCCGGCCGTAGCGGTGGAACGCGGCGCCGGCGAACCGGCCGTCCTCGCGCGCCTCGAGCCGCGCGCGCCCGCGCCGCAGGTGGGCGGCGGCGCGCGGCCACCGCCGCGCCAGCGCCGGCAGCGCGATCAGCGCGCCGGCGGCGTCGTACGGGTAGATCGCGCGCGGGTGCGGCGCGGCCTCGTCGACGACGCCCCACGCCGCGACGTCGCGGCCGCGCAGGCACGGCCGGGTCGCGGCGCGCTCGACCTCGACCTCGACCTCCTCGCCGTCGAGCGTCGCCACGCCGCGCACGAGCGCGCCGCGCGCCGCGCACCGCTCGAGCACGTAGGCGCCGTCGGCGTTGGTGCCGACGCCCTTGGCGATCCGCGCGACCTCGCCGAGCGCCACGCCGCGCGCGGCGAGCGCGGCGCACGCCGCCGCGGCGTCGCCGACGTCGAGCACCCACGGCGCGGCGCCGAGCCGCGCCGTCGCGACCTGCCCGGTCGCCCACCCGCCGGGCCCCAGCCGCGCCGCCGCGATCGCGCCGGCCGGCGCCGCCGCCGGGCCCGCGGCGTGGAGGTAGACGACGCTGGCGTAGGTCGTGGCGTCGGCGAACACCTGCTCGGCCCCGAAGTCGATCACGCCGCACACCGCGCCGCGCGCGGCGAGCGCCGCGCGCAGCGGGCCCGCGAACGCCGCGGTCAGCCACCGCGACGGCACGACCAGCCCGGCGCGCCCGCCCGGGCGCAGCCAGTCGAGCGCGCGCTCGACGAACGCCGCGTACAGGTCCCACTCGCCGTGCGAGGTCGCGGCGAACCGGCCGCGCAGCGCCGTCCACAGCGCCGGGTCGGCCTGGCGCAGCCGGATCGACCGCACGTACGGCGGGTTGCCGACGACGGCGTCGACCCCGCGCGCCGACGACGGCGGCTCGAGCAGCGCCTCGGCCACGGCGAGCTCGGCCCCGGGCAGGCGCGCG
>WYBA01000447.1 GCA_011526095.1 Myxococcales bacterium | reverse complement strand
GGCCGCGACCCCGGCGTCGTGACCCGCCGTGACCGCCCGGCGGTTCCGTCGTATCCATGGGCATGGCCCAGTCCGCCTCCGGCTACGACCTGACCCGCCTGTCCGACGCCGCGGTCGCCGCGCTCGCCGCCGATCTGTCGCCCGAGGAGCGCCGCGTCCTGCTGCACCACGGCACCGAGCGGCCGGGGTGCGGCGTGTTCCTCGACAACAAGCAGGCGGGCACCTACACGTGCCGCCTGTGTGGCCTGCCGCTGTTCCGGTCGAGCGCCAAGTTCGACTCGGGCACCGGCTGGCCGAGCTTCTTCCAGCCGTTCGACCCCGCGCACATCGCGGAGATCCGTGACTTCAGCCACGGCATGATCCGCACCGAGATCCGGTGCCAGCGGTGCGACGGCCACCTCGGCCACGTGTTCGACGACGGCCCGCTGCCGACCCACCAGCGCTACTGCCTCAACTCGGCGTCGCTGGCGTTCGTCGTCGAGGGTGGGGCGCTCGACGTCCGGACCGCCTGACCTGCGCGCTGGTACGCGGGTCCCTGGTACGATGGTGACCGCGATGAGGGGTCACCACCGGGCGCTCGCGCTCGTCCTGCTGCTTGCGCTCGTCACCATGGGCGCGTGCGCCGAGCTCCCGGAGGTCGCGCCCGGCGCGTGCGGCAACGGCGTCGTCGAGCCGGATCTGGGCGAGGACTGCGACGTCGCCGGGCCCGGGTGCGGCGCGCCCGACACCGCGGCGGCGTGCCGGTTTCGCTGCGACGAGCTGGGCGGCGCGTCGTGTCCGGCCGGCGCGGCGTGCGGGCTCGACGGCGTGTGCCGCGTCCCGTCGGGCCAGTTCACCGCCGCCGCGCCGCTGCGGTGGAGCTCGCCGTCGGCGCTGGTCGGCGACGCGACGCGCGACGGGTACCCCGAGCTGATCGGCGTCGGCGCCTCGACGATGGAGGTGCGCCTGGGCACCGCCGACGCGACCTACGCGACCGCGTTCACCGCCCCGAACCTCACCGTGACCGAGGCTCCGCGGCTCGCCGACCTCGACGGTGACGGCGGCGCCGACGTGATCATGCCGGTGTCGATCGGCCTGTTCGCCGCGGTCGGCGACCCGCTCGCGGTGATGCAGCCGCTGTTCCAGACGTCGTTCCCGCTCGACGCGGTCGGGCGCGTCACGCTGCGATCCGTCCGGTTCACGGACGACAACGACCTGCCGATCAGCGACGTGCTGCTCGCGCTGCGGATCGCGCAGGGCCCGCTGTGCGAGCTCGCCGAGGGCTGCCAGGTGCTGCTGTTAGGCGATGGCGGCGCGGCGATCCCGGCGGGGCAGGACGTCGAGCGGCTCGCCGCCGCGGGCCTGGCGTGGGCGCCGTCGCCGATCGCCAAGAACGTCGTCGCGATCGCGCTGGCGTTCGCCGACGACCCGGACACGGCGGTCGTCGACGAGGGCGCGCTCCACCTCTACTTCGGCAACACGACGACCGAGGAGCTGCTGCCGGTCGGGGCGGTCACGCTCCCCGGCCGGGTTCTGCACGGCGCGTGGTTCGCCGACGTCGACGGCGATCTGCTGTCGGACCTGCTGGTCTCGGTGTCGACGCTGACCGGCGAGCAGCTCGTCGTGGCCTGGGGCAACGCCGCGGGCGGGTTCGAGCCGCCGCAGCCGCTGATCGACCACGGCGTGACCGGCACGCGGTCGCGGCCGCTGGCGTTCGGCGACCTCGACGGCGACGGCCGGGCGGACGTCGTCACCACGACCGAGATCCAGCTCAACGACTGCGCCGGCCGCGCGTGCACGTTCACCCCCGCGCTGCTCGGGGACGTCGAGTGGAGCGGCGCGGTGATCGCCGACGTCAACGGCGACGGCCGCGTCGACGTCGGCGCGCGCGACGGCACGACCGCGATCGACGTCCGGCTCGGGACGGCGATCCGCGGGCTGTTCAACGGCGCGACGGTGTTTGCGCCGGGCGAGGTCGTCGAGCTCCTCGCCGGCGACTACGACGGCAACGGCCACGGCGATCTCGCGTTCGTGACGCGGCTGCCGGACGTCGCCGGCAGCGATCAGCTCCACGTCGCGTTCGGCATGCCCGGGGCGCCGCCCCAGGCGCCGACGTACATGGGGGACCTCGGCACGCTGCTGGCGGTCGACAATGCGTCGGCGCCGGTCCCGGGGCTGGTCGACGCGATCGACGACCTGGTCGTGATCAACGCGCTCGGCGAGGCCACCGGCGGCACGCTCGTGCTCGGCTCGACCAGCCGGCGGCTCGCCGCGCCGCTGATCCCGCTCACCACCTCGGGCGGCGGCGACTCGTTCTCGATCGTCGGCGACGCGCTGGCGGTCGCGCTCGACGACGATCCGTACACCGACGTGATCGCGCTGGTCGAGGCGTTCGGCGGCATCATCTACGAGCAGCAGGTGCGGGTGTACGGCTCGGACGCGCTCGGCGCGCTGGTCGAGCGCACCGCGCCGGGCCAGGCGCAGATCCCGGTGTCGGACTTCAACCTGTTCAGCTCGGAGTGGGCGGCGCTCGGTCGCCACGGGGACACGCCGGCGCAGATCGTCGGCGCCGACGTCGAGGGGCGGGTGGTCGCGGTCGGCGTGGACTGCCCGTCCGCCGAGGCGTGCACGGCGACCGCGCCGGTCGTGCTCGGCGCGCGCGACGAGCGCGGCCCGGCGACCGTGCTCGCGCCGCTGGATCTCGACGGCGACGGCGACGAGGACCTGCTCGGCGGGTTCTACCCGGTCGGCGACCGCGACCCCGCGCTGCCCGCCGCGGCGTCGATCTGGCGCAACGACGGCGGCCTGGACCCGGCGAGCCGCGAGGACCTCGTGATCCCGCCCGGGCACTTCGTCCTCGGCGCCGCCGCGATCGATCTGGAGCTCGACGGCACGCTCGAGCTGCTGCTGGTGACGCGCGACGACCCGACCGCGGACGACCTGCAGCCGGGCGGCGTCTATCTCGCGCGCGCGGGCGAGGACGGGCGCTACGGCGCACTGACTGCGTTCGACCCGCTCGTCCTGGCCGGCGTCGACGTGACGTCCGGGCTCACCGTCACGGTCGAGGACCTCAACGGCGACCGGCTGCCGGACGTCGTGCTGCTGTCCGGCCCGGACCGGGCCAACCCGCAGACCCTGGCGGTGGCGCTCCAGCTCGAGTCGCGGCCCGGGTCGGTCGTCGTCAGCTCGCCATGACCACTCCCGCGCCATCTGCCTGACATCCCCCGAAGATCGCGACGGCGCGAATCTCCGGGTCGTGCGTAGATCGCGGCATGCGCCGCCCCGCCGCCGCCCTGGTCTGTGCCGTCGCCGTGTCCGCCGCCTGCCAGGGAGGCACCGACCGGGCCGCCAAGCCCGGGCCGGGCCCCGGCACCGCGGTCACCCCCGTCCGGCTGTCCGGCAACGCGATCGCGGTGGCCGACCTGCCGGACCGGCCGGCGCCGGCCGCGCCGCCGCTCGGGCTCACCACCAGCGACGGCACCGGCCTGACGCTGACCCGGCTCGACGCCCGCGCGGTGGTCGACGGGCCGCTGGCGTTCACCGAGCTGCGGCTGACCTTCGCCAACCCCGAGGACCGGGTGCTCGAGGGTCGGTTCGCGATCACGCTGCCCGAGCGCGCGGCGATCAGCCGGTTCGCGATGAAGATCGACGACCGGTGGATGGAGGCCGAGGTGGTCGAGCGCCAGGCGGCGCGGCGCGCCTACGAGGACTTCCTCCACCGCCGCCAGGACCCGGCGCTGCTCGAGAAGGAGGCCGGCAACGAGTTCCGGGCCCGGGTGTTCCCGATCCCGGCGCGCGGCGAGAAGGAGCTGATCGTCGCGTACTCGCAGGAGCTGGCGGATCCGGACGCGCCGTTCGTGCTGCCGCTGCAGGGGCTGCCCGCGGTCGGCCAGCTCGACGCCCGGATCCAGGTGGCGCGCGTCGACAGCGGCGCGCTGGTGTGGGACGAGGCGACGCTGTCGGAGCGCGACTGGAAGCCGGATCGCGATCTCGCGGTGCCGGGCAGCGGCGCGACCCACGCGCTCGGCGCGCCCGGCGTCGTCGCGCTGCGCGTCGCGCCGGAGCTGCCGCCGGCGCCCGAGGTGATCACGCGCGCGACGATCCTGGTCGACACCAGCGCGTCGCGCGCGCTGGGCTTCGCCGCCTACGCGCGCGCCGTCGACGAGCTGGTCGCGGCGCTGGGCCGCGCCCACGCCGGGCTCGAGGTCCGCGTCGCCGCGTTCGATCAGGACGTCGCGGCGGTGTACGAGGGCGCGGCGGCGGCGGCGGCCGGCAAGCTCGAGGCCGCGCTGGTCGAGCGCGGCGCGCTCGGCGCGTCGCGCCTCGACGCGGCGCTGGCGTGGGCCAAGGCGCGCGGCGCGGCCGGGCGCGTCGTCGTGATCACCGACGGCGTCGCGACCGCCGGGCAGCTCGACGCCACCGCGCTGGGCGAGGCCGCGGCCGGGCTCGGCGCCGGGGTCGAGCGGCTCGACGTCGTGCTCGCCGGCGGCATCCGCGAGCGCGCCGCGGCCGAGGCGATGACGCGCGGCCGGCTGGCCCGCGACGGCGCGGTGCTCGATCTCGACGACGGCGCGGGCGAGGTCGCGCGCCGGCTCGGGCTGGCGACGCGCTCGGGGATCGCGGTGGCCGTCGAGGGAGCGCGCTGGACCTGGCCGGACCGGATCGACGGCGTGCAGCCGGGCGACGCGGCGATGATCTACGCCGCCGTCGACGGGGCGCCGTCGCGGGTGACCGTGACGCTCGGCGCGGACCGCCGGCAGCTCACCGTCGAGCCGGCGGTGGCGCCGCTGGTCGAGCGCGCCGCGGTCGCCGCGGAGATCGCGCGGATGGAGGCGTCGCTCGGCGCGATCACCGACGCCAAGGCGCGCGCCGCGGCGGTCGACGAGATCGTGAAGCGGTCGACGACGTACCGCGTGCTGTCGGACCACACCGCGATGCTCGTGCTCGAGACCGAGGCCGACTACCAGCGGTTCGGGATCGAGCGGACCGCGCTCGCCGGGATCCTCGTCGTCGGGGACCAGGGCGTCGAGGTACGGTCGCGCAAGGACGTGGCGTGGCTCGCGGTCGACGTGACGACGACGAAGCAGGAGCCGCGCAAGGCCGAGAAGAAGAAGGACGTGGCGGCGGCGCGCGAGGCGTCGGTGCGCGAGGAGGTCGCGACCGGGGCGGAGGCGCCGGCCGACGACGGCGAGCCCGGCGCGGACGGCTACGTCGCCGACCCCGCGCCGCTCGCCGATCACGCGCCGGGCGCGCCTCCGCCGCCGCCCGCGCCGATCACCGAGGAGGAGTCCGACGACGAGTCGGGCGGCACCGGCACCGCGATGGCGCTCGACGAGGGGCGCATGGGCCGGCGCGACAGCGATCGCGCCGAGGGGCAGTACCGGATGCGCAACCAGGCGGAGCCCGCCGAGCGGCGGCCGGCGCCGCGGCCCCCGTCGGACGACGCGCCGGCGAACGACGGCCCGGCCTCGTACACCGGCCGGATGGCGACGGTGATGGAGCTGATCGCCAAGGGCAAGGCCGGCGCGGCGCTGGTCGAGGCGACGACGTGGCGCGCGACCGACCCGGCCGACGTGCTGGCGCTGATCGCGCTCGGCGAGGCGTACGAGGCGACGCGCGAGGTCGGCAGCGCCGCCCGCGCCTACGGCTCGCTGATCGATCTGTTCCCGGCGCGCGCCGACCTG
Organism: Myxococcales bacterium; assembly: GCA_011526095.1. Lineage (GTDB taxonomy): Bacteria > Myxococcota_A > Polyangia > Haliangiales > Haliangiaceae > WYBA01. Next base: position 17,233 of record WYBA01000447.1, on the reverse strand, counting down.
CGCCGGTTCGCCGGCGAGCGGCTCGACCGGCTCGCGGGCGCCGAGGGCGACGCGGCGGCCGCGGCGCGCGCGCTCGCGGTCGACACCTACGAGCGCGCGGTGGCGCAGCGCCCGGATCACCTGACCGGGCACCGGCTGCTCGCGTACGCGCTGGTCCGCGCGGGCCGCCCGGCCGACGCGTTCGCCGCGGTCGAGGCCGGCCTGGCGCAGCGCTACCCGGACGGGCGGTTCCGCGAGGGCGAGCGGATCCTGCGCGAGGACCTGGGCCTGATCGGCGCGGCGTGGCTCGCGGCCGAGCCGAAGGCGCGCGGCGAGATCATCGAGCGGCTGGCCGCGGCGCGGGCCTCGCTGTCGCGGACGCCGTCGACGCGGTTCGTGCTGGTGTGGGAGACCGACGGCAACGACGTCGACTTCCACATCCGCGACGCGCGCGGCGGCCACGCCTACTACCAGGCGATGAAGCTGGCGTCGGGCGGCGAGCTCTACGCCGACGTCACGACCGGCTACGGCCCGGAGTGCTTCACGATCGAGGGCAAGCCCGCGGCGGCGCCGTACGCGCTGTCGATCCACTACTACTCGCGCGGCCCGATGGGCTACGGCATGGGCAAGCTCCAGGTGCTGCGCCACGACGGCAAGGGCGGGCTGACGTTCGAGGACCGGCCGTTCGTGGTGATGAACGACCGCGCGTTCGTCGAGCTGGGCGAGGTGAAGTAGCGCGTCACGCGCCGGCGCAGCGGGCCATGACGCCGATCAACAGGATCGCCGCGATGGCGGCGGCGATCGTGACCTCGCGGCGGTGCTGCTCGGCCCAGGCGCGCGCGTTCCACGGGGTGGCGACGGACAGCGGCGGCGGCGGCGGCAGGGCGACCGCGCCGAGTGGCGAGGGCGGGGGCGGGGCCGCGGCCGCGCCGCTCGCGGCGTCGAGCGCGCTCGCCATCTCGGCCGCCGAGGCGAAGCGGTCGGCCGGCGCCTTGGCGAGGGCGCGCGCCACGACGTCCTCGAGCGGGCCGAACGCGGCGCCGGGGCGCGCGGCGTCGAGCCGCGGCGGCGGCGAGTGCAGGTGGTGGCGCAGGACGTCGATCGCCTGGTCGCCGTCGAACGGCTTGCCGCCGGTGAGCATCTCGAACAGCAGCACGCCGCACGCGTAGAGGTCGGTCCGCCCGTCGATCAGCCCGCCCGTGCACTGCTCGGGCGCCATGTACGACGGCGTGCCGATCACGATGCCCGCGGTCAGCGCGCTCTCCTGGTCGCGCAGGCGCGCCAGCCCGAAGTCGAGGATGCGGACCTGCTCGCCGAGGCCGGTGCGCTCCGCGAGCATGACGTTCGCCGGCTTGATGTCGCGGTGGAAGATGCCGAGCTCGTGGGCGTGCGCCAGCCCCGACAGGACCTGGCGCAGGATCGCCACGGCGCGCGCGGGCTCGAGCGGCCCGTGGTCGAGGACGTCGCGCAGGGTGACCCCGCGGACGTAGTCCATCACCACGAACGGCATGCCGGCGTGGAGCCCGACGTCGATCACCGCGGCGCAGTGCGGGTGATCGAGCCGCGCCATCGCGCGCGCCTCGATCTCGAACCGCTGCCGGCGCGCGGGCTCGTCGGCCAGCTCCGCCTGCAGGAACTTGATCGCCACCGCGCGGTGGAGCTTGGTGCGCTCCCCGCGATACACCACTCCCATCGCGCCCTCGGCGATTCGCTCGACGACCCGGTACCGGCCGTCGAGGACGGCGCCGATCAGCGGGTCGGAGGTGGCCACGCGGCGAACTTACCGCGGCGTGGCCGGCTGTGGGCGCGCCGGGTTACCAGCGATCGCCGCCGCCGCGACCGCCGCGGCCACCGCCGCCGCGACCGCCACGGTCACCGCCGCCGCCGCCGCCACCGCCGCGGTAGCCACCGCCGCCGCCGCCGCCACCGCCGCGGAAGCCACCGCCGCCGCCGCCGCCGCCACCGCGGCGCTCCTCGGCGAGGCTGACGCGCATCGCGCGACCGCCGAGATCCTGGCCGTCGAGCTGCTCGATCGCCTTCTGCGCCAGATCCGGCGAGGCCATCTCGACGAACCCGAAGCCGCGCGAGCGACCGCTCATGCGATCGAGGACGATGGAGGCCTCCTTGACCTCACCGCAGGCGGAGAAGGCCTGGGTCAGGAGATCCTCGGTGGCGTGGAAGGGCAGGTTGCCCACGTAAAGACGGCTGCTCATGAAGGCGGCGGGATACCACGGGGACCGCCGCGAACCAACCCCGAAATGGCCGCCCCGGGCGCCCCCCCTGCCCTCGGGTCAGGCTCGCACCGGCCGGGTGAACCGGTAGGCCCAGGCCACCATCACGAGCTGGAGCGGCAGCCGCCCCCACCGCGCCCACGCCGGCAGGTCCCGCCCGGCGAGGGGGATGTCGTTGATCGCCATGTTGATGTTGGCCGGGAACACCGCCACCAGCAGCGCGATCAGCCCCCAGGCCGCGAGCCGGCGGGTCCGCGGGTGGATGAGGCCGAGGCCGCCGGCGATCTCGGCCACGCCCGAGGCATAGACCAGGCCGTAGGGCCACGGCAGCGCCGCCGGCATCATCGCGGCGTAGGCGTCGGGCGAGAGGAAGTGGTTGGCGCCGGCGACGATCCAGAACGGGATCAGCAGGCCGAGCAGCACCTTGTCGAGCGTGGTCATGGGCGGGCTACGAACGAGGATGGCTCACGGACGGGGCGGTGTACTGTCGCACGCCATGCACGTCCTCATCACCGGCGCGTCGAGCGGCATCGGCGAGGCGATCGCCAGCCTCTACCTGCAGCGCGGCGACGCGGTCACGCTCGTCGCCCGCCGCAAGGACCGGCTCGACGAGCTCGCGGCCACCGCGCCCGGGCGCGCCCACGTCATCGCCGCGGATCTCGCGGATCCCGAGCGCGCGCCGGGCGTGATCGAGGAGGCCGAGGCCGCGCTCGGCCCGCTCGACGTGCTGGTCAACAACGCCGGCGTGCAGGTGATGGGCGCCGCGCACGCCGCCGACTGGACCGCGGGCGAGCGGTCGCTCCGCGTCAACGTGCTGTCGCCGCTGCGTCTGACGACGTGCGCGCTGCCCGGGATGGTCGCGCGCGGCCGCGGCTGCGTCGTCGACATCGCGTCGATGGCGGCGCTGGCGCCGACGCCGGGGATGTTCTTCTACAACGCGTCGAAGGGCGCGCTCGCCGCGGCCTCGGAGGGCCTGCGCGCCGAGCTCGCGCCGCACGGCGTCCACGTCGTCACCGTCTACCCGGGCCCGGTCACGTCCGAGATGGAGACCGCGGCGCGCGCGCGGTTCGCCGCGAGCGCCACCGCGGCGCGCGTCCCCACCGGCACGCCCGAGGCCCTCGCCCGCCTGATCGCCGACGCGGTCGACCGCAGGAAGCCGCGCGTCATCTACCCGCGCGTCTACGCCCTGTCGCGCCTGCTGCCCGGTCCGACGCGCTGGCTCGTCGACCGGTTCACGCCTCCGCTGAGGGACTGACGCCGCCGACGCAGCGCCGCGAGCGTCGCGAGCGCGAGCGCCACGGCGCCCGGGGCGGGCGCGGGCGCGCCGCCGCAGCAGCCGGCGTCCTCGCCCGGCGGGGCGGGATCGTCATCGCAGGTGTCGCCGACGCCGTCGCCGTCGGCGTCGAGCTGGCTGCGGTTCGGGACGTCGACGCAGTTGTCGATCGCGTCGAACACGCTGTCGCCGTCGGTGTCGGCGAAGCACTCCTCGGCCGGGCCGCTGCAGCAGTACGACGGCCGGCCGCGGCACTCGTAGCCCGACTCGACCTGACAGGTGGCGTCGCACCCGTCCTCGCTGTCGGCGTCGCCGTCGTCGCACTGCTCGCCGCCCTCGAGCGCGCCGTTGCCGCACAGCGCGACGCGCGAGCACGTCGACGGCTCGCCGGTGCACAGCCAGCCCGGCTCCAGCACGCACGCGTCGCAGCCGTCGCCGGCGACCTGGTTGTCGTCGTCGCAGTCCTCGTCGCCGACGACGAGCCCGTCGTCGCACACCGGCGCGCAGTCGGCGGGCTCGCCGGCGCACGTCCATCCGTCCTCGACCAGGCACGTCGCGCCGCACCCGTCGTCCTCGCCGTTGCCGCCGTCGTCGCACTCCTCCGGCGGCTGCAGCGCCGCGTCGCCGCACGCCGCGACCACGGTCACCGTGATCAGGAACGCGGTCTGGCGCGTCTCGGCGTCGGTGACGATGCACGGCAACGACTTCTCGCCGAGCGGCGTGCCCTCCTGCACCTCGACGACGCGGCCGAACGTCAGGTCCGCGGCGTCGCCGTCGCCGTGGCCGCCGTCGTCGAGCAGCGCCAGCAGCGTCGGCTCGCCGAGCATCGCGATGTCGCACTGCACCGCCAGCCCGGTCGACGGCGGATCCGCGCCGGGCGTGACGACGGCGACGAGCTGGGTGAACGTCCCGGCGGCGGCCTCGGCGGGCGTCGCGCTGCCGGTCGCGCCCGGCGACGTCGGCGTCGGGCCGGCGTGGGCGGCGTGGGCGGCGCCGGCGGGCAGCGTCAGCGCCAGCAGGGGGACGACGAGGCGGGCGCGCACGCGGCGAGCATCTCACACCTCGTCGTCGAAGCCGGGCGCGATCATCCGCGCGAACCGCGCCGGCGCCGCGACCTGCTGGGCGCGCAGCGCGGCCTCGCCCGCGGCGATCATCGCCGCGCCGTCGTCGCCGCCGACCAGCGCGCCGAGCCGGCCGCGCGCCACCGCGGCGTAGATCGGCATCGCGGCCTCGTCGAGCAGCGGGAGCGCCGCGCGCAGCCGGGCGACCGCCTGGTCGGTGTCGCCGCGCGTCGCCGCGACCCCCGCCTCGGTCAGGATCGCCCACCCGCGCGCGTACGTCCCCGCGCCCCGCGCGGCCTTGCGGCACAGCGCGGCCGCCTCGCCCAGCAGCTCGGCGCGGCGCGCCGGCTGCTGCCGCGCCGCCAGCACGGCGAGCTTCGCGCGCACGACCTGCGCCTCGCGACGCACCAGCTCGATCCGCAGGATCAGCGACGCCTCCAGCGCCGGCCACCGCTCGGCGACGCGCGCGTACCCCGACGCGCCGTCGCCGGTGTAGAGGTGGAGCTGCCCGAGCCCGACGAGGTGGTGGTAGTGCTGGAGGTGGAAGCCCTGCGCGCTCCACTGGCGCAGCGCGGTGTCGAGCTCGGCGTCGGCGCGCGCGGCGTCGTCGCGCACCAGCCACGCGACGTTGGGGATGCCCACGCGCAGGTTGGTCGCGGCGTAGATGTCGCCGCGCTCGGTCGCCGCGCGCAGCAGGGCCGGCGCCTCGGTCGCGAGCTCGTCGAGCCGGCCCAGGTAGAACAGCGTGTACAGCCAGAAGAAGTGGACCGTGTCGAGCTGCCAAGCGATCCCCGCGCCGCCGCCCTGGGTGCGCACCGCCGCCTCGGCCTGGCGCGACAGCTCGTAGGCCCGGCGCCATCCGCCGCCCTGGTACTCGTTGATGCACTCGGCCCCGTAGAGCAGCGCCGTCGCGAACGGCGACGGGTTGCGCTCGAGCAGCGCGCGCGCCGTCACGAACAGCGCGCGCGCGCGGTCGCGGCCGCGCGGGCCCGAGGTCGACAGGAACCCGCCCTCGATCGCGAGCGCCTTGGCGACGCGCGTCGGCTCGCCGGCGGCGAGCGCGAGCAGCATGTGGCGGGTCTGGAAGTCGGCGCCGCGGATCGTGTCGACCATCGCCAGCCCGGTCGCGATCGACCAGCACATGTCGATCCGGGTCAGCTCGGTCGGCGCGACCTCGCTGGCGTGGCGCTCGACGAACCCCAGGCCGCGCAGCCGCAGCCGCGCGCGGCGCACCAGCAGCGACATCAGCGCGCGCCGCGGCGTCGCCGGCAGCGACATGCCCAGCTCGCGCAGCACCGTCGTCGTCAGCTCCATGCCGCGGTCGATGTGGCCGCTGATCAGGAGCTGCTCCGCGGCGCGGCGCCGCAGCTCGAGCGCGGTCGCGTCGACGCCGACGAGCGCCGCGGCCTCGAGGTAGGCGTCCGCGGCCTGGGCGCCGCGACCGACGTTGCCGAGCGCGTCGCCGAGACACTCGAGCAGCTCCGCGCGGTCGGGGTGGCCGAGCTCGAGCGCCCACGCGAACGCGCGCGCGGCCTGATCGAACGCCAGCGCCTCGGCGGCGCGCGCGCCGGCGAGCGCGGCGTGGCGCGCGGCGACCTCGGGCCGCCCGGCGCCGTCCCAGTGGAACGCCAGGATCGACTCCTGCCCCGGGTGCGGCGAGCCCTCGATCGCCGCCGCCAGCGCGCGGTGGAGCTCCCTGCGGCGATCACCGTCGAGCCGCGCCAGGATCGCGTCGCGCACGCGGTCGTGGTAGGGCTCGATCGTGTCGGCCGGTCGGGCGCCGCCGGCGCGCACCAGGTTCGACACGCGCAGCGCCGACACCAGCCGGCCGAGCGCCTCCGGCGGCACGTCCGCGGCGCGCGCGAACGTCTCCTGGTAGAGCGGCTGGCCGGCGACCGCGACCAGCTCGACGACCTCGCGCGCGCGGGCGTCGAGCGCGGCGACGCGCTGGCCGACGACGTCGTCGAGGTGGAGCGCGCCGCCGGCGTGGCCGCCCGAGGCCGCGGCGTGGCGGACCAGCTCGTCGAGGAACAGCGGGTGCCCGCCGGCCTCGCGCGACACCTCGTCGAGGTCGATCGCCCCGTCGAGGCCGTGGGCGTGCAGCAGCATGCTCGCGAGCTCGCGCGCCTCGTCGGGCGCGAGCGGCCCGAGCGCGATCGTCCGCGTGTCCGTGCACGCGGCCCGCACGCGTGTGGCGGCCGCGGCCGCGGCGGCGCCGCTGGTCGGGCGCAGCGTCGCGATCAGCACCAGCGGCGGCGCGTCGGGCGGCCGCAGCACCTCGCCGAGCAGCGCGAGGCTGTCCTCGTCGGCCCACTGCAGATCGTCGATCACGATCACCACCGGGCGGCGCTCGGCCAGCCGGATCAGCAGCTCGCGCAGCGCGCCGAACACGCGCGACCGCAGCTCGCGGCTGGTCGCGTCGGCCACCGGCAGCGGCGCGTTGGCGAACGCCTTGACCCGCTTGAGCGCCGGGAACACCTGCGCGAGCAGCGCGCCGTGCCGCGGCAGCAGCGCCGCCGCGTCGGCCGGCTCCATCCGCGCGAGCAGCCGCGCCGCGGCGTCGACGACGCCGTCGAACGCCTTGTACGACACGCTCTCGCGCTCGAAGCACCGCCCGGCGAGCACCGCGGTGGCGTGGCCGAGCGAGCGGGCGAACACCCGCACCAGCGTCGACTTGCCGACGCCCGAGTCGCCCTCGACCAGCACCGCCGCGGGCCGGTGGGTCGCCGCGCAGCGCTCGAGCGCGGCCTGCAGCGTCGCCAGCTCGCCGCTGCGCCCGACGAACGGCGGGCCGTGGGTCAGCGGCGTCGCCGGCTGCAGCGTCGGCCGCGCCGTCGGCGCGCGCCCGAGCTTGCGCAGCACCGCCTCGCCGCTCGGGCGCTGCGCCGGGTCGAACCGCAGCAGGCCCTTGCAGATCGCGACGAGGTCGGCCGGCGCGTCGGGCGCGAGCGACTCCGGCGGCGGCGGCTCGACCTGCTGCTTGTCGAGCAGGATCTTCATCAGCGGGCCGTCGTACGGCAGCTGCCCGGTCAGCGCCTCGTAGAGCATCACGCCGACCGCGTACCAGTCGGCGGCGGGGCCCGGCGGCTGCCCGGCGGCCTGCTCGGGCGCCATGTAGTGCGGCGTCCCGACGATCGCCTGCCCCGACCACGTGTCGCCGTGCTCGCTGTCGGCGAGCAGGCCGAAGTCGAGCAGCACGACGCGGCCGTCGTCGGTGACGAGCACGTTCGACGGCTTGACGTCGCGGTGGATCTTGCCGGCGGCGTGGAGCGCCACCAGCCCGCGCCCGACCTCGATCAGCGCGTGGCGCAGCCGCGCCTCGTCGCCGCCGGTCCACGTGAGGAAGTCGCGGCCGCGGACCAGCTCCATCGTGAAGAACAGGTGGCCGTCCTCCTCGAGCAGCTCGCCGATCGACACGAGGTTGGGGTGATCGATGTCCTGCAGCGCGCGGAACTCGTGCTTGAACCGCGCGATCGCCTGCGGGTGGAGGTGGCGCAGCGTCTTGAGCGCGACCGCCGCGCCGCGGTCGCGGTCCCACGCCTCGTAGACGTCGCCGGTCGCGCCGCTGCCGAGGCAGCGCACGATGCGGAACCGCGTCGGCTGGAACGTGGCCGCGTCCATGACCGGTCGCGCATTGTCGCACGGGACCCCGCTCGCGCGCTCCGTGGCGATTTCGTCGCAGAGATGATTTGAAAACGACGCGGGGCGGCGTCATCGTCGGACCACCTTGCGCGCCCGAGCGACTGCCCTGATCGCGGCCAGCCTGGCCTCCGTCCCCACCCTGGCGGCCGCCGACGCGGGCGCCGACGATCCGGAGGGGCCGAACGTCACCGTCGGCGGCTACCTCCAGCCGCAGCTCCGGATCCGCCAGGACTCCGACGCCGACAACGACACGGACGGCTTCCGGTTCCGGCGGGCGCGCGTGCTGGTGAGCGCGACCCAGGCGATCGAGTCGATCGACGTCGGCGCCGAGCTCGAGGGCGAGACCACGCCCGAGTTCCAGCTCCTCGACGCGTACGTGTGGGCGCGCGGCAAGGGGCTGCCGCTCGGCGGGCGCTGGCAGGTCGATCTCGGCCAGGTCAAGGCGCCGTTCTCGCGCCAGACCCTGCTGTCCGAGAGCCGGCTGCAGTTCGTCGAGCGCGCCGAGCTCGGCTCGCTCGGCCCGGATCGCCAGGTCGGGGCGCGCGCGAGCGTGACCGCGAACCTGGTCGGGCTGTCCGTCGGCGTGTTCAACGGCGAGGGCCGCAACCAGGTCCAGAACATCGACGAGAACTTCCTCTACGCGGCGCGGCTCGAGCTGCGCCCGTTCGGCCGCGACGCCGCGTTCGCCGAGGGCGGGTGGGAGGATCACCTCACCGTCGCCGGCAACGTGTTCAAGAACAAGCTCGACATCGGCGACGGCGTCGACGACATCCTCGGCTTCGGCGGCGACGTCTCGGCCGCCTGGCACGGCGTGTCGGTGTCCGCCGAGTACGTCCAGATCGAGCACGAGCTCCCGGAGATGATCCAGACCGACTACACGTCGAAGGGCTGGGCCGGGCAGGTCGGCTACCTGCTGCCGCTGGGCGGGTTCTTCAGCGAGAAGCTCGAGGTCGCCGGCCGCGTCGAGGAGATCGACCGCAACGACGCCGTCCCGGTCGACGCCCCGGGCGATCCGGACCAGTCGCTGCGGCTGTTCACCGGCAACCTGTCCTTCTACCAGGCGCGCCACGGGCTCAAGGTCCAGGCCAGCTACGCTCACATCGTCGAGGTCGAGGAGGAGGACGCGGCGGGCGGCGACATCCGTCACCCCAACGACCTGTTCCTGTTGCAGGTGACCTACAGGCTCGAGTGATCGCGGGCGTCGGCGGCATCGGTGGTCTGGTCGCCGGCTCGATCGGGGAGTCGACCGTGAGCCCGCCGCGGCGGGTTGCGCGTCGATCCGGGACGGTCGATGATCGCGGGCAGGGGAGGACACGATGACGCTCCACGCTCGCTGGATGACGGTGGTGCTCGCGCTCGTGGCGGCGCCGACGGCGGTGGCCGCGCAGCCCGGCGGGATGCCGCCGCCGGTCGACGAGCCGATGCTGCCGACGGACCCGGAGGGGCCGGATGACCCGGCGCCGCTGCCACCGGATGACGAGCCGCCGCCGCCCGAGGACACGCCCGCGCCGCCACCGCCGCCCGCGCCGCCGCCGCCGCCGCCGCCGGCGGTCGCCGAGCCCGTGGGCGCACGGCCCGACGGCTACGCCGTCGGCGTCGGCATCGGCTACGACTTCCCGGCGGACCTGCAGGGCCCGAACGAGGCCGGCGTGCGGTTCCGCCTCGCCAGCGGCGTGACGATCGAGCCGCGCGCGCGGTTGTCGGTCGGCGGCCAGTCCGTCGACACCGGCGGCATCGAGAGGAGTCCAGCCCCGACGGGGACGACAACAACACGCGCACGATCACGTTCGACGTCCACTGGGGCCTCGGCGTCGAGTACTGGCTGTCGCCGCACTGGGTGATCAGCCTCACCGGCACCAACCCCGCGTTCACCCGGTCGTCGACGACGCAGGAGCAGCCCGGCGACGACAGCTCGACCTCGCGCTACGAGTTCGGCGCGATCTTCGCGCCGAACGTCGTCGGCATGGTCCACCTGTTCTTCTGACGACATCGCCACGGAGCTCGGCGACCGCGGCACGTGCCGCGGTCGTCACGCCCGCTCGAGCAGCGTCGCGACGCCGACCCCGGCGGCGCCGCTGATCGCGACCACGGCGCGGCGCGCGCCGCGGTGGACGAGCAGGTCGATCGCCTCGAGCAGCAGCACCGCGCCGGTCGCGCCGAACGCGTGGCCGCCGGCGATCGTGCCGCCGTCGGGGTTGAACCGGTCGTCGTCGACATCGAGCGCGCGCTGGAACCGCAGGCACAGCGACGCGAACGCCTCGGCGAACACGAACACGTCGACGTCGGCCGGGCGCAGCCCGGCGCGCGCGAGCACGCGCTCGACCGCGAGCTGGCCGGCGGTCAGCATCAGCACCGGATCGGACGCGCACGTCGCCGCGGCCACGATCCGCGCGCGCGGCGCCAGGCCAGCGCGCGCCGCGGCGCGGGCGTCGCCGACCACCACCAGCGCCGCGGCGTCGGCGAGCGCCGGCGAGCTGGCGCGGGTGTGGAGGTGGCGGAGCTCGCCGTGGCGGGCGCGGACCTCGGGGTGGCGGGCGAGGGCGACCTCGTCCTGCCCGGCGGCGCCGGCCTCGGCGAACGCCGGCGGCAGCGCGGCGAGCTCGGCGGCGTCCGGCGCGTACGCGACCAGCTCGTCGCGCGCGAGCACGACCGCGCCGGCGGCGTCGCGCACCGGCTCGACCGAGGCCGCGGCGCGGCCGTCGGCCCACGCCGCGCGCGCCCGCGCCCGCGTCCGCAGCGCGTAGGCGTCGAGCTCGGCGCGGTCGTGACCCTCGATCGTCGCGACCAGGTCGGCGGCGATGCCCATGTGCACGCTGCCCGCGATCGCGGCGACCGCCGGATCGGCGTAGAGCGGGCCGCGATCGCCGAACATCGCGACGCGCGACGTCGACTCGACGCCGCCGGCGAGGACCAACGACGCGTCGCCGGCGCGCACGCGCGCCGCCGCGACGTTGACCGCGTCGAGCCCCGACGCGCAGAACCGGTTGATCGTCGCGCCGGGCACGTCGTCCCACCCGGCGGCCAGCGCGGCGGTGCGGGCGAGGTTGGTGCCCTGATCGTCGACCTGCGTCGCGCAGCCGAGGACGAGGTCGTCGACGTCGCGCGCGCCGCGCGCGGCCAGCGCCTCGAGCAGCCCGGTGACCAGGCGCAGCGGCGCCACGCCGTGCAGCGCGCCGCGCGGCGAGCCCTTGCCGCGCGGGGTGCGCCGGCCGTCGAGGACGAACGCCTCGCTCACGCGCCGGCTCCGCCGAGCGCGCCGCCGGGCGCCCAGCACGCGTGGGTGCCGCTGCACATCCGAGCCGGCAGCGCGACGCGCGCGACCGGCCCGTCGCCGATCCGCCGCGCGTCGAACACCCAGCACTCGCCGGCGTCGCGCACGGTGTCGGCGACGAACGTGACGACCCAGCCGTCGTCCTCGGCGGTGCCGGCGGCGCGCGGCGCCATCGGCGACTCGCTGGCGTACACGCCGTCGGGCCAGCGGAACCGGTCGACCACGCCGCGCTCGACGTCGTGGTGGACCAGGCCGTCGAACAGGAACCAGCCGCGCCTGGCGGTCATCGCGTAGGCGTGGCGGTGGCGGCGCCCGCCGAACCGGCCGTTGATCGTCGGGAACTCGCAGATCTCGTCGGCGAGCGGCTCCTCGGTGGTGCGGCCGGTGCGCAGATCGAACCGCCAGCGGTGCGGCGTCGTGCCCATCGCCCACAGATCGACCTGCTTCTTCAGCGGCCCCCACGGCCCGTCCTCCGGCGTCGGCCGCGGCATCGGCTGCGCCTGGCGGTAGCCGTCGAGGACGATCACGTCGCCGTCCTCGTACGCGTTGATCCAGTGCAGCACGTACGTCGGCGACGCCTCGAACCACCGCACCTCGTCGGCGCGCCCGCGCCGCGGCACGATCGCGAACCGCGACGGGACGTCCTTGTGCAGCCGGGGCCGGTGCACGCCCTGCGCGAGCAGCGCCTCGTCCCAGTAGACCGGGAAGTCGTTCAGGATCGCGAACCGCTCGGTGAACGCCATGTCGTGGGGCAGCCGCGGCCCCGGCGTCGCGACGTCGATCGTGTGGACGAGGCGCCCGGCCGCGTCGAGCACGCCGTAGCGCAGGTACGGCGCCTCCTTGCTGTACGCGAACCACAACAGCTCGCCGGTGTGCTCGTCGAGCTTGGGGTGCGCCGACACGCCCCACGTCGGGAACCCGCCGCCCCACCGCGGATCCTCGCTGGCGACGCCGAGCGGCGCGAGCGTCTCGGGGTCGTGCTGGTAGAGGTCGCCGCACTGGTAGAACGAGGTCAGCGCGCGGCCGGCGTGGACGACGACGTCGGTCGACGACGCGTCCTTCATGCGCGTGCGCGCGCCCCAGCCGTCGGTCCGCTCCGACGACGCGGGCGGCTCGATGATGCCGGCCCACAGCGGGCGCCCGGCGGCGAGCTCGGCGGCGAGCCCGGCGGTGCGGACCATCCGGTTGCGGTAGCGCGCGCGCCCGCCGGCGAACCGGATCGCGTGGAGCATGCCGTCGCCGTCGAACGGGTGGTAGCGGCCGATCGCCGGCAGCAGCGGGTTCTCGGTGTTGCGCAGGTAGACGCCGTCGAGCTCCTCGGGGATCGCGCCCTCGAGCACGTCGAGGTCGTCGGCGTCGTACTCGACGAGGTCCGGGCGCCACGCGCCGGTGCGGTACGGGTGATCGTCGTCGGTCGGCAGGCCGCTGGTCCAGCGATGGACGACCGTGGTGCGCATCTTCGCGCCGAGGTTACACCGCGTCACGCCGCCGTCACCGCGCGCTCGCGCAAGGCTTGCAGAGACGTAGCGGCCCGGCCGCGCGCGCTCCACCGTCCCGCCACGGCGGCGCGGCAAGGTGCGGGCAATCCGAAGCGGAGGCTGCCATGGTCCACATCCGGTCCCTGACCCGCGACGACTTCGCGGCGCTCGCCGAGCTGGAGCGCGACATCTTCGGCGCCCTGGGCGAGGGCCTCTTGTGTCCGTACTACCTGCGGCTGTGCGTCGAGTTCTTCCCCGAGTCGTGCTTCCTCGCGCTCGACGATGATCGCCCCGTCGGCTACCTGCTGTCCTTCGTCAAGGACCGCGAGGTCTACTGCACGACGCTGGCCGTGCGCGAGGAGTACCAGCGCGGGCGCGTGACGGTGAACCTGATCGGCGCGTTCGTGCGGCACGTGTTCGGCAAGGTCGACGCGTGCTGGTTCACGGTGAAGGAGGACAACACCGCGGCGCGCGCGCTGCACCGCATGCTCGGCGCGACCGACGTCGAGCGGCGCAAGGACTTCTACGGCCCGGGCGACGAGCGGATCGTCTCGCGCATCGACCGCGCCGGGTTCGAGCGGATGCGCGCCAAGTACGAGCGGCTCGGCTTCGTCGATCCCGCGCCGCACGCCGCGGCCGTCGAGGCCGCGTGAGCCGCGCGCCGCTCACCGCCGTGCGCCGCGCGCTGCGCGTCGGCCGGCGCGGCGGCGGCACCCTGTTCGCCACGCTCGCGGCGATCGGCGAGGGTCGGAGGACCCCGTCCCCTGCCGTCGCCGCGGCGCGGTTCCAGTCGATCACCCGCGCGCTGGCCGCGCTGCACGGCGTCCGGCTCGAGCGCCGCGGCGAGCTGCCCGACGGGCCGTGCGTGCTCGTCGCCAACCACGTCAGCTGGCTCGACGCGATCGTGCTCGGCCAGCTCGCGCCGTGCGCGCCGATCGCCAAGGGCGAGGTCGCCGGCTGGCCGGTGATCGGCGCCGGCGGCCGCGCGCTCGGCGTCAGCTTCGTCGACCGGTCGAGCCCGATGTCCGGCGCGGTCGCGCTGCGCCGCGCGCTGCGCGTGCTCGGCGCGGGCGCGTCGGTGCTCAACTTCCCCGAGGGCACGACCACCGACGGCACGCGCCTGCTGCCGTTCAGGCGCGGCGTGTTCGGCGTCGCGCGCCTCGCCGGCGCGCCGATCGTCCCGATCGCGCTGAGCTACGCATCCCCGGCGATCGCCTGGACCGGCGGCGCGTCGTTCGCGCCGCACTACGTCCAGACCGCGGCGCGCGACGAGATCGTCGCGCGCGTGACGTTCGGCTCGCCGATCCTGCCGTGGCCGCGCGACTCGGCCCGCATCCTCGCCGCCGCGGCGCGCCACGAGATCGCGGCGCTGCTCGGCCTTCCTTCCTGGACCGCGAGCACCGGAGGCTCCCATGACCCAGCAGACCGCGTTCGAGTACCTGCGGCACGGCCAGACGCCGTTCTTCCGCCTGCCGAGCGTCGACTTCGCGCGCTCCCGTGACGAGCTGTACCGCGGCGCGGACGTCGTGCTGCTCGGCGTCCCGTTCGACGCCGGCACGACCTACCAGCCGGGCGCCCGGTTCGCCCCGTACCACCTGCGCCGCGTCTCGGCGCTGGTCCAGGGCTGGCACCCAGTCCACCAGCTCGACGTGTTCCGCGCGCTGCGCGCCGTCGACGGCGGCAACGTCGCGTTCCCGCCGTTCGACCGCGGCGCGATGCGCGACGCGGTGCAGGGCGAGGTCGGTTTGATCGCCAGCGCGGGCGCGGTGCCGTTCGTCGTCGGCGGCGACCACTCGGTCGCGCTGCCGGCGCTGCGCGCGGTCGCAGAGGTCCACGACCCGGTCGCGGTGATCCACCTCGACGCCCACCTCGACACCAGCGGGCCCGAGGTGTGGGGCGAGGACCACCACCACGGCACGCCGATGCGCCACGCGATCGCCGAGGGGCTGATCGCGCCGGGCCAGCTCCACCAGATCGGCCTGCGCGGGCCGTGGGGCGGCGCGGACGACGGCAAGCTCGCCGCCGCGCACGGCGGCCTGCGGTTCTGGGCCGACGAGGTGACCGAGCTCGGCGCCGCCGCGATCGGCGCGGCGCTCGGCGACGCGATCGGGGACCTGCCGGTCTACCTGTCGATCGACGTCGACGTGCTCGACCCGGCGTTCGCGCCCGGGACCGGGACGCCGGTGCCCGGCGGGCTGACCTCGCGCGAGCTGCTCGCGCTGCTCCGCGCGCTCGCCGGCGTCGACCTCGTCGGCGCCGACCTCGTCGAGGTGTGCCCCACGCTCGACCACGCCGACCTCACGTGCCACCTCGGCGCCCACCTGATCTACGAGGCGATGGCCCTCGTCGCGAGGCAGCGGTGATCGCCGCGGCCCGTCGCGTCGCGGCGCTGGGCGCGCTCGCCGTCGAGGCGCGCGCGTCGGATCCGTGGGACCTGGCCGAGGCCGCGCGGCGCGCATCGGCGCTCGCCGGCGAGCTGCTGGCCGCGCGCGGCACGCGCGTCGTCGTCGCCGGCGCGCCGCCCGTCGGCCCCGCGCTGCTCGCGGTCGCCGGTGGCCCGTGGACCCCGCTCGCCGTGCTCGCCGCGACGCCCGGCCTGCTCGCGCCGTCGTCGCTGGAGTGGCGCGTGCGCGCCGCGGTCGCCGCGCTCGGGCTGCCGCGGCTCGACCGCGAGGAGCGCGACGTCCGCGACGACGTCGAGGGTGCGCTCGACGCGTTCGCCGCCGGGGTGGCGGTGATCGGTGACGAGGAGGCGCTGCGCGGCCCCTTGCGCGTCGCCGCGGCGGCCGCGGGCGCGCGCCGCGTCACGGTCAGCGTGCTCGAGACGCCGGGCGGCTGGCGCGTGGTGTTCCCGCGCGGCGCCAGCGCGCCGCGGCTCACCGCGTGATCGCCGCGACCCCGGAGCTCGTCGTCCTCGAGCGCCTGCTCGACGGCGCGAGCCGGCACGGCGAGGTCTCGGTGCTGGTTCACGCCGAGGGCGCCGGCCTGCGCCTGCCCGTGCACGCGCTCCGGTTCGGCACCGACGCGCCCGACGCGCCGGCGCTGATCGTCGTCGGTGGCGTCCACGGCCTCGAGCGGATCGGGACGGAGGTCGTGCTGGCGTTCCTCACGACGTTCCTGGCGCAGCTGGCGTGGGACGAGGTGCTGGGCGAGGCGCTGCGCCGCTGCCGCGTCTGCTTCGTGCCGCTGGTCAACCCGGTCGGGCTCGCCCTGCGGCGCCGCGCCAACGGCCGCGGCGTCGATCTGATGCGCAACGCGCCGCCGCACCCCGAGACGGTCGCGACGCCGTGGGTCGGCGGGCAGCGCGTCTCGCCGCGGCTGCCGTGGTTCGGGGGCCACGCCGGCGCGCCGATGGAGCCCGAGGCGGCGGCGCTGCTGCGCTTCGTCGACGCGCAGACCCGCGCCTCGCCGCTGGCGCTCGCGCTCGACGTCCACTCCGGCTTCGGCATGGTCGACCGGCTGTGGTTCCCGTGGGCGCGGACCCGCCGCCCGCTGCCCCACCTCGCCGAGATCTACGCGTTCAAGCAGCTCCTCGATCAGACGCTGCCCAACCACGTCTATCACCTCGAGCCGACCGCGCGCGTCTACACGATCGACGGCGACCTCTGGGATCACGCCTACGACACGCGCGCGGCGCGTGGCGGCGGCGCGCTGCTGCCGCTGACGCTCGAGCTGGGCTCGTGGCTGTGGGTCAAGAAGAACCCGCGCCAGGTGCTGTCGCTGCTCGGCGGGTTCAACCCGATCAAGGCGCACCGCCTGCGCCGCACGCTCCGCCGCCACCTGCCGCTGTTCGATCTCCTGCTGCGCGCGACCGTCTCCGTGCGCGCCTGGGCGTTCCCCGATCCCGCGCGCCGCGCCGCCCTCGACGCCGCCGGCTTCGCCGCGTGGTTCGCGGCGGGCTCCCGTTAGTGGCAATGCTGGTCAGACAAGGCAAGGCGTGTCAGTTCCGCTCGCGCCGAGCCAGCGCCAGCGGACGGTGCGAAGCGACGGGCGGCGGCTCCTGACGAACAGCCGTCCAAGTCCGCAGGATCGCAAAGTTCCTTTGACAGGCTCAGCTCAGCTCAGCTCAGAGGGCTGCGCAGAATGCGTCGACGACGAGGAAGGCGCGCGCGACGATGGCGACAGTCGTCACCGTTGAGGCCCCAAGTGCGCGGGCGTTCGGCGCTGCGAGCGCCAGCCCGACGATCCCACCGCGGACGCGCGAGACGGCGGCGGCGTGGCGGTGCCAGGCGCCGTGGCGTGGCGCGCGTCCCACGACCGTCCGGGAGACCGCGAACACCGGCGCCGGGCCAAGTAGG
>WYBA01000446.1 GCA_011526095.1 Myxococcales bacterium | reverse complement strand
CGCCCGCAGAGCGCCGAGCCGAGCGGCTCGCGACGCCCATCGCGCTCGCTGCCTGATCCGGACCTCGTGTGCACGCACCACCCGATTCTCGTGTGCACGAGTGTCTTGATTTTCGGGGGACACTACAGTCGCGAACGGCGCCGTCGCGATCGCACTGGGCGCCTGGGCGCTCGCGCGCCGCCCGGCCCACTCCTCCGCCGTGGCGACCTGATCGATGATGTCGCGGGCGTCGCTTTGCGGGTCGGCGTTGGTCGTCGGCGCGCTCCTCGTCGGCGTCGCCGGCCTCCTTCATCCGGTACTCACCGGAGATGCAGACGCGCAGCTCGACGCGATCGCTTCCACCGCGCACTGGCGCGTGATCCATTGGTCGCTCGCGCTCGGATTCGTGGTGCTCGTCGCCGGACTGGCCCTGGCTTCCGCGATCCACCGCACCACGCCGGGCGAGATCGCCGCACGCGTCGGCGCGACCGTCGCGGTGTTCGGCTATGCCGTCTCGCTCGTCGGCGTGCTGTTCATGCTCAGCGCGGCCCGCGAGCTCGCCGAGGTCCACGCGGCGACCGGGGACGCAGCGTTCCTCTACGACATGCTGCATCCGTTCGCCCTGGCCGCGCTCCGTCTCGGGGCGTTCGCCGTTTCGGTGGCGCTCTGCGCGTTCGGCCTCGCGATCCGATCGGGCGCCTCGTGGCCCCGCTGGCTCGGACCGGCGGCGGTGGTCGCCGGCGCGATCGGGGCCGCCATTGGCGTCCTGGTGCCCGAGCACTCGCCCGCGACCATCGGCGGCGTCGCGATCGCCGCCGCCTGGCAGCTGCTGGCCGGCGTCGTGCTCGTGGGTCGGGAGGTTCGCGCGCATCGTCAGGAGCGTCGCCGGATCGGCGGCCTCACGGCCGGGACTGCGGGATGACTGCGCGGTACTTGCCGCCCTTTCCTTGCTCGGGCGGCTCGGCGGCTTGCTCCACGGTGACGTGAGCGAGGCCGCGCTCGGCGAGGAGCTCTCCAAGCGAGCCGCGAACCTCGTTCCACACGGGGTCGCTGCCGGCATCCGGCGCTAGCCGCAGGCGGACGCGGAGGCCCGTCGGCGACGTCTGCACGACCTGCGAGAGCTCGATGCCGCTGATGCCGTCGAGACGCGTCGCGAACGCGAGCGGCGGAACCGCGATGCTCTTCCCGCTCTCGTCGAGCAACTCGACGACGTCGGCGGCGCGGCCTTGCACGCGGATCGCGGGGAACGGACTGCCGCACGGGCACGGATCCGGCCGGACGACGACGCTGTCTCCGAGGTCGTACCGGAGGATCGGCTGCACCCGGTTCGCCAGGTTCGTGATCAGGACCGTATGCGACGGCTCCCCCGGCGGAACCGCACGCCCTTCGGCGTCGACGGGCTCGAAGATGCACCAGTCGGCGTTCACGTGCAGCCACCACTCATCGCAGCTGTGGCTGAAGAACATGCACTCGGTCGCAGCGTAGCTGTTGCCGACCTTGGCATCGAACGCGCGTGCAATCCGCTCGTACTCGTCGACCGGAAGGCCCTCGGCGGTCACCGTGATGAGCGCCGGGTGGATGGGGAGCCGGCCGGCCTCCTGCTCCGTTGCGAGGAGCGCCGCCATGCTCGCGTACGGCGCGAGGAGCGCCGGCTCGAACTCGTTGAGACGCGCGACGAGCTCCGATACTGGCGATTGGACGGACAGGATCTCGACGCGCTTGCCGCGGCTTCGCTTCATGCGCGCGGCGGCGACCGCGGACGCGAAGTGACCGCCCGTCGCCATCACCATCGCCATACGACCCTGCTTGGCGAGGATGCGGACGATAGAGCGGGCGCCCAGCCAGTCGCCGAGCGCGCGGAGCGCGATCGCCTGCGTGACGGCCATCGTCCGGTCGTCCACGATGAAGATCCCGCGCGCCCCGGTCGTGCCCGAGGTGGTCAGGAGCGTGCAGCGTTCGAGGAACTCCTCACCCACGCGCTCCGGATCCTCGGCGAAGGCGCGCGCGCGGTCGATCGTGATCTCCCGATCCACGCACCACTCGTCGAAGCGTGCCATCAGCCGCTTCTTCGAGGTGACCGGTAGAGCGGTCACGGAATCGACGCGCTCCGGCAGGTCGCGGTAGAGGTCCGCATACAGCGGCGACTTCGCCCGCGCGAACGCGACGAGCTCGGACAGCCGCCGCGCCTGGCGCTCGGCGATCGCCTCCGCGCCGCCGCAGCGTGCCGCACGCGTGTCCCACACCAGCTTGAGGAGGCTCTCACTCATGCCGTTTCCTTTCGCGGCTCGCGCATCGCGATCATCATGAGCACCACGCCGAGTACGAGGAACACGTCCGCGCCGTTGAAGGTCGGCCAGCGATGCGCGCCGTAGCGCCAGACGACGAAGTCCGTGACGACGCCGAAGACGGTCCGATCGAACAGGTTGCCGAGCGCGCCGCCGACCACGAGGCCGAGGGCCCACGCCGCCGCGCGTTGCTCGGGCTTCGCGCGGCGAAGCATGTAGACCATCGCGGCGACCGCGACCACCGCGATGATCGACAGGAAGATGCGAGCGCCGGTCTGCCCCGAGAAGAGGCCGAAGGCGGACCCCGGGTTCATCGAGAGTTGCCAGTCCCAGAATCCAGAGATCACGCTCACCGGCTCGCCGATGCAGCGGCCCTCGATCATGTCGTCCGGGACCGAGCACCCCTCGGGCCGCACCGGCAGCGCGGCGCGCGCCCAGGCCTTCGACAGCTGATCGGCCAGCCCGGATGCCACCGCGACCGCGACGAACACGATCCACTTGCGGCGTTCAGCGGTCATCACCCGGCCCTCGCACGTCGATCGAGGCGCCGAAGTGCCGATCTCGCGTTGCGATCCCGAGGACGCCGGGCGTGTCGAAGCGCAGCGTCATCTCCGCGGACTCCCCCACCTCGAGCTCGCGCATCACGGTACGTTCCTCGTCGAGCCAGATCTCGATCGCCTCCATGCACTCGCGCTTGCCGGTCCGAGTCACGACGAGCTGGACCACCTCGCCCGCGCTGACCTCCAGCAGGTCGGGCTCGAAGCCTTCCTGTCCTCCCGCGATCTCCACGGTGCGCGACGGCTGGTCCATGACCGCGACCGCCCGGCCGTAGGGTCGCGTCGTCCCGCAGCCGACCGTGAAGCCAACCATGGCGATCACAGTCGCGCACCTGATCACGGCGAGAACCTCAGGATGCGGAGCCCGTTGCCGATGACCACGAACTCGCTCACCTCGTGAACCAACACCACCAGCGGCAGCGTGAACACACCCGCGATCGTCACCGTGACCATCCCGGCGATCACCAGCGCCGAGAGGATGAGGTTCTGCCGGATGAGTCGCTGCGCCGTGCGCCCGAGAGCGAGGGCCTCGACGAGCTTGCGGAGATCGTCCGCCATCAGCGCGACATCCGCCGTCTCCAGCGCCACGTCGGTTCCGGCCGCGCCCATGGCCACGCCGACGGTCGCCTCCGCCAAGGCCGGTGCGTCGTTGACGCCGTCCCCGACCATGAGCAGGTGTCCGTGGCGCTGCGCCAGCTCGCGCACATGCCTCACCTTGTCCTCGGGCTTGAGCTTCGCGTGGACCTCGTCGATCCCGACCTCGCGCGCGATCGCGCGGGCGGTGCCCTCGTTGTCGCCGGTGAGCATCACGACCTTCGCGATGCCGAGCGCGTGCAGCGCGCGGATCGCATCGCGCGCCTCCGGCCTCAGGTTGTCCCGCAAGGCGATCACGCCCCACAGCTCCTCTGGGGTGCCGATGAACACCAGCGACTTGCCCTCCTGCTCGAGCGCATCGAGCTGGGCGTGCACCGCGGCGATGTCGACGCGCAGTACGTCGACGAAGTAGGTTCGACTGCCGATGTGGACGACCTGGTCGCGGACGCAGGCGGTCGCGCCGGCGCCAACCAGCGCCTGGAAGTCTGCCGACTGGGGCACGTCGAGACCGCGCGACTCCGCCGCAGCGACGATCGCCCGCGCGAGCGGGTGCTCGCTCCACCGATCGATCGCCGCGGCGACCGCGAGGACGTCGTGGTTGGTCGGCGTCGGAGATCCGGCAACGGGCACGACATCGGTGACCTCGGGCTTGCCCTTCGTGAGCGTGCCGGTCTTGTCGAGCGCCACCACCCGGATCCGCGCGAGTTCCTCGACGTGGATGCCTCCCTTGATCAGCACACCGCGCCGCGCGCCGGTCCCGAGCGCGGCGACCAGCGTGATCGGGATCGAGATCACGAGGGCGCAGGGCGCGGCGGCGACCAGCAGGATGGTCCCGAGCCGGATCGACGATTCCCACGCGACCGCGGCGACCAGCGGCGGCACGATCGCCGCGAGCGCACTGCCGAGCAGGACCAGCGGGGAGTACCAGCGCCCGAACCGCTCGATGAAGCGCTGGCTCGCCCCCTTACGCTCTTGCGCCTCCTCGACGAGGGAGATGATCCGCGAGAGGGTGTTCTCGGCGAACGCCTTGGTGGCGCGCACCGCGAGCGCGCCGGAGCGATTGATCGTGCCAGCGACCACGTTGTCGCCGGGCTGCTTCTCGACCGGGACGCTCTCGCCGGTCACCGGCGACTCGTCGATCGCGGATTGCCCCGAGAGGATCGTGCCGTCGGTGGCCACCGAGCCGCCGGGGCGGACCAGGAAGACGTCGCCGGGTACGAGCTCCTCGGCCGCGATCTCGATCTCCTTGCCGTCTCGCCGGACCGTCGCCGTCGCCGGCGCCAGCTTCATGAGCGCGCGGATCGCCGAGCGCGTCTTCTCGGCGGTATAGCCCTCGGCAGCCTCCGACATCGAATAGAGGAACACGAGGGTCGCGCCCTCGAAGACCTCGCCCATCGCGGAGGCGGCGATGGCCGCGGCCGTCATGAGGAGCTCGATCCCGATCTCGCGCTCGAAGATCAGCTCCTCGAACGCCTCGCGGGCGAAGAAGTAGCCACCGATCACCATGCCGGCGACGTACGCGACGATCGAGACGATCTCGGGGGCACCGGCCTTGCCCAGGATCCACCCGAGCGCGAGAAGGACGCCCGACGCGATCGACGCGAGCACCTTCGGATTCCGCCACGGCGACACCGCCTTGGCGTCGCGTTCGACCGGGGGAAATCCCGCGCCCTCGAGCCGCTCCTTCAGCCGTTCGGGCGTGACCTTGGCGGGGTCGAACCAGAGGGTCACCGTCGACGCCGTCGGCTTGACCTCGACCTCCCGCACCCCATCGGCGCTCGACATCGCGCGGCGGATCGCGGCGGCCTCGTTCTCGCAGTCGAGGTTCGCCACGCGGACGGTCAACTTCTCACGTCGCTCATCGGTCATCGGATCGCTCCAGGGAATCCAGGAAGCTCGCGGCAGACGCCGAGCCCCAGTCACGAGCACCAAGCACGCGCTTGGTCAACTCGCCGCCAGGGTCGACGACGAGGGTCTCTGGAAGCACGCCCGTGGTGACCTGTCGGTAGTCGCCGTCGACCGCGCGACTGACCTCCGCGGGTACCTCGCCATCGAAGAAGGTGCGGATCTCGTCCCACTCGTCGTCGACGCTCAGCAGCACGAGCTGGGCGCCGGCAAGCCGGATCCGGTCGCGCTGGGCGAGCAGGGTCGGAAGCTCGTCCCGGCACGGCCGACACCACGTCGCCCAGAAATGGACCACGACCGGCCGGCCTTCGAGGGCGTCGAGCTTCCAGGATGTTCCGTCTTCCCGCTCCAGCACGAAGGCGTCCACCGCCGCCCCGCCGGCGACGGGCTCGACCGGGAACCGCGGCGGCGCCGGCTGGCGACGATCACCGCCCCGCGACGTGTAGACGAGCACGATCGCGGCCTGCACCGCGACCAGGACGGCGGCGCCGATCGCGACGCGTCGCCATCTCGTCCGGTAGGTCACGTCGGCGCCCCCGCTCGGGGCCGGCGACCGACGACCGCAACCAGGGCGATCGCCACCGCGACCACGACTTGAGCGAACATCGTCTCGATCGTCGGGAAGACGCCGAGGAGATCGATCCGAGGACCGTCGAACGCGCGCACCGCCAGCACGCCGGCCTCCTGGAGGGAACGCACGCCCTTGCCGGCGAGCACAAGGGCGAGGGCGCAGAGCAGCACGCCGGCGCCGTTCAGGATCGCGCCCGGCCGGATTCGTCCGCGCAGCAGGCGAAAGGCGAGGATGAGGGCGACGCAGGTGATCGAGCCCGCGGCGACTCCGAGTCCGATCGCGGCGTGGGCGCCGCCTGCCGAGAGCTCGATCGCGCGCAGGAACAGCACGACCTCGAACACCTCGCGGAACACCGCGACGAACGCCATCCCGAACAGCACGACGCGCCGATGCGCGGGCGGGATCGACGCGAACCGGCGTTTCAGCGCAGCGATCCGGCGCTCGGCGTCCATCCGCGCGAGCACGATGTGCCCGGCATAGACGAGGACCACCACCGCGAACAGCGCGACGACGCCCTCGACGAGCTCGCGGTTCCCGCCACCCATCCGCACCACGGCCTCCGACGCGAACCACGCGACGATCCCGACCGCGACGGCGCCGATCCACCCCGCGTGCACCGCGCGCCGGTCGCCCGCCTGGCCGGCGCGCGCCACCAGGCCGCACAGGAGCATCAGCAAGAGGGCCGATTCGATGCCTTCCCGGACGATCACCACGAACGCCGCCGCGAACGCGGCCTGCGCCGAGGCGCCGCCGGCGACGCGACTCTCGACCGCGTCTAGCCGCACGAGCAGCCGATCGGCAGCGGCCCCGAACTCGGAGGCGGACGCGCCGCTGCGCGTCAGCTCGCGCAACGACAGGAAGCGCTCCTCGATGTCGGTCACGAAATCGGCCGAATCGACGCGAAGGAATCCCTCGAGCTGCTCGAAGCCATCGAGGTACGCCGCGTCGAGTGCCTGTCGGGCGCCCCCTGCGTCGCCTGCGGCGTAGACGCGTTTGGCGTCGGTGACTCCGCGGCGCGTGACCGCCAGCGCGGTCATGTCGCTCTGCGCGGGCAGCACGCGCCGATAGAACGCCAGCACGTCGTCCGCCCACGCAGCATCGACGCCGTCGACGAGCTCGGCATCGCTCGCGTTGGCGAGCTGCGCCACCGAGAGAGGCGGCGCTGCCCCTTTCGACACTGCCGCTCGACCGCGCTCCGCGGCGGCGTCGTGGTGCCGGAGCGAGCTCACGAGGAATGCGAGATCCCATCGCTCGCGTTCGCCCAGCGTCGCGAACGAGGGCATGGCTGTCCCCGCGACGCCGTCGGTGATCGCGCTGTACGCCCGGACCGGCGACAGGCCGCCGGTCACCTGTGGATCCTGGAAGCTGCGCGGCGGCGGATTCAACCCGCGGGCCGCCGCGCCATCACCGCCGCCGGTGGGACCATGGCAGGTGGCGCATGACGCCGCGAAGAGCTCGGCACCGCGCGCCAGGGAAACCGACGACGACGGCCCGAGGGTGACACCGGTGCGAGCGAGGAGCTCGGCGCGCGCCGCGCGACACGCTGCGAGCACCCGCGTCGCGGAGGCTCGCTCACCGACCAGCCCTGCTGCGGCGTCGATGCGCGGCAGCACGGCATCCGCCTGCACCGCGGGTAGCTCCGACACCAGCTCGCGCGCGCCGCGGAGGAAGTCCACCTGCTCGCGGTACTCCGTGTCGCTCGCGATCTGGCCGTCGACGACGGCGTCGCCGTAGTCGGAGGCGACGTAATCCAGCAAGGCCGCGGCACGGCGCACCCGATCGTCCGCGGGACGCGGAGACGACTCATCCGCCGGAGCCCGGCAAGCCGTGGCCAGGCCGAGGACAACAGGCAAGACGACCGCGGGGAACCTCATCAGCGGCCTCAGGACGCCACTTCCGCGGTCGGGAGCGGGCTCTCCTCGCCTGCCTCCGGCGGGACCGACTTGGCCCCGATGAGGCTGTACAGCACAGGCAACACGAACAAGGTCAGTAGCGTCGCCGACACGATGCCGCCGATCACCACGGTGGCGAGCGGCCGTTGCACCTCCGCGCCGATGCCTGTGTTGAGCGCCATCGGCAAGAAGCCGAGGCTCGCCACCAGCGCGGTCATCATCACCGGCCGGAGCCGTTGCTCGGCTGCGAGCGGGATCGCGTCGATCAGCTTCGTTCCGCGCGAGACCAGCTGCCGCACGGCGGACACCATCACCAGGCCGTTGAGCACGGCGACGCCGAACAGCGCGATGAAGCCGACCGCCGCGGAGATCGAGAACGGCAGCCCGCGGATCCACAGCGCCACGACCCCTCCCACCGTCGCCAGCGGGACCGCGGTGAACACGCACAGGGCGTCGAGCACGCGGCGGTACGTGAGGTAAAGGAGCAGCAGGATCAGCGCGAGCGCCATCGGCACGACGATCGCGAGACGCAGCCGCGCGCGCTCCAGGTGCTCGAACTGGCCGCCGAACCGGACGTAATAGCCGTCGGGCAGCTCGACCTCGGTCTCGATGGCGCGTCGGACATCGTCGACGAACCCCGCCATGTCGCGGCCCCGGATGTTCGACTGCACGACGATGCGTCGTTTCCCCCACTCGCGGCTGACCGTGGACATGCCCTCGGTGACCTGGATCGTCGCCAGGCGAGACAACGGGATCCGATCGCCGCTGGCCGAGGTCACGAGGATCCGGCCGATCGCCGCCTCGTCGGACCGATACGCGTCGTCGATCCGGACCGTGATCGGGAAGCGTCGCTCGCCTTCCTGGAAGGTTCCGACCTCGTAGGTTCCAAGCGCCTTCACCACCTCGAGCACCGACGCCGTCGAGATCCCGAAGCGCGCGGTGGCCGCAGTGTCCACTTCGATCTGGAGCATCGGTTGACCGGTCAGCTGCTCGGTCGAGACGTCCTCCGCCCCGGGGATCTCGCGGACGATCCGCTCGATCTCGGCCGCTTTCTGGCGGAGCACGTCGAGGTCGTCGCCGAACAGCTTGATGCCGAGGTCGCCACGGACGCCGGCCACCATCTCGTTGACCCGCATCTCGATCGGCTGTGTGAACGACATCTTCGTCCCCGGCAGTACCGCGAGCTCCTCCTCCATGGCTTCAACCAGCTCCGCCTGGGTGTGCCCTCGCTTCCATTTGTCGCGCGGCGTCAGCGTGATGAAGACGTCCGACACCTCGAGCCCCATGGGATCGGTGGCGACCTCCGCGGTCCCGGTGCGCGTCCAGACGTGGTCGATCTCGTCGGGAAATTCGGCGAGGAGCAGCTTCTCGATCTGGGTCCCGTACCGGACGCTCTCGTCCACGGACACGCCCGGCAACCGGACGGTGTTGATCACGATCGTACCTTCCTGGAGCCGCGGCACGAACTCGGATCCGAGCCGCGTCGCCAGGAACACGGCATTGGCGAGCAGTAGGCCGGCCAGCGCGAGCACCAGCCAGCGCCAACGCAAGGCGCCCGCGAGCGCGGGGCGGTAGACCCTCTTGAGCGCGCGCACCACGATGTTGTCCCGTTCATGGAGCTTCTTGGGAAGGAACAGGCTCGCCAGGACCGGCATCACCGTCACCGACAGGACCATCGAGCCGAGCAGGGCGAAGATCACGGTGAGCGCCATCGGACGGAACAGCTTGCCCTCGACGCCCTCGAGCGCCAGCACCGGCAGGTAGACGATCATGATGATCAGTCCGCCGAACATCGCAGGCCGGAGCACCTCGATCGCAGCGCGGCGGATCACCGCGATCCGATCGCTTCGTCCCCCGTCCTCGGCGAGCCGTCGGACCGAGTTCTCGATCGTGATCACCGATCCGTCGACCACCAGCCCGAAGTCGATCGCGCCGAGGCTCATCAGGCTGCCGGCGATCCCGGCGCGCAGCATGAGATCGAAAGCGAACAGCATCGAGAGCGGGATCGCGGCGGCGACGATCAGCCCGGCGCGCATGTTGCCGAGGAAGATGAACAGGACGGCGATCACCAGGATCGCGCCCTCGAGCAAGCTGGTCTTGACGGTCCCGAGAACCTTGTCGACCAGCGTCGTCCGTCGATACACCGGCGTCGCCTTGACTCCTGCCGGAAGCGATTTCTGGATCTCGGCGAGGCGCGCATCGAGCCGCCCCGTCACCTCGTGGCTGTTCTCCCCCATCAACAGGAAGCCGAGGCCGAGCACCGTCTCGCCCTTGCCGTCCGCAGTCACCGCCCCACGGCGGATCTCGCGACCGTCGACGACCCGCGCGACGTCGCGGATCCGGATCGGGACCCCGTCGTGCGAGGCGATCACGATGTCTTCGATGTCCGACGCCTTCTTGATGATGCCGATGCCCTGGATCAGGTTCGACTGCCCGGCCTCGTCCAGCGTGCCGCCGCCGACGTTCTCGTTGTTCCGCTCGAGCGCCTCGACGATGTCACCGAGGCTCAGCTCGTATTTCTGGAGCTTCAGCGGGTCGATCAAGGTCTGGATCTGTCGCTCGTCACCGCCCCAGGCATTGACCTCGGCCACGCCCTGCACGGAGCGCAGCTGGGGCTTGATCACCCAGTCGTGAATCGTGCGCAGCTCGGCGAGGGACTTGCCTTCGCCGGTCACGACGTAGTGGAAGACCTCGCCGAGCCCGGTCGCCACCGGACCGAGCGTCGGCCGTTCGATCCCCGGCGGTAGCTCGACCGCCTGCAACCGCTCGCTGACGACCTGCCGCGCCAGGTAGATGTCGGTGCCCTCCTCGAACACGACGGTCACCTGCGAGAGACCGAAGCGCGAGATCGAGCGCACCTCCGCGAGCTTCGGCAGGCCCGAGATCGCCTGCTCGACGGGAGCCGTCGCCTGGCGTTCGATCTCGAGCGGCGAGAGCGCAGGCGCCACGGTGTTGATCTGCACCTGCACCGGCGTCGTGTCCGGAAAGGCGTCGATCGGGAGGCGCCTGAACGCGACGACACCGGCCACGATGACGGCGGTCGTCGCGATCATGACGAGCAGGCGATTGCGGAGGGACCAGTCGATGATTGGGTTCAACATCTCAGTCGTCCACGCAGCCGTCGCCCATCGAGTCCTTGAGCGTCTCCGCCTTCAGCGCGAAGGCGCCTCGCACGACGACCCGCTCGTTCGGGCCGACGCCGCTGGTCAGCTCGGTGACCGCGCGCTCGCGCGCACCCAGGTCGACACGACGCACCTCGAACTCGTCGTCCTTGGTCTGAACGAAGACGAAGTACACGTCCTTCACTCGCTGAACCGCGTCCGCGGGGACGGTGACGGCTTCGCCCCGATCCCCGAGAACCACCCGTGCTTCGCCGTACATGTTCGCGCGCAGGCGACCTTCCGGGTTGTCCAGCGCCGCGCGCACCTGCACGGTCCGCGTGCGCGGATCGACCTTCGGCGAAACGTAGCTGATCGTCCCCTCGAACTGCCGTCCCTTGAGGCCGTCGACGGTGACGATGACGGTCTGGCCCATCGCGACCTGATCGAGCTGGTCCTCGGGGATCGACAGCTCCGCCCACATCGTGGACGTGTCGACGACCTCGAACAGGGTCTCGTCGGCGTCCACCATCTCGCCGATCGTCGCCTCTCGTTCGACGATCCAGCCGGCGAGCGGCGCCGTGACGGCGTACCCGCCGGCGCCCCCGGCGCCCTTTCCGACCACGCCGACGGAGGCCGCGAGCGACGCTACCTCGGCGCGGGCGAGCTCGAGCTCTTGCTGCATCGCGAGGACCTCCTTGGCCGATGACACGCCCTTGGTCTGCAGGTCCTTCTCGCGCTTGTAATTGGTCTCCGCGGCCCGGACCCGGGCCCGAGCGCCCTGAAGCTGCGCGCGTTCTGCGCCGAGGGTGGCGCTGTCGACGACCGCGAGCTTCTTGCCCTTCTCGACGCGCGCGCCGATGTCGACGTGGAGCGCCTTCACCACCCCTGGTGCGCGTGCGTTCACGACGGCGCGGCGCGTGGCGTCGAAGGCGATCGTCACCGGCGCCACGAAGCTCGCGCCTTCGGCCCGCGGCACCGCGGCCGCGGTCTCCACACCGGCGAGGGTCGCTGCCTCGGGAGACTTGAGGCACAGCCGGGTCTTGTCGGCGGGCGCCCCGTCAGACTCGACGACGACCACCTTCGGGGCTCCTGGAACTGGATTGCAGATCGGGCACACCGACTCGGGGAACCCGTGCTCGTCGCACCAGTCGCCCTTCTCCTTGAAGCCGGCGATCAGGTCTGGGTTGCACTTCGTGCACATCGCCTCGGGCACGCCGTGCTCGCCGCAGAAGTCGACTTCTTGCTCGCCTTCGCCGTGCTCGACGGCCTCGGCAGTCTCAGCCGCCTCCGCGCCTTCCTCCTTCTCCTTCGACCGGCGGTCACCGCCGCAGGCCGCGATCAGGAGGAACAGAGCGAGAGACATCGACGGGAACAACTTTGTCGTCATGGCAGGGCTCCGAGGGCACGAGAGAGCTCGACGCCGGCAAGCGCGGCCTCGAGCTGTCGATCCAGGTACTCACGTCGGGTATCGAGGGCCTCGCGGCGCACGACGATCACGGTCCCCACATCCGCCTTGCCGGACTGGTAGGCCGTCACCGAGAGCTCGTCATTGCGCGCCACCAGCGGAAGCGCGTCCTCCTCCAGCTTCACCACGGCGGCGACGGATGTCTTGTACGCGCGGGCGGCGACCTCGACCTCCGTCGCTACCACGTCTTCGGTCAGCTGGAGCGCCAGCTCGGCTCGACGGACGCGTGCGCGGGCGCCGGAGCGCTCGCCCTGGCCGCGATCGAAGAGCGGCAACGTGACCGCGAGACCTGCCAGGATGATGTCGGTACCGCCGTCCTCGCGCGCATACGTGAGGCGAAAGTTGAAGTCGGGGAATCGTGCGGCGTCGGCGCTGACGACGAACGCTTCCTCTTCGTCGATAGCGACCCGCGCGGCAGCGACATCGGCGCGCTCCGACGGCTGCACCGCATCGAACGCGCTGCGGTCGCCGAGCGCGCCTTCCACGACGGCCTCGTCGGGTCCATCGAGACCGAGCGTGATCGCCAGCTTTCCACGGGCGCGCTCGACGTCGGCGAGCTCGGCCAGCACCTCGCTCTCCGCGCGCGCGACCTCGGTCGCCGCAAGGTTCACCTCGAGCTCGGCGACGTCGCCGGCCGCCAGCCGGCTGTGCGCAGCGTCGAGCAGCTGATCGGCCAGCTTCTTGCGCTCGTTCGCGAGCGCCAGCCGCTCCTCGGCGTGCAGCGCCGCGTAGTAGGCACGCAAGGCGCGCGCGATCGCCTCCTGCTCGTCGACGGCGACGTCGGCCGACGCTCGATCGATCGACGCTTGCGCTGCCGCGACCCGCTTGCGCCGCTTCCCGCCGAGCTCGATCGGGATCGCCAGCGTCGCCTCGAGATCGATCGTGGTCTCGTCACCCCAGCGTGGCCCGGCGACCGCTTCGAGGACGGGGTTGTCGCGGGCGAAGATGCGCGCGCCGATTAGATCAGCGCGTTCCTCCTCGACGGCGGCGCCGGCAAGACGGACCGAAGGGGAGGACTTTCGCGCAAGCTCGATCACACGCTCGCGCGTGAGACTGCTCGGCTCCTCGGCATACGCCGGGAACGAAACGAGCGCCGATGCACCGAACAGAAGGCCGACCAGCGGCCGATGCAGCCGAGCGATGGACATCCGAACTCCTCGCCGCAGATGCGGCGCACGCGAGTGACGTCGGGCGCGCGC
Organism: Myxococcales bacterium; assembly: GCA_011526095.1. GTDB lineage: Bacteria > Myxococcota_A > Polyangia > Haliangiales > Haliangiaceae > WYBA01. The sequence continues at coordinate 32,023 of WYBA01000446.1, read as the reverse complement.
ACCTGCGTCGCGCCGCGCGAACGACTACGCGTGGCGGCGAGGCGGATGGAAGATGTCGGAGATCGACGGGCTCGGGACCAGGCGCCAGGTGCCGGTGGGGACCGACGCGACCAGCGGCTCCGGACGGGCCATGCTGATCGGTCCGCTCAGCGTCGGGGCAACTGCTGCCCCGGACGGACACGTCGAGCAGACAGCGCCGGGCGGGCAGGTCTCGTCATCGCACGCTCCCTCCCCATGCTCGGCGTCCGCGTCGCACGACGCGTACACGGGCGCGATCCCGCTCGTCGCGACCATCGTCGCGACGAGAACAAGGATCCGGAGCACCGTGAGCATCGACGGATCTCATATCCGATCAAGGGCGTCCGCGCAAGACGAGACCAGGCGCCCGACGACGAGCCCGCTCGCCATCGCGGCGGCGCCGACGACGGTCATCGACCCGCATGCGACCGCGCCGATCGGCGCCAGGACGGTTAACACCGCGGGGGTCAGCTTGATCTCCATGACACCAGTTCCCGTCCCGCTCGTGAATCCGACCGCTCCGCATACGATGGTGCACGGCGCCGCGAGGACGGCCGGGCCGACCAACGTCACGGCGCCGACCGTCAGCGCTGGCGTGATGACTCGCTCCCAGCTCATGCCGCGCCCGGTCAGCACGACGATCGCGACCGACAGTCCGATAGCGGGCACGACGACGGTGGGGCCAACGCCGCCGTGAGCCAGGCACCCCATCGCGAGCACGATTCCAGCCGGCCACGCCGCGGCGAGGGCTCGACGCAGGCGGGCGAGGCTCAGCGCGACCAGCTGGAGAACCGCGGCACCAGGCATGCTTATAGCCCGCACCTTTCCTGCCGGGACAACGACTCCGTACGCGGAGGGACACCCTCGTCATGGTGCTCGTGACGGTTGCCGCCAGCGAAGTAGCCGGAGACCGTTGCCCGCGACGAGGAGACTCGCCCCCATATCGGCAAAGACCGCCATCCAGAGGGTCGCGACGCCGACCAGCGCCAGGCCGAAGAACACAACCTTGATGCCGATCGAGAGCGCGATGTTGGTCCACAGAGTCGCGCCGGTCCGGCGGCTCAACGCGACGAACTCGGGCACACCGCGAAGGTCGTCCTTCATCAGGGCGACGTCGGCGGTCTCGAGCGCGGTGTCGGTGCCGGCGGCGCCCATCGCGAAGCCGATCGTCGCCCGCGCCAGCGCCGGGGCGTCGTTGACGCCGTCGCCGACCATCCCGACGGGACCGTGCTCCTTCGCCAGGCGATCGATCGCGGCGAGCTTGTCCTCGGGCAGGAGGTTCGCCTCGACCTGATCGATCCCGACCCGCGCGGCGACGGCCTTCGCGGTGGTCGGGTTGTCGCCGGTCAGCATCGCGAGCCGGATCCCTTGGGCGTGAAGCGCGCGAACGGCCTCGACGCTAGTCTCGCGCACGGAGTCGGCGACCGCGAGGACGCCGAGGACGTCGGGGCCGGACCAGACGACCATCACCGACTTCCCCTCCGCCTCGAGCCGCGCCAAGTCCCGCTCGATCTCCGGGCTGCAGACGCCGCGCTCCTCGGCAAGCCGGTGGCTGCCGATCGCGAGCGGAGCGCCGCCGACCACACCCACGAGCCCCTTGCCCTCGATGCTGCGCACGTCGGTGGCCGGCAGCAGCTCGCCGGTCCATCCGCGGGCGACGGCGCGCGCGATCGGGTGGTTCGACATCGCCTCCAGGCTCGCGGCGCGGCGGAGCACGTCATCGCGCGACGTGACACCGAACGGCACGACGTCGACCAGCGACGGCTTTCCCTCCGTCAGCGTCCCGGTCTTGTCGAGCGCGACCACCCGCAGGTGCCGGCCTTGCTCGAGGTGAACGCCGCCCTTGACGAGGAGCCCGCGGCGAGCCGCTGCGGCGAGGCCGGACACGATCGTCACCGGCGTCGAGATCACCAGCGCGCAGGGGCACGCGATCACCAGGAGCACCAGCGCCTTATAGAGCCACGGCTGGAACGCCGCGTCGCTAACCAGCGGCGGCAACACGGCGACGCCGATCGCGATGAGCACGACCAACGGCGTGTACCAGCGCGCGAACCGGTCGACGAACCGCTCGGTCGGCGCCTTCTGGCTCTGCGCCTCGCGGATGGTCCGCGCGATTCGCGCGAGCGTGGTGTCGCTCTGCGCGGCGGTGACCTCGAGCTCGAGCGCGCCCTGCTGGTTGATCGTGCCTGCGAAGACGGCATCGCCCGGCGCCTTGTCGACCGGGACCGACTCGCCGGTGATCGGCGCCTGATCGACCGCCGAGCTGCCGCGCCGGATCGTGCCGTCGACCGGGATGCGCTCTCCGGGGAGCACCTGTACCAGGTCGCCGAGCTGAACCGACGACGTCGCGACCTCGACCCAGGGGCCACCACGTTGCACCCGTGCCGTGTCAGGGCTGAGCGCCATCAGGCTGCGGATCGCGTCGCGCGCTCGATCGACCGATCGTGACTCGATCAGCTCCGCGACCGCGAAGAGAACGGTCACCATCGCGGCCTCGGGCCACTCGCCGATCGCGAGCGCGCCGGCGACCGCCACCGTCATCAGCAGGTTGATGTTCAGGGTCAGGGTCCGCGCGGCGACGAACGCCTTGCGGAACGTCGCGGGGCCGCTGATCACGATCGCCCCGACCGACAGGGCGATCACCGGCCAGCTGCGCTCGGAGGCGACCGTCACCGCCAAGATCTCGGCCGCCAGGGCGGCGGCGCCGGCGAGGCCGAGCAGCCACGCGCCGCGAGTCCAAGCCTCGGCCCCGGCGAGGCTCGGTCGCACGACCTGCTGCACCGTCGGTTCGCAGCACTCGTCGATCGGGCCCGAGCGCGCCCCACCCTCCACCACCCGCTGGGGCGACATCCCGATGTCCGACAGCGCTGCTTCGACGCGGCCATCGGCGCCTTCTCGGTGACGGACCGTGACGATCCGGTCGAGCAGATCGAAGTCGAGACCCTCGACCTCGGACAGCTTGCCGAGCCGGTTGGCGATGATCTCCTTCTCGGTCGGGCAGTCCATCGCCGGCACGAGGAAGCGCGTCGTCGTCACGACGGCTCGCCTTCCTCGATTGGCGCCGGCGCCACGGCAGGCTCCTCGACCGGCGGCGGCGCGGCCAGCGCGACGGAAGGCTGCGCGAGCGTCCCCAGCGGCGGCGGCTTCTTGCCCTCGCCGCGACCGTAGACCCAGCCGTACACCGTAGGCAGCACGAGGAGCGTGAGCACCGTCGAGGTCACGATGCCGCCGATCACCACGGTGGCCAGCGGACGCTGGACCTCCGCGCCGGCCCCGCTCGCGATCGCCATGGGGATGAACCCCAGCGACGCGACCAGCGCGGTCATCAGGACCGGCCGCAAGCGTTGCTGCGCCACATCGTACGCGGCCTCGCGTGCGCTCGCGCCCTTCGCCCTCCGCTCCTGGATCGTGCCCATGAGAACGAGCCCGTTCAGCACGGCCACACCGAACAACGCGATGAAGCCGACGCCGGCAGAGATCGACAGCGGCAGGCCGCGGATTTGGAGCGCGACGATGCCGCCGATCGTCGCGAACGGGACGTTGAGGTAGATGAGGAGACCGAGCCCGACCGAGTTGAAGCTCATGTACAGCAGGATCAGGATCAGACCCAGCGCGAGCGGGACGACGATCATGAGCCGCTGGCTCGCCGCCTCCAGGTTCTCGAATTGCCCGCCCCAGTCGGTGTAGTACCCGGCCGGGACCACGTCCGCCCTGTCGAGCGCGCGCTGCGCGTCGCCGACGAAACCAGCGAGATCACGTCCGCGGACGTTCAGCTCGATGGTGATCCGACGTCGGCCCTGCTCGTGGCTGATCTGCGCGGGGCCATCCTCGATGTGGATGTCGGCGACCTGCTCGAGCGGCACGCGCTCTCCGTTCGGCGCGCGAACCAGGAGCCGCTTGACCGACTCGACACTGGTCCTTGCGTCAGGGGCGAACCGCACCTGGAGGACGAAGCGGCGCGACCCTTCCAGGACGACGCCGACATCCCGGCCACCGAGCGTCGAGATCACGTCGAGCACGTCGCCCGCGTTCATGCCGTACCGCGCGATCGCGCGACGATCGACGACCACCCGCAGCACCGGCAGGCCAGCGGTCTGCTCGGCTTTGACCTCGGAGGCGCCGGGCACCTTCGACAGCACGGCCACCACCTTCGCGGCAGTCCGCTCCAGTGTCTCGAGGTCGTCGCCGAACACCTTCACCGCCACCTCAGACCGAACGCCGGAGATCAGCTCGGCGACCCGCAGCTCGATCGGCTGCGAATAGCTGAAGAGCGTGCCGGGCAGGCGTTCCAGCAGTCGCTTGTCCATCGCGGCGACCAGCGACTCGCGATCGTGCGCGGTCTTCCACTCACGCTGTGGCTTCAGCATCACGAACACGTCCGAGATCTCGACGCCCATCGGGTCCGTCGCGATCTCGGCGCGGCCGGTCTTCGACACCACGGTCTTCACCTCGGGAAACTCGAGGAGCACCTTCTCCATCTCCGTGGTCTGTCGGACCGACTCCTCGAGAGAGACGCTCGGCGGACGCCACGCTTGGAGTGCGATCGCACCCTCATCGAGGGTCGGGACGAACTCGGCCCCGAGCCGCGTGGCGAGGACGCCGCTGCCGACGAGAGCGGCGACCGCGACGGCGACCGTGATCAGCGGCCAACGCATCGCCGCCCGCAAGGCCGGCGCGTAACCGAACCGCACGCCCTTCACCAGGAAGCTGTCCTTCTCCGACACCTTGCGCGGCAGAAGCAACGACGCCAGCGCCGGCACCAGCGTGAACGCGAGGATCAGCGCGCCGCCGAGGGCCAGCAGCACGGTGGTCGCCATCGGGCGGAACATCTTTCCCTCGATCCCGATCAGCGCCAGGATCGGCAGGTACACGATCGAGATGATCACGACGCCGAACAGCGTCGCGCGGCGGACCTCGGCGGACGCCTCGACGACGGCGTCGGCTCGCTCCCGCCGGGTCAACGGCCGGCCCCGCGCGTGAGACTGCTCCGCGATGATCCGCATCGAGTTCTCGACCAGGATCACCGCGCCATCGACGATGAGCCCGAAGTCGAGCGCGCCGAGCGACATGAGATTGCCGGACACCCCGAGGCGCCGCATCCCGATGAACGCGAACAACATCGCGAGCGGGATCACGCTGGCCACCACCAGGCCGGCGCGCAGGTTCCGCAGCATCAGGAACAGGATCAGGATCACGAGCACACCGCCCTCGAGCAGGCTGATCGCGACGGTGTGGATCGTCTTCTGCACTAGCTCGGTGCGGTCGTAGAACGGATCAATCTGGACCCCGAGCTTCTCCATGCTCGGCTGCATGCTCGCGACCTCGGCCTTCACGTCCTCGACGACCTCGCGCGAGTTGGCCCCCATCAGCATCATGACGATGCCGGTCACCACCTCGCCGCGACCGTCGCGGGTCACCGCGCCCTGCCGGACCATCGGCGCAAACTCGACGTCGGCGATGTGGCGGATGTAGATCGGCGATCCGTCCTGGTCGGTGGCGACCACGATATCGGCGATGTCCTCACGGGTCGCGATCAGACCCTCGCCGCGGATGAGGTACTGCTCTCCGGCGCGCTCGATGTACGCGCCACCGGCGTTGGCGTTGTTGCGCTCGAGCGCCTCGATCACCGCCGTCACCGTGATGTCGTGGCGGACGAGGTCGTCGGGTCGGATCTGGACCTGGTAGGTCTTGAGCTCGCCGCCGAAGGCGTTCACCTCGATCACGCCCGGGACCTTGCGCAACCGCGGCGCGATCTCCCACTCGAGGATCGACCGGAGCTCCATCGCGGTCTTGCCCTCGCCGCGCACCTCGAACTGGTAGATCTCGCCGAGGCCGGTCGAGATCGGGCCCATCTCCGGATCGCCATAGCCTTCAGGAATCGCCTCGCGGGCCTCCTGCAGCCGCTCGCCGATCAGCTGGCGCGCGAAATAGATGTCGGTGCCGTCCTCGAAGACCACGGTCACCGCCGACAAACCGAACTTCGATGTCGAGCGCACCTCGACGAGATTCGGCAGGCCGCTCATCGCCTGCTCGACCGGCGTGGTGATGAACTTCTCGACCTCCTCGGGGCCGAGCGCGGGCGCCTTGGTGAGCACCTGCACCTGCACGTTGGTGACGTCGGGGACGGCGTCGATCGGCAGCTTGCGCATCGAGTCGAGGCCGACGAGAGCCATGACGAGCGTGAGCACGATGACGATGAGTCGGTTGGTGACCGACCAGCGGATGATGTTTTCCAGCATGGTCGTGCTCCTAGTGGCTGTGGCCGCTCTCGCCGAGCGACTCCTTGCCTAGCTCCGATTTCAGGATGAAGGAGCCCGCCACCACGACTTCCTCGTCGGGGGAGAGCCCCGATTCGATCGCGACGTAGCCGGCCGCCTCGTGACCGGTCCGCACCGCGCGCGGCACGAACTCGCCCTCCTCCTCGCCGGGCACGAAGACGACCGCGCCGCCATCGGTCCGCTGAACCGCGCCGACCGGCACGAAGAGGTGCTCGTGCTCCGCGCCCTCGGTGCCCGAGAGCGCGACGCGGGCGAACATGCCGGGCTTGAGCCGGCCGTCAGGGTTCGGCAGCGCGACCCGGACCTTCACCGCGCGGCTGCGCGGCTCGACCACGGCGCCGATGTGGCTCACCTCGCCCGCGAACTCCTGCTCCGGGTACGCGGTGACGCTCACCTTCACCTTCTGACCCACCGATACCTGTGCCAGGTCGCGCTCGAAGACGTCGACCAGGATCCAGACCTCGGAGAGATCCATGATCAGGAACAGGGTGTCCTCGGGATCGACCTGCTCGCCGAGGGTGACCGGGCGCTCGACCACGACCCCGCCGATCGGGGTTGACGCGCCGATCGTCGACGAGAAATGGCCGACCTTGTCGGGCAGCTGGCGGTCGCTCACGCCCAGCGCGTGCAACCGGTTCTCCGCGGCCTGGAGCTCGGCGGCGGCGCGCACTGCCTCCGACTCGGCCTTCCGCCACTCGCTCTCCGAGCTGATCTTCCGCTCGTAGAGCTGCTTCTCGCGATCCGCGGTCTCGCGTGCGAGGGTCGCCGCGGCCTTCGCGGCGACGTAGTCGGCCTTGGCGCCGCCGAGGTCAGCGGACTCGATGAACGCGAGCGTCTGCCCTTTCTTGACCTTGTCCCCGACCCCGGCCTTCAGAGAGGTCACACGACCGGGGACGCGCACGCCGATCCGCGCCTGCCGATCCTCGGCGGCTCCGATCTGACCGTTCGCTTCGAGAGCGGCGACTTCCTTGCGCACCGCAGCCTTAGCGGTCTGGATCCCGGCGGCCTTCACCTGGTCGGCGTTGAGGTGGATCACCCGCTCGCCGCCGTGACCCTCCTCGTCGTGGCCTTCCTCCTCGCGCTCGCCCTCTTCGTGCTCGCCCTCCCCATGCTCGTCGTGCTCCTTCTTCTCACCGCCGCCCTTGCAGGCTGCGATCGCCAGGAGCGCTGCGAACCACACGCGCTTCACGGCGCCACCTCCAGCGAGCCGCCGACCACGAGCTCGAGCGCTGCGCGCGCCTCGACCGCCTCCACGAGGGAGTCGAGGTACGTCAGCTGCGACTCCACGAGATCCCGACGCACCGCGCTCAGCTCGAACAGGTCGAGCTTGCCGGCGGCGAGCGACTCGCGCGCCAGCATCAGGTTCTCGTCGAGCGCCGAGATGACGTCGGTGTCGAACGACGCGACCGCGTCGAGCGCGGCCTGGTACCGCAGCACCGCGGTACGCACCTCGCGCTCGATCTCTTTCTGGGCGCCGTCGACCTCGATCGAGGCCCTTTTCGACGCGGCGCGCGCCGCGTGTCGATCGCCGCGGTGCTTGTTCCACAGCGGCAGCTGGATCCCGACTGAGACGATGACCGCGTCGATGTCCTCGACCGCCGACCGCGACCAGGACACGGAGAGCTCCGGGTCCGGTTTGGCCAGCGCGTCGGCGAGGTCGACGTCGGCGTCGCGAGCCTCGCGCACATGAACGAGCGCAGCAAGGTCCGCCCGGCTGGCGAGGGCGGCTGCGACGAGCGCGTCCACATCGGTCGGCGCCGCCGGGAACGTCGGCAGCTCGCCGCTCGGCTCGAGGTCCGGATCCGACGAGCCAATCGCCGCCGCCAAGGCGGCGCGGGCGAGCGTCACGTCGCGTTCGGCCGCCTTGCGCGCGGCGGTCGCGCGACCGCGGTTCGCCTTCGCGACGTTGATGTCGGTCTGGGTAGCCGCGCCGAGCCGCGACCGCTCGGCGGCTGCGTCGGCGAGCTCGCGGGCCGCGGTCTCGTTGTCGGTCGCGACGTGGACCCGCTGCTGCGCGACCAGCGCGACATGGAACGCGCGCCAGACCTCGGCGCGCACGTCGAGCCGCGTCGTGTCGACGTCCTTGGCGGCGGCGTCGCGCTCCGCGGCGGCGACCCGCGCGCGCTTGTCGCGCTTGCCTCCGAGCTCGAAGACCTGCGCGACGGTGACCTCCAGGTAGTAGTCCGTGGCGTCGGGGCCGAAGTAAGGGCCGCCTCCGAGGAACAGCGTCGGGTTGTAGAGGCGCGTGTCCGCCTGCTCGAGGTTGCCCTCGGCCTCGTCCACCGTGGCCGAGGCCGCGCCGATATCGGGGTTGGACTCGGCGGCGGCGAGTGCCTCGTCGAGCGTGATCGGGCGTGCATGCGCGAGACCGGGAGACGTGATCGAGACGACGACGCAAAGCGCCGCCGCACCAGTACGTGAGAGAGCCATGGGGCCTCCGTTGGCTGAGACGAAGCGGGAACGAGCACAGACGTCGCGCGAGCGCACGTCTGCCCAGCGCGCTGCCCTCCGGGGGCAGCGCAGGATCCGCGTCGATCAGCCGATCGGAGGGCGCAGCGGGGGCGGCTCGCACGCCCGCCCCGGCTCGCTGGATGCGGTCAGGACGAGCGTCCTGGTCCCGTCGAGCTTCGGGTGTCGGTGTGCCGTCGCGACGGAGGTCTGCGCCGACATCGATGCGTGACATCCACAGGCATGGAACAGCGGCGTGCAGGTGTGCTCGTCGCAGCCGAGCGGATCGCCGCTCTCCTCGTGGTGCGGCAGGTCTCCGTGACCCACTGCGTGCGCGACGCTCTCGGCCACCTCGGTCATGCCGGGGGTCACCGCAAACAGGAGCGCGAGGGCCACGAGGAAGCGCACGTGCAATCGATGTGTTACGGGGTCATGGGGCGTCTGTCAAGCACGCGCCGGGCTCGGGCCCGCGCAACCGCGGTCGGCATCCGTTCGGGTCTCTCGCGGCCAGTCCACCGCGCGATCGCCATGACCGCGATGCAGATCGCGATGCCCACGTACCCCAGCACGAGCGGCACGAAAAGGAGCGCCTCGGGCGATTGCAGGCTTCGATATGGCATCGCGTCCTACTCTCACGATACGCCCACGTGCGGCGCATGCCCCCCACCCAGACCGCATGGGGCTCGTCACTCCGCGCAGCACGAGAGCTTCGCGGGGTCCTTGAATCGCGAGATGGCGGCGATCTTCAACGCCTCGGACATCGTCGGGTAGACGTGCAGCAACTCGATGAAGTCGTGGAGACGGGCACGGAAGCGCAAGCCCATCGCCGCCTCGTGGATCACCTCGTGGGCGCTGGCTCCGACCATCGTGACGCCCAGGACCTCGTGACTGTCGGCATCGGCAACCATCTTGACGAATCCGTCCGGGCTCCGAGTCGCCCCTGCACGCGGAACCAAGGAGAGTGACACCGCTCGGCACCAGCAGCGGTGACCGTCGGCAACCGCCACGCGCTCCGTCCTGCCCACGGTCGCGACCGCAGGGTCGGTGAAGATGACGCGCGGGATGACGCGATGGTCTACGCGCTGCCCGGCGTCGGTCAGAGCGTTCATCGCGACAATCGCACCGTCGTGGCTTCCGACGGGCGTTGCCATCTGACTCCCCAGGCCGGCGCCGATGACGTCCCCGGCGGCGTAGATGTGCGGGACGCTGGTACGGAGATACTCGTCGACCACGACCGCGCCGCGCTCATCGAGCGTGACGCCCGCGCGCTCAACGGCGATATCGTCAGTGTTGGGACGTCGGCCGGTCGCGACCAGCAGCCGCTCTGCGTTCAACTCGGTCACCTCGCCGGCGACCTCGACCATCGCGACGGTCTGCGGACCACGGGTCGCGACGCTTCGAACGATCGCCCTCGTCAGCACCCGAACGCCCTCGGCCGCTAGGAGGCGTCGCAACGCAGGACCAACCTCGGGCTCGTAACCGTGGGCGAGCAACTCGTCGCCACGCTCGAGGAGCGTCACCTCGACGCCGAGACGCGCGAACATCTGCCCGAGCTCGAGCGCGATGTACCCGGCGCCGACGACCAGCAACGTGCGAGGCAACTCGCGCAGCTCCTCGACCTCTCCACTCGACAGCAGATCGCTCGTCAGGTACTCGACCCGGTCGAGTCCAGCGATCGCTGGAACGACCGGACGGGCACCCGTCGCGATCAGGATCGCCTCGCCCGTCAGCCGTTTGCCGTCGACCTCGATGGTGTGGGCGTCGAGAAACCGGGCGCGGCCGCGCTCGACGGAGATCCCTTCGCCGAGCAGGGCCTCGTATCGGGTGCGGCGATACTCGGCGACGAGGTCGTCCTTCTGCGCGACGAGCGCGGCGAAGTCGACCTCGATCGTCGCTGGGGACAACCCTGGATAGCGTGGTTGCCGCGCGTCGTGCACCAGCTTCGCTGCCTCGATCAGGTTCTTCGAGGGTAGACACCCGCGGTTGACGCACGTCCCGCCGACGACCCTCGACTCGGTCATCACGGCGGACTTGCCGAGCTCGCGGGCACGCAGCGCCGCGGCGAACGCAGTCGAGCCTGAGCCCAGGATCACGAGATCATTTCGCATGGTGGCCTCATGGGGTGATGGGATCAGTGCGCGGGAGTCTCCTCGACGAGACGCGCCGGGAAGCCGAGCTTCTCGATCGCCGTCCGGATCGTCTCCGCGTCCGTCTTGCCCGCATCGAAGGCCACCTTGACGCGGGCGGCCTTCAAGTCGACGGCGACCTGGTCGACGCCAGCGATCGTCGCCAACTGCTTCGTGATCTTCTCAGCGCAGCCGTGGCAGGAGACCTGCTTGACCGCGAAGGTGGCCGTCCGTGCTTTCGGCGCCGGCTCCGACTCGCCGGGGTTCGCAGATGCCGCTCCGCCGCTACCACACTGGCACGGACAGGCGGTGAGAATGCCGAGAGCGAGCGCGAGCGCGAGCGCGATCGACCGAAGGGTGCGAAGCATGGAGGTCTCCTTACGTAGCAACATAGGGCCCGCGAACGCGTTCGAACCCGTAGCCGAGCGCCGTGCCCGCGACGAGCGCGATCAGGATCCAGGCCCACCCGATGGTGATGATGCCGGCGGCGTCGACCGCGGTCGCGACCGCCCCGCCGAGGAAGAGCGGGCCGGTGATGTGGCAGTGGAGGCGGCCGCAGCGGCGCGCGTTGTAGAGGCACGCGGCACCCATGACACTCAACGCCGGGATCCAGAGAGCGGCGCGGACACTCGGAAAAAGAGCGCCGACCAGGACCAGCACGACAGGGGCGCACCAGAGGAGCCAGGCAGCGCGGCTGCGCACGAGGTCCTTCGTCGCGCCGTCGCGATCGCAGCAGCTCATGGCGCCGCCGTCGCGGTGAAGCCCGCGTCCTCCACGGCGGCGATCGCGGCCGCCTCCATCCCGTCGCGCCCGTCGTACCGAACGACGGCGATGCCGCTCTCGAAGTCGACCGACGCGGACACCACGCCGGGAACCTTCTTGATGCGGTTGGCGATCGTGCTGGTGCACTCCGGACAGTCCATGCCGGTCACCTTCAGCCGCAGCGTCGCCGTTGCGGCCGCCTCCTCCGAACCGGCCTTCGCCGTTCCGTCGCCGAGGAGGGGATAGGCGGCCAGCGCCACGGCGATCGCTGCCGTGATCCACAGCGCGACGCGCGCCATGCGTCGTGTCCGAGGCACCTCGCAGCCGCACGCGTCCTTTTCCCTCCGATACACCAGCCAGAAGCCCGCGCCGAGCGCGACCCCGGTGGCGAGCAGGAAGTAGATGCGGTACGGCGCAAGGGCGGCGCCGAAGCCGGCACCCGAGAGCCCGACGAGCGCAAGGACCGCAGGCACCACACAGCAGGCCGAGGCCGCGAGCGCGGCGGTCATCGCCCCGAGCATCGGCAACGCGACACGACCGCGCGACGCCGGCGGGGCGCCTCGCGCTTCGGCTAGGTGGGCGCGGATCTCGGCGACCGACGGCCCACCACCCTTGTAGATCCGGCAGGCCGCGCCGGTCGAGCGGGTCGCCCCGGTCAGGTCCTTGCCGTCGACGAGGATCGTCGGCGATCCCCAGCCACGCGCCCATTCGGGGGCGTCGGGCGCCTCGACGTCAATCTCGTCAACGCGAACGTCGAGCTTCTCGGCGGCGAGCGCGTCGCGGAGCGCGTCGCGGGCAGGCGCGAGATTCGGACAGCCGTCGAAGTAGAGGAGCTGGATCTTCATTGCGGTACGCCTTTCAGTCACAGCGGGCCTGGACCGCCGCGCCCGGTGCATCGAGGGGGCGTGCGAGCTCGTCGAGGAACGGACAGCTGCCGGTCGGATGGTCGTCGGAGCAGTTCTTTGCGAGTCGCTCCAGCGCGTCGCGCATCGCCTGGAGCTCCGCGATGCGCTGGTCGATGTCGGCGACCTTGCCGAGGGCTCGCTCGCGGACCCGGTCGCACGGCGTTCGCGCCGAGACGCGCAAGGTGAGCAGCGCCTTTACCTCGGCGAGCGAGAAGCCGAGCCCGGCCGCGCGGCGGACGAACGCGAGCCGGCGCACCGCCTCGCCGTCGTACTGGCGTTGCCCGGCCGGTGTGCGGCGGACCCGGCCGAGCAGCCCCTCGCGCTCGTAGAACCGGACCGCGTCGACCGACAGCTCGGCGAGGCGAGCGACGTCGCCAATCTTGAGCGGTGTGGTGACAGCGGGGTTCATGAACCAACCATGAACCTGGACCTCACTCCAGATTCAAGGGACTTTGTGATGATCTGCGAAGCCCGTGATCCTGCAGCCGCGTCCAGGTCCATGCGACCGGGTTCGTCTCTACCTCCTCGCCCAACGCCGCATCGGCGCCGGCCGCACGGGCCCACTGTTCGCCGTCGCGCCCTTCGTCAGCGCCGCGCTTGCGTTCGCGATCGGCGATCGGGCGGACGCCCCTGGAGCCCGCCGCCGCTGCCCTCTTCGCGATCGGAATATGGCTCCACGTCACCGAACGTCACGTCACCGGCACGCGCACCGGCCGACCGTCGTCGTGTCAGAACGCGCCGGTGACGGCCAGCCCACGCCCGGTGAAGCCGACCTCGATCGCGTGCCCTTCGTGGCCTCCCTTGTCGGATGCGGTGCCCTCCGAGTAGAGGAGCAACTGGATGCCGGCGAGCCCAGCAGCCACGATCCACGCGGTCTGCATCTCTGGCCATCGCGGCTCGTCGCCATCCTCCGCCGGAACCGCCGCGAGGCCCTTCGTCACAGCTGCGACCGCCAGGGTTGCACCGAGCAACCGGTGCTGCACCGTGAGGAGATCATGCTGAGCGGGGTCGCCGTGCTGCGAATGGAAGAGGAAGCTCGCGCTCCCCGCGAGGAGCCCTGCCGGCAGCACGAGCCCCCACGACCAGTGATCGAGCCACTCGGCTTCGTGCGCGAGGTCGACCGAGCCGGCGGCGAGCAAGGCCCCACCGAGCAGCAAGTGCTGCCGCGTTTCGGCCCCGTAGCTCGATGGTGCCGCGGAGCCGTGGAGCAGCGGGTCGATCATCAGGAGTCCGCCGGTCACCATCGTGAGCCCCGGCGGTGCGTACCGGAGCTCGGATAGCGTGAAGCCATCCGCGTCCTCGACGAGCAATGCGGTCGACGTGGCGAGGATCGCCGCGCCGTAGATCTGGTGCACCGTCTCCGAATCGAGCCCGAGCCCGGGCGCGGTATCGGCTTCGTCGTCCGGCCCCGCGTACGAGGTGCCGTGCGCGCCGAGGCCGCCGAGAATCACGAGCACCGCGGCTGTGCAGTTCCGGACCGATGCGATGGTCATGCTGCCATGCTGCACCGCGCGCACGGTCGAGGCTTGAATGAAGCGGCTGCTACGAGCCGCATCATTGCGCGTCGTGCGGGTCCGTCCATAGACTCCCGATGAGCTCCGCCAGCGGCAGCACCAGCGACGGGCTGAGTCCGAACATCGCGCGGAACGTGCGGCTCAGGTGGGCCGAGTCGGCGAAGCCCGCCGCGACCGCGGCCTGGGTGAGGTCATCGCCGGCTTGTGTCGCCGCGACCGCTCGCTTGATTCGCGTCCACAAGACGAAACGCCGGAACGGGATGCCCACCTCGCGCGAGAACACGTGCGTGAGCCGCGACGGGGACATCCCGACGCGACGCGCGGCCTCGGCCAGCTGCGGCATGCCGTCGATCGCCGCCTCGATGTACGCGATGGCACGGCGCGAGACCGACGACAAGGGTGTCGTCTGCTCTGTCGCACCGAGCGCCGCAAGCACGTGTTCGCACCACGCGGCCGCCTCCGGCACGCTGAGCTCGATCGCCGGAAACGAGATCTGCTCGAGACTTCCGACGACTTCCGCGCCGAGGTTGGAGCGCGCGCGGCGATCGAGGGCGCGGCCGAGGGCGCCGTGCGGCTCGACATACATGATGGCTACCCGCCGGCCCGTCGAATCCAGCGCATGTGGCAGGTCAGCCGGAACCAGCGCCGCCCGGCGTCGCAACGGCGCGTCGAACGTCACCGTGACATCACCATCGAGCGCCCAGACCAGCTGCACCGCGTGGTGGGCATGGGGCTCCGCGGCGCCGCCCGGCCCGACGAACAGGATCGTGCCGGCGTCTAGGAAGAGCCGGCCACCCCACGCGGGGACCCTCGGCTGCGCCGCCTTTCGAACTGACACGAGATCCTACTTGTCGCGCTCCGCCCGGGGGATGATCGTGAGCGACAGATTCGCGTCAGCGAGCCGGTTCAAGCTCTCGACCATCTCCGCGTAGGTGTCCCCGAGCACCTGCGGGTGATGGATCATCACGACGTCGAGGTTGCCGTTCTTCGCCTCGTCGCACATCCGGAGGAACCCGGCGAACTTCGTCTCATAGTTGTTAGTGGCCATCGCTGGCGCGAGCCTACCCCATCGAGGCCACGACCAAGGCGGCCGGAACGTTCAAGCGGGACCACCGGGGCAGCGGGCATCCTCGATCGCGTGAACAGCCGCGCCCTCGTTCGTTACGCGACCTACCCTGCCATCGTCGTCGGCGGCGCAGCCGTGCTCGTCGTCGGCCGGGGCGCCGGAGCGAGCTACTGGCCCCTCACGCCGGTGATCCTCGTGCTCGCCGCGGCCATGGTTGCCATGCTCGAGCGTCTACAACCCTACGCGGCGGCGTGGAACCTCGACGCCGGCGACCTGCGCACCGACATCCTGCACCTGATCGGCAACGTCGTGGTGAGCCAGCTGTCCATCGTGGCGTTCGCATCGGTTCGGCCCGCGTGGGCGGGCGTCGGCATCTGGCCCGACGCCTGGCCGTTCTGGGCCGAGGCGCTGCTCGCGCTGGCCGTGGTCGACCTCGGCCTCTACGCCATCCATCGCGCGAGCCATGGCCTCGGCTGGCTCTGGCGCCTCCACGCGATCCATCATTCGTCGCGCCGCGTCTACTGGGCGAACGGTCAGCGGCGCCACCTCGTGCACGAGCTCGTCGAAGGCACGCCAGGGTTGCTCGTCCTGTTCGTGGTCGGCGCTCCATCCGCCGCATATGGAACCGCGATCGCGATCGTCACGCTCCATCTCCTTCTCCAGCACGCGAACATCGACTACAGACTCGGGCCGTTCCGTCGTCTCTTCTCGGTTGCCGAGCTCCATCGCTGGCACCACCAGCGTCGCTGGCAGGACGTCCAGGGCAACTACGCCGCCGTCTTCTCGATCTGGGACCAGCTCTTTGGCACGGCGTTGCCATGGCGTGGTGACGCGCCGCCGGACGTCGGCATGGACGACGAGCCAGACCTGCCCACCACATACGTCGGTCAGGTCGCCTGGCCGTTCACCCGGAGGTCCGCTCCGTGATCGACCCCGCGCGGCTGCTGGTCTCGAACGCGCTCGTCCAGATCACATTCTCGGCGTGGTTCGGAGTCTGGCTTCTCTACCGCCTCCATCTCGCGGGCCGGCGGAACGGCGCACGTGATCTCGTGGCCGCGCACGTCGACTGGATCGTGCTGGGTCTTGTCCAGGTCGCCGTAGGGTATGGACTCGAGCGCCTCCGACTCGACGTTGCGGCACTCCCCGCGATCCTGATCGCGATCGCAGGCTGGCTCAACCCGGTGCCGTACCTGGCGCGGGGCGTCGGCGTGAATGCGTTCGAGTACGGCGGCTCCATCGCCCAGCGGCTTCTCGCACTCCTCGGCGCCATCAGCGCGATCAGCCTCGTCGTCGGCCTGACCTGGATCACGGTGGCGCTGGTCTCCGCGTAGCCTGCTGTCGCGAGAGCTTCGATGCCGGCGAGATGGACGTGGTCTATCGCCGATCCCACTGCGACGAACCTGCCGAGTACACCGCGCCGCGCTCACCATCGGCAAGAACGCGCCCGCAGAACCCTCGTCACGCCGCGCGCCGTCGACCGCAGGTCGCGCACGCCGGGACCTCGGCGAGGCTGTTCCGGCGCACCGTGCCGTCCGTGAACTGGAACGCCAGCCGCTGCGGCGGATCGTCGGCGCCGGCGAACCGGGTCACGAGGCGGAGCAGCTCGATGACCGCCGCGCCGGCGACCATCGTGTTGAACGGGATGACGCTGGGCTGCGGGACCTCGGCGCCGTGGATGTAGCCCTCGGCGGCCAGCGCCGCTCGCTCCGCGGCGGGCAGCGCCTCGCGGCGGAGCGCATCGGGATCGAGATGTCCCCAGCAGCCGAGGCAAGGACGCCCCGGCCCGACGACCACGACGCGGCCGGCGGCACCGACGATCCGCCCGTCGCCGTCGACCCGGAAGCCCGAGCCCATGTCGATCACCGTGATCAGCGCCTCGTACGCGAGACGGTTCAACAACGCGCGCGGCGTGTGGCGGTCGACGCAGATCAGGATCGCGTCGCAGTCGGCGAGCAAGCGCACGTCCTCGCGCCGCTCGAGGTAGCGAGCTACGGCACGGACCTCGATCGGCAACCCGGCCTCGGCGAGGTAGCGCCGCGCCACCTCGGTCTTCGCGGTCCGCCCCACGTCCCCTGCCCGCACGCCCAGGATCCGCGACACGTTCGTTGCCTCGACGACGTCGCCGTCGACGAGGGTCAGCGCGCCGACGCCGAGGTGGCCGAGCTGCGCCGCGACGATCGAGCCGACCCCGCCGAGCCCGACGACGCCGACGCGAAGCTGCTGGAGGGCGCGCTGCCCGTCGTCGCCGAGGGCGAGGACCTGACGCGCGAAGCGATCATCGACCGGTGCCGCCGGCGACGCCGTCGCGGTTGCGATCGTGCGGCCTACGATGCTCACGGTCGCCGGGACGACCGCCCCGCCGACGAACGCCCGCGCGACCAGCGCCTCCGAGCGGGCGAGCACGAGCGAGCCGTGCGGCACGCCGGGCACCTGCCGGGCGAAGCTGGGCAGCAAGCGCGCGTCCCCGAGGTCGTCGGCGTGCGAGAACCACGCGTCGAGCGCCATCGGGTGCGAGTGGATGGTGAAGACGGCGAGCCCGCGATCGCGCGCCGGCCGCACCAGCCGGTTGATCGCGACCGGATCGATCCGGATCTGGTCGACGCGACGGATCAGGTAGCCATCGTCGGGCACGGGCGACCAGCGGCGCACGGCGAGCACACAGCCGTCGGCGTCGACGACCTCGCCGAGGAGGATCGCCGCCGTCTCGACGTCGTCGCGCGCGAGCAGGTACTCGGTCAGCTCGCGCCAGACGGCTTCTTCGATGCGGATCTTCATGGGGTCCTCCTCAGTCCCGCCGTTCGAGGCGGCCGATCACGCAGCGCAGGAAGTCGCGGAGCTCGCTGATCCCGGCGCGCCACGCGCCGGGCGCGAGGTGCCACGAGAAGCGCTGCCACGGCTGGCCGAGCACCGTCTCCGTCGTCGTGCCGCGGGGCGACGCGCCGCTCGCCGCCAGCGCGACGTGCGGCGACAGCCAGAACATGTCGGGCGCCGCGTCGGGGAACGTCGGGGGCAGCTTCACGAGCAGATCGACGCGGTCCGGGCGGTAGGCGCCGGGCAGCCGGAAGTCGCGGTAGACGACGTACGTCCAGCCGTCGGGCTGCGGCAGCTCGACGACCTCGCGGTACCGCTGCTCGTCGCCGTAGTCCGCCGCCGGCTGGCTGTGCAGGTGCGCGCCGTTCTCGAGCGTGATCTGGCTGTCGTTCGCGACGACGAGGTCGTCCCCCGGCTGGTCGAGGAACAGCACGTCGTTGAGCGGGATGCCGGCGAGCTCCTTGAGCGACCGGCCGGTCTGCACCGGGTCGGCGAGCTCGAACTTCTTCCGGTCGATGAACACGTTGATGTGGGTCTTGGGCATTGGCGTGGTCTCCTTTCGAAGACCAGCCTGCGGCACGCGAGGGTCGGTTCCTGTCCGCGCGTTGTCCCGGCCGCGACCGCCGCCAACGGACACGGGACGGACAATCAGCCGACGTGGGACGAGACGCCCAACCGGTATCCCTGTCCGCGCACGGTGACGAGGACGCTGTCGCCGTCGACGGGATGCCCCGCCTTCGCGAGGCTGGCCTCGATCGCCTTCTTCGCGGTCAGCTTCACCTTGCGGGCGAACCCTTCCTCGCGGTTCGCCGAGAGCAGCCCGTCGAGCGTCTCGTTCGTGACCGGGTTGCCGTGCGCGTCGGCGAGCGCCGCGATGAAGCGGTACGCGGCGGAGTCGGATGCCACGTCGATCGGGATGCCGTCGAGCCAGATGCTCATGCGACCCTTGTCGACGATCAGGCGGGCGTCCGGCGCGCGCCAGATCGCCGGCACACGTGTCCCCACCGCCGCGGCGATCATGAAGCGTCGCCAGAACGCCCGCTCCTCGAGCACGAGCCCGTCGAGCGCGACGGTCGGGAAGCCGGTGTCGCTGGCGCGCCCCGGCGGCGCGAGGAGCGTGACCACGGCGCCGGGCGTGACCGCGCTGCGAATCCGCTTGCCCAGGTTCGCCGCGTCGAAGGTCGGCTGCCGGAGGAGCGCGACGACGGCGCACTGCACCGAGTCGAAGCCGCGTTCGCCGAGGACGTGCACGCCGTCGCCGAGATCGTGGGTGTCCCCATCGAGGCCGAGCGCGGCGCGCCAGCTCGCGAGGAGCGCGCCTCCGTCGAGCACGAGGCCGCTGACGTCCGTGCTGGTGAGGACGCGCGGGGGCACGTCCTCGTCGAGCGAGATGCCGAAGCCCTCCTCGGCCCGGAGAACGCGGCCGTGCCGCGGGCGATCGGGATGCGCGACCGCCGCGAGCTCCACCGGTCGCAGCACCTGAGGCTGTGCCAGCCGGTCGACGTCGTCGGGGTACGCCGCGCGCCACACGCGCTCGCCATGCTCCCAGGGGTAGAGGTCCCAGAGATCGAGATTCCGGCGACGGGTATCGACCGTGCGGATGCCGGTGGCGGCGAGGAAGTCGTCGATCGCGACGGCGTGGATCTCGTCGCGCGGGTAGTCGACCTTGTTCGGCACCTTGACATGCACCGAACGGCGCACCTCGCGGCGCCCAGGCAGCACGACGGCGATGCGGGCCTCGATGAAGTCCCCCTCGGTCGGCGGGATGCCCATCCGCGCCACCGAGGCGAGACAGTCCGACGAGCGGATGCGGATGATCTCGCCGCCGCGATCCCACACGAGGTCAGTGACCCGCGCGCGCGCGATCGAGGGCGCGCCGTCGAGGATCACCTGGCCGTGCTCCTGCAGCGGACGCAGCGAGTAGTCGGCCTCGGTGAAGAACTCGTCGTCGTCGAAGAAGACCTCGCCGAGCAGGCGGCGGTAGGTCTCGACGATGCCGCCGCCGGTGCTCTTCGGGGAGAGGCGCAGCCAGCTGCCCTTCCAGTCGTAGCGGAGGATGTCGCAGTGCGCCGGCCGGAGCTCGAGCGTGCGCCGCCCGTGGCCGCCGTCCTTGACCACGACCGGCTTCTGCAGACGGTGCCCGTGGATGATCTGGATCTGCGCGTTGCCGTTCTCGATGTAGCCGCGCACGTCGACGTGATCGCCGAAGTGCTGCGCCGTGCACCAGGCGCGGACGGTGGTCACGAGCCGCGGGTGGATGGTCGCCCACGCGGCGAGCTTCTGCGCGCGCTTGCCGCGGAACTCGCGGAACGATCGCGGACTGCGGCGCGACTCCGCCTGCATCTGCACGCGCGTGAACAGGTCCCGGAGCGCCGGCTTCTCTCGCTGCGCGAGCCACAGCTCCACGGCGGCGTCCCTCGGCGCCCGCGCGGTGATCGCGCCGAGGTCGGTGTTGTGGGCGTCCGCCACGGCCTTCATCGCGTCGACCCCGTCGTCGGTGCCGAGCTCGTGGATGACGCGAAGTACCTCGACCAGCTCGTCGGAGGCGCCGTCCTTGGCGATGTGATCGACGAGCGCCTTCGCGGAGAGGTTCCGCGCGTTCAACGTCGGCGGGTATCCGATCACGTCGAACACGCGCTTCCACAGCGCGTCCGACACCTCCTCGATCACGACCGCGTCGAGCAGGTCGAGCGGCACGATCCCCGTCGCGCTCGTCGGAGCGCTGGCGGGCGAGGTGCTGGTCGCGCGGCGGGGCATGTTCTGCTCGTGGTCACGTCGTCATGGACGTCACCAACGGCAAAGCATGCCAGACGGTCCTGACACTGCTCGTGCAGGGACCAGCGGGTCGCGAACTATGTATTGGACTTGTCGCGGCTTTTCGCGATCAGCCCTCGGGCCTCGGAGTGGCCGGTGCGGGCGGCGCCGGGGTCTCCGAGGAAACCCGCGGTGCCTCCTCGCCGCGCTTCCACGCCGGCCAGCGCTCGACCTCGGCCTTCGCCTTCTGCGCGGTCTCCCACACCGCGCGCGTCTCGGGGTCGTCGATCCGGATCTTGATCTTCATCGGGTCTCCTCCAGCAGCGTCGTCACGAGCTGCGCGAGCTGGGCTTCACGTTCCAGGTACGAGGTCGGCGACATCGGCACACGCACGATCGCGTCGCCGCTGATCTTCCATTTCGCCTTCGTGCCGTCCGGCTTCTGCTTTCTCTTCAGCGGGTAACCGTTGCTCAGCTTCATCGAGAACAGATCGAAGAACCGTCGAGGTCCCACGCCGGTAAAGGGCTCGAACACGACCTTCCGGGGTAGTCGATCGCGATCGTCATCGCACTCCGCTCGCATCGCCGCGTCGCCGTGATCCTCGACAGTGATCGCGTCGTCGTGGAGATCGAGCGCCTGGCTCTTCTCGTAGGGCTCGATGTACACGACCCGCTTCACGCCCGCGGTGACGATGTGCTTCGCGCAGTTGTGACATGGGAACGTCGTCGAGAACAGCGTCGTCCCGATCGTGTCGATCCCGCCGCGCGCGCAACTGAACAGGGCATCCATCTCGGCGTGCACGGCCCGCCCGAACTCGGTGATGTCGAGGAGCCGCGTCTCCTCGCATGCCTTCCGGATCGTCGGCAACTTGTCGGGCGGAAGCCCGAGCGCCTCGACGACTCGACGTGCCACCTCGTCGGCGATCGCACGCTTGTGGCGATCGTTCGCGTCGTGCCCGAGCGCATGGTCGCGCTGGTCGGTCGGTCCCGGCCAGTAGAGGCCGCCCCCTGCCGCGGGGACATCGTTGCATCCGGTGCCGACGACGCCGACGTGATCCTTCCAGACGACCGCGCCGACCTGCCGCGCCAGATCCGCTGATCGGAGCGACGACGCGTAGGCGAGGAACATCGCGTGCTCGTCGGCGGTCGGTGTCTCGTCGACCGCTCCGAAGACGAGTCGCAGGAATCGCTCGAGCTGCACCGTCGTCTTCTTGTGCTCGGACTCCTGCCGGATGAAGACGTCCGCCAGCTCGAACGCTTCGCGCGTCTTCTGCCCGAAGTCGTTCTCCTCGCCGGCATCGCGATCGATGAGCTCGTGCGCCTCGGCATCGGTGAGCCCCTTCTGCTTCAGGTACTTCACCTTCTGCGCGGTCGACGCCGAGAGACCGATCAGATAGAAGCCGGCGCCATACACGGCGCGGAGCGCCCGCGCCTCGTCGGGGTGCTTGATCGACCGGAGGATGTGGGCGGTGCGGCGGAGAGGCGAGTCTTCGGGCTGGCGCATCTTCTTGATCTGCGCGATCGCCCAGAGCGCCAGGATCTCCTCCGCCTGCGATCGCTCGCGCATCGCGTTGCCGGCATCCATGTAGCTGTTTACCCGGTCGAGCTCCGGGGCATCCTTCAGCACGACACCGAGCCCCTGCACCTTCTGAAGAAGCGCGCTCAGGCGGATCGGGTTCGGGGTGTACCCGTAGAGCCCGAGCAGATCGATCAGATCGGTCTCGAGTCGCTGCAGGTCGGCGCCGACCGGTGCGACGAGACCGAACACCAGCTCGGCACCCGGATCTCGGAGCAGCTTGTCGGTCTCGTCGAGCATCGAACCGGCCGACACTACAGGTAGCGTCTGACGGATTCCAGGGTCGCAGCCCTGCTCCCGGCCGGCAACTTCCAATCGATCGCAGGGATCGGCACCTCGGATCCCTCACACCAAGACGTCCACGCGATCACGCTGACGGCAACCGACGACGACCGGACATCCTCGCAGTCCGCGGTGCCGACGATGACCCCTCCGCGGAGCAGACGCAGGCCGACCAGATCGTCTACTTCAGCCGGAGCCGCCCGCTTTCCTTCCTCAGGAATCCCGCCTTCCCGAGAACGATCCGCACGTCCTTCTCGTCGAGCACGATCTCGTCGCCGCCGATACGGCGCGCCTCGGCGAGCAGCTCCTCGGTCGTGAACGTGGAGTCGGGTCCCTGGGTCAGGTAGATCGCGCCGAGCTCGAGGAGCATCACGATCGCCTCGAGATCCCGGGGCCCAGCAGGTGTGATGGCAGGCGCACGAATGCCCTGCTCTGCGACTTCGAGATCGTAGGACATAGGACTCCTCGCTGGGGGCTGGCTCTTCCCCGGTCCCCGCGTCGGATTCTTGAGGGACAGTATCAAATCGCTCGCGAGCTGATCCAGTTTCGCGAGTACCTTGGAGATCGGCGCGTCCGATGGGCGCCGCCCCCGAGGGAGAGGATGCTTGGCGGCGTCGTCGCGCCCGAGCTCCTCGATCTCCGCCCAGCGATCGAAGTGGAGCAGCGCCATGAGCTTCTCCCCGACGAGCGGTCCGCCCGGCGCGGCGGCCCGCTGCATCCCCTTGGCGAGCACGTCGTGCACGGGCTTCTTGATCTTGCGCGCGCGCGTCTCCTGCTTCTCCAGCAGCGCGGCGATGATCATCATCCACGTCGGGGGGCCCAGCGTGCAGTCGACGACGTCAGGTCGGTACACCGGTCGCAGATTCCTCGCCCGGGACAGGAGGCGCAGCGGCAGCGGGTGATGGTCGAGCAGGAAGAACTGCTTCGTCGGCCTCGCGCTGACGAACTGGACGAGAGCGTCGGCCTCGGTGGCGAAGTCCGACGGCGCGAACATGAGATCGACGAAGAACACGATCTCGCTCACCTCGATCTCGGTGATCGCGTCGAGCTTGGTCCACGTCCTGTGGTCCTTCGTCCGAACCGGATCGACGACCGTGGTCACGCGGAAGCTCGGCACAGCCTCGAGGTTCCGTCGGACCTGCTCGGCGATGACGTGTCCGTCGGCGTCGGCGTGGCTGACGACGAGCACCCGCTTCATGGCGCACATCCCAAGGAAGTCGCGAGCGTCATCGGCACGACGAACGCGACCTTGGCCTTCGCTCGACCGTCTTCAACGCCGTTGAGCGAGCGTCGCCGGCCGGTCACGGAGTTGCGCCACATGCTCTGGAATACGCCGGTGGCGACGGGAGCGACATCGACGTCGGCCAGATTCGCCTTGGTCCTCGGTGCTCCGGACGGCGTCTGCGCCGGCGGGACTCCTACGAAGATCTCGAGCACTGTGACGGGTGCTCGGCGGGTTTCGGGGAACTCGTTGAACGGTCCGAGAACGAGCGCCTCCGAGGGGCAAGGCGCGCCCTGGAACGGGATGTCGCGCACCATCCCGAAGGCTACCGCATCGCCGATGCTCGTTCCCGCGAGGGTGGTCCGGGTCACGTGCCACCCCGGCTGACCGTCGAGGGCTAGGGCCACGTTGACCAGATCCTCCAGCGTGGTCTCCTCCGGGAACAGCAAGGTCGCGGCAGCGACCGCTGGGTCCGCGACCAGGCGATCGATCCTCTGCGCGATGTCGATCGCCATCGCGGTCGCGCCGGCACCAACGATCGTCTCGGCGACCTGGCCGAAGCGAGCGGGGTTGGCCGCCATGAACCGCGCGAACACGCAACCGACGTCGGAGCGTTTCAGGAGCCAGCTTCGGTAGCGCTCAAGGGGCGTGGGCGGCACGTCACGGCCTGGACAAGGGTACCCGCTCGACGTCGGGTGCCTCGCTGTACCATTGCCCGAGACGGCTCGACAAGGCCGTGGTCGCGCCGGGGATCTGCAGCTCTCATCCGTTCACCACCGCCGGGTGAACGCGTCTACGCTCCGGTTCAGGCGCGACGCGGCCGGCGCGGCGCTGCGCACGCCGCCTTCTCCTTCGTCGCCGTGGCCGAAGCGCCGAGCGCACCCCCGATCAACGCCCCAACGAGCATCGCGCCGGCGCTCTCGCCGAGGACGAGGCCAACGAGCGCACCGAGCGCGGCACCGCCTCCGACTGCGGGCGCATCCGCAGCGACGTGACCCGGCAGATCGCAGTGTGGGTTCACGCGATCGATGTGGACCGAGTAGTGGTCCGGGAACTCGCGAACGTGCAGACCATGGCAGCCCGGATATGGCATCCGCCAATCGGCCATCTGACCAAGCGGCAGACCGAGGCTTCGGCGCATGCCTGCGACCCGCGGATGCTCGACCTGCCACTTCTGGATGGTGATGCACGCGCTGCGGCCATTGCGGGCGAGGTGCTGGGCGACCTGCGCCCAGGTGAGGACGATGTTACGCATGGGACGTCTCCGGCTCGAGGAGGAGGTCGATGAAGGTGATCGGCTTGGGGCGCCGCACGAGGCGTGCGGGATTGCGGTCCAAGGTGCGGGTCGCGCGCGAGCTCCTCTGGTTCAGCGAGTGCTCGGTGTGGCCGTCGAGGAGAAGAGGATGTTCGAACGGCAACCGCGCGACGGGAACGGGCTGCTGTCGCGGCGAGCGGTCGAGCTGGTTGCGCAGGACCACGGCGTCGACCGGATCCGCTCGCCGCAGGAGCATCTCCAGCCGGGCGCGTCCTTCGCACTCCTTCCGGAGATCTTCGATCAGCGCCTGGGCCGCCCAGAGTGCGTCGACGTGATCGCGCAACCGAACGAGCGCTGAGGCTACCGTGGTCGCGAACGGTCGATACCGCTCGGTGGCGTCCTCGGCGAGCGGGATGGCGAGGAGACGCGCGAGCTCGGCGTCGGCGATGTCGTCGAGGTCGCGGCGCGATCCGCCGATGCCCTCGAACCCACCGTCCGTGCGCCAGGCGGCGACGAACAGGTTGACGCGAACGCCCTCGAAGATGACCAGGCGTGCCAGTGCGCGTTCGTCGGGACGGGCCCGCGGGCT
This sequence comes from Myxococcales bacterium, assembly GCA_011526095.1. GTDB lineage: Bacteria > Myxococcota_A > Polyangia > Haliangiales > Haliangiaceae > WYBA01. Next base: position 6,418 of record WYBA01000446.1, on the reverse strand, counting down.
CCGCGCGACGATGCACATGTCGTCGAGGAGCTCCTGGCTCCACTGCGGCGACGGCATGCGCACCAGACGGCGCAGGATCGGCACCAGCTCGGACGGCACCTCCATGACGAATGCGTCGTGAAGATGCCCGTGGAATCGCGCGAGATACGGGAAGCCGTCATCGTGAACGGCAACCCGCAACGGGATGTTGCGCCGCTGCGCGCGTTCGACGTCGGCCAGGAGCTGGCCCACGCCGAGTTCGAGATCGGTGAGCGCCGCGTCGAGCGCGGCCTGCGGCAAGAAGGTGCTGAAGCCCAGATCGGCCACCAACTGCGTCAGGTGTCCTCGCAGGGCAACGGCCAAGGGTTCGGAGGCGACCATGAGACCAGCTTCGCGAATCTCGCAGGCCGACCTGACGGGAATCTGCGCGGGGTCTCCGATCCCTGGCATGGACCCGAGTGTTTCCGGTGACATCAGCGCTACCCTACCCGCGATGACGCCGCGCCTCCGCAAGCTCATGCTCACCACGCACGTGACGGTGTCGGTCGGATGGCTCGGCGCCGTCGGCGCGTACCTCGCCTTGGCGATCGCCGCGGTCGCCAGCGGGAACCCGGCGCTGGCGCGGGCCGCGTTCGTGTCGATGGAGGTGATCGGCTGGTACGTGATCGTCTCGTGCGCGCTCGGCGCGATCGCGACCGGCCTGATCCAGTCGCTCGGCACGTCGTGGGGCCTGTTCCGCCACTACTGGGTCTTGACCAAGTTCGTCCTGACCGTCGGCGCGACGATCGTGCTCGTGAAGCACATGCCGACCGTGAGCCGGGTCGCCGAGCAAGCGACCTCGTCGGGCGCAGACCCCGGCGTGGTGAAGGTGCAGTTGCTCGTCCATGCTGCCGGCGGTCTCGTGGTCCTGCTCGCGATCACCGCGCTGTCGATCTTCAAGCCGTGGGGTCGCACCGCGTACGGCCGGCGCAAGCACGCCGAGTCGGGTGGCGACTACGGCCGCGCGCGCGCCTCGTCGATCGCCTCGCCCTTTGAACACGGCACGCGGCCGGGTTCCTGACACCGGCAGGTGCGGGCGCGGCGGCACCGCCGCCGCTCGGCCAGGAGCTCGCGGAGCGCGCCGAACGCGGCGGTCGCGACCGCCTCGATCAGCGACGTCTTCGGGTTGCAGGGACTCATGCCCTGAGGACGCCGCGCACGGCCGACCATTACAGGCGTAATGCCGGACCGGCTTCTGCGTCGTCCTGGCGAGAGGAGCGAACATGAGCAGTCAGCAAGACACTGTCCTCGACGTCCAGGGCATGACCTGCCCTTCCTGCATCCGCCACGTCACCGAGGCATTGAAGAGTCTCGACGGCGTCGATGCGATCGAGGTCAAGCTGCGCGACGGCATCGTCGTCGTGAAGCACGACGTGGCCGAGGCCTCCGTCGGCCGTCTGATCATCGCGCTGCGCGACGCCGGCTACGAGTCGCGGGCACGCTCGGCGACCTAATGTGACCGTGCACGTCACGGACGCGCGTTCCGGAAGGCTGCGAAAAGGCTCGCCCGCGCGCCCGGTTCGCGAGATCCTGCGGACGAAGGCGGCCCCGTCGGGCGGCCACCCATCTCCGATGAGGATCCTCCGATTCACGGTCGTGGTCATCGCCGCCTGCGGCGGCTCCGACGACGTCGACCCGTTGCCCTGCGAGGGCGCCGGGATCGCCGGCCGGATCGTCGACGAGGGCGGCGGCGGGGTCGCGGGCGCGCGCGTGACCGTCGTCGATGACGCCGGCATCGTGCGCGCCACGCGTGCCGACGCGATGGGCCGCTACGCGGTCACCGACCTCGCGATCGGTGAGCATGTCGTCGGCGCGTCGGCGCGCGACCGAGCGTACGTCGATCGCGCCGTCGTCGTCGCCGACGCGTGCGCCGAGGCAGATCTCACGCTCGGTCCGGAGACCGAGGCCGGTCAGTGGGAGGACCTCGGCAACCCCGGCGAGCCGTTCGGCGGCACCAACTCCGCGGTGCTCCTCCCCGACGGCCGCATCATGATGTGTCACGACACGCGCGACCCGATCGCGAACGATCCCGTGACGGGCGAGTTCTCGCGTCCGACAGAGTCGCCGCGCATCCAGGGCTGCCACGCGGTCACCGTGCTCCCCGACGGCCGCGTGCTGTACGTCGGCGGCGCCGACCAGGACGTCTACGGTCCGGGCACGACGCAGGTGAAGTCGTACGATCCCGAGACCGACTTCTGGGCGTTCGAGCCCGAGCTCGTCGACCCGCGCTGGTATCCGACGATGGTGACCCTCGCCGACGGCCGGCTGCTCGCGATCGGCGGCGGCACCGAGAACAACCCGGAGCGCTCGAACACCTCGGAGGTGCGCGATCCGGTGAGCGGCGCGTGGACGCCGGCCGGCGACATCGCGCTCGGCAACGAGGTCTCGCCGATCGTCCTCCTCTACAGCGGCGAGGTGCTGATGACGCACCGGCCGCCGCAGCTCTTCGCTCCCGACGATCTTGCCTGGCGCTCGACGATGGACTTCGTGCAAGGCGACCGGATGCCCAACGGCGACCACAGCGATCACGAGGTCCAGCTCCTCCCCGACGGACGGGTCGCCGCGATCGGCTACAGGACCTTCGATCTGTCGGTCGGCCGGATGCTCGAGGTGTACGACCCGGCGAGCGAGACCTGGTCGCTCGGCGCCGAGGTCGCGCCGGTGCGCTCCCGCGCCAGCACGATCCTCGCCCCCGACGGACGCGTCTACGTGATCGGCGGCTACAAGCAGGACCTGGAGGATCCGACGCCGGTCAACGAGTGGGGTCAGGTCGCGCTGGTCGACGTCTGGGATCCCGCGCGCGACTCCTGGCGCCGCCTCGCCGACATCGGCACGGCCCGCGAGTACCACGCGATGCCGGTCGTGGTGCCCGACGGCCGCATCTTCGTGACCGGCGGCGAGGGCGCGCCCGGAAACGAGCCGGCGGCGAGCCGCACGGAGGCGTTCACGCCGCCGTACCTGCTGCGCGGGCCGCGTCCGGCGATCGCGGCCGTCGACACCATCGACCTCGCGCGCGGCGCCGACGTCACGCTGACGCTCGACACCGACGAGGCGATCACGGCGGTCGTCATGATGGGGACCAACGCGACGACGCATTTCATGGACTCCGGAAACGGCCGCTATCTCGTGCTCGATCACGAGCAGACCGGAACGCAGGTCGTCGCGACGGTGCCGGCCGACGCCGCGGCCGCGGTCCCGGGCTGGTACCTCCTGTTCGTGCTCGTCGACGACATCCCGTCGGTCGCCCGGATCGTCCGTGTCGCGGGCTGACCCGAGTGCGCCTGCGCGAGGGGCCCTCCCCTTGTAAGCTGTCGGACGTGGCCACGTGCCCGACCTGCCGGAACCGATTCGACGCCGCGACGTTCTGTCCGCGCGACGGCACCCGGCTGGTCGGAGACGTCGCGCCGGATGCGTTGCTCGGCGGACGATACCGACTGATCCGCAAGGTCGGCGCCGGCGGGATGGGCGAGGTCTACGAGGCCGAGCACGCCCTCATCCGCCGCCGCGTCGCCGTGAAGATCCTGCAGCGCAGCCTGGCCTCGGATCCGCAGGCGATCGAGCGGCTGCAGCGCGAGGCCCAGTCGACCAGCGGCCTCGGCCATCCGAACATCGTCGACACGCTCGACTTCGGATGGTCCGACGACGGCGAGGTGTTCCTGGTGATGGAGTGGCTCGACGGCGAGAACCTCGATCAACGGCTCCAGCGGAGTCCGACCGACATCCCGACCGGACTCGAGATCGCGGCCCAGGCTGCGGCCGGCCTCGCCGAAGCGCACGACCGCGGGGTCATCCACCGCGACCTCAAGCCCGCCAACCTGTTCCTGACTCGCGACCGCCGCGGCGCCATGGTCGTCAAGGTGCTCGACTTCGGGATCGCGAAGCTCGCCGCGCACCACACCAAGCTCACCGGCACCGGCGTCCTCGTCGGCACGCCGAACTACATGGCGCCCGAGCAGGCCTTCGGCGAGGACGTCGACGCGCGCGCCGATATCTACGCGCTCGGCGTGATCCTGTACGAGCTGGTGACCGGCCAGGTGCCGTTTCACGCCGACTCGCCGCTTGCGGTGCTGCACCAGCACACGTCGCGGATGCCGGTGCCACCGTCGACGATCGCGCCGGACCGCGGCATCCCGCACGAGGTGGAGGCGCTGGTGATGCGCTGCCTCGCCAAGAAGCCCGGCGAGCGCTTCGCGTCGATGCACGAGCTCGCGCAGGCGATCGAGGCGGTGCGGCACGCCCCGCCGGCCCCTGCTCCAGCGCCGCCGCCCGCGCCATCGCCGGAGAGCATCGACGACGACGATCTGCTGCGCGCCGCCGGCGTGCGCGGCGGCCGCCGGGTCCTGATCGCGATCGTCCTCGTGCTCGCGCTCGGCGGCGCCGCCCTCGCCGCGTTCCTGCTGCTCCGTGACCGCGGCTCCAGGAGCGCTCCAGCGGCAGCACCGCCCGACGCGACCCAGGTGATCGCGCGCGTGTCCGACGCCGGCGTGACGACGCCGCCTGCTGACGCCGCCGTCACGACTACGCCGCCGCTCGACGCGACCTCGGCGCCGCCTCCCGACGCCGTTCCCGCGCGCGAGCCCGCTTGGACCCATCGTGGCAAGGGCAAGCTGTCGACGTTCCGTGCCGAGATCGCAACCAATCCGCGCGCTGGCGAGCCGTTCGATCTCCGGGTCACGCTCGCCGACCTGCGCGGCGCCGCGCACGACGCCGGGCACGACGGCGCGCTCGAAGCCGCGCTGTCGATCGCGTACTTCAAGGACCACTCGATCGCGCACACGTCGACGCATGCGCTCGAAACCGACCTCGCCTTCCTCGCGCCCGTCGCGCTCGAGAAACCCGGCAAGCATCACGTCATGATCACGCTGCGCGTCGACGGACGCCAGGTCGACCGACTCCGATTCGACGTCCTCGTCGGCGAGTGATCAATCGCCCTCGCCCAGCAGCGCCTTCATCTCGACGATCTCCCGCTCCTGCGACGAGATGATCCCTCGACACAGATCGAGCACGCGAGGGTCGGACAGCGACGACTCGTTGCACATCTGAACCGCCGCGGCGTGGTGCGAGATCATGGCTCGCAGGAACTGGCGGTCCTTGACGCCAGCCTCGGCGCGCAGGAGGCCCCAGCAGAGTGCCAAGACCGCGGCGGATCCGACCCACAGCGCCGCATTCACCCGGCGGTTCTTGAACATGCCCGGCATCGTCGCGAGCATGATCGGGACCATCGAACCGGCCATTAGCCCGGTCATGTAGACTTGGCTCAGGTTGAGGTAGACGTTCTCCCAGCGGTCGACCATCGAGAACATGATCGCGTACATGGCCACGTACGAGATCGCGACCGAGACGAGGAGCATGAGGTAGGGGTTGACCGCCGACGCGTGCGCGCCTGCATGGGCGCGATCACGCGCGTGGCCGGCGGAGTGGGTTCCTGCGTGAGTCGTCGCCATGGTGTTCCTCAGTGGATCAGGGTCGGTTGGACTTGCACGTACGCCATCACGCCGACCGGGGTCCGGGTGCCGTAACGGACCTCGAGCTCCTCGGGGCCGTATGCGACCGAGCCACGGATTCCGAGGGCGGTCTCGGCGCCGCCGATCTCGGCGACCGGGTGCGTGTGGCCGAGCGACAGGGCCGCGATCGGCAGCTCGACGTCGTGCATCGACTCCGGGAGATCGAAGTCCTCGCCGGCCTTGATCAGGTGCTCGGCACGGACGAACGTCACACCGAGATGGCCGAGATCGAGCGCGGACTCGGCGAGGACCGCGTGGGTCGTGATCCCCTCCGAGGGGATGTTGAAGCCGGCCGCCGCCGTCGAGGTCCAGTGGCGGCGTTCGCCGATCGACGTCGCGTGCGTCACCGACCCGGTGAACCGCTGGATGCTGACGTCAGGGTGCAGGACCTCCGGGCTGTCCAGGAACGCGTACGACGCCTGCAGGCTCCACGCGCGGCTCGGGTTGACCGACAGGCGTGTCGCATACGAGTCGGGAGCGCGCAGGTCGAGATCGAAGCGCTCCTCGTCGGGCTCGCGTCCGTTGAACCAGGAGCCCTCGAGCTTCGCCGTCCTCGTGAAGACGCCCGCGGTGAGGACGCCGAAGCTGATGTGCGTCGAGTCGAGCCAGTGATGGCCGAGCGGCGCCATCGGATCGGGCATCGCCGCGGGCCGGTGCGGGAACGCGACCGGACCGAGCGCCGGTTCGCCGGCGAGCGCGCCGTAGAGCTGGAACGCGACGCCGCCGGCGATCTCGCGCTCGTACCGGGTCGCGAGCTCCATGAAGAGATCGGCAGGAATCAAGGTAGTTGTCGCGTGAATCGTCATGCGGCGAGTCGGTCGGTGTTGGCTGCTGCGTGATCGGCCTCCGGGTTGAGGGTGACGGTCTCGGGTCGGCTCCAGGGGCGGGTGTGCGTG
>WYBA01000445.1 GCA_011526095.1 Myxococcales bacterium | reverse complement strand
TCTCCGCTCTTCTCTTCTCTTCTCTGCTCTGCGCCTCTCCTGACTCTTCTTCCACCTCCTTCCCTTACTCTCTTCTAGCTCCTGACTCCTAGCGTCTGCCTCGTGGCTCTATTCCGCTGCAGCGGCAGGGGTGGGGGGTGGTGGGGGGGGGGGGGGGGCGGTGGGGGGGCCCCCGTACGGGGCCCCCTCCCCCGGGGGGGGGGGGGGGCCCCCCCCCCCCCCGGCTCAGGGCGAACGGTGGGGTGGGGCAACGGACCATGCAACGGAGACGGAGACGTCCTTCGACACGGCCCTCGCTCGCGCTCGGGCCTGCTCAGGATGAGCGGGGCAGACGGAGAGGGAGAGGGAGAGGGAGAGGGAGAGGGAGACGGAGACGGAGACGAGGCGTCCTCGGCCCACGTCACGGTGTCCGGCGGCAGGGCGTGGAGCAGCGGGCTCGGCGCGCCGAGCGCGCCGAACACGTGCGGGCACGCGTGGTAGGAGACCTCGACCAGCTCGCGCGCCCGCGTCAGCCCGACGTAGAGCAGGCGCCGCTCCTCGGCGGCGTCGATCGGCTGGCCGTCGACCAGCAGCGGGACGACGCCGAGGTTGACGCCGCTGACGAACACGGTGTGGAACTCGAGGCCCTTGGCCGCGTGCAGGGTCAGCACGCGGACGCGGTCACCCGCGTCGCGCGTCGCGCGGTCGCCGTCGCCGCGATCGTCATCGCTGTCGTCGTCGGGGCCCGCGCACGGCACGCCCAGCGCCGCCAGCCGCTCGGCGAGCGGCTCCGCCTGCGCGCGCAGCCGGCACAGCACCGCGAGGTCCGCCGCGGCGACGCCCGCCTCGCGCAGCGCGCCGAGCCGCGCGGCGAGGTAGACCGCCTCGGCCAGCGGATCGTGGTGGCGGTGCACGACGATGCGCGCGCCGGTCGGGCGCGCCGGCCGAAGCTCTCCGATGCCGCCCGGCTGGTGGCCGAGCAGCGCGCGCGCGCCGTCGAGGATCGTCCGCGTGCTGCGGTAGCTCGCCGGCAAGGTCAGCGGCTGGCACCCGGGCTCGGCCGCGAGCGCGTCGAGCCCGGCGGGCGTGGCGCCGCGCCAGCCGTAGATCGACTGCAGCGGATCGCCCACCGCGAACAGCCCGGTGTCCGGGCCGCGCAGCGCGCGCACCAGCGCCAGCTCGCGCGGCTCGCAGTCCTGCACCTCGTCGATCAGCAGCCACCGCGGCGGGGGCGGCGCGGCCGCCGCGCCGAGCAGCGCGGTGGCGTGATCGAGCAGATCGTCGAAGTCCATCACGCCGTGGGCGCGCTTGTGCGCGGCGTACGCCGCGTCGAGCCGGGCGACGTCGGCGTCGCCGGTCGGCCGCGCGCCGTCGCGGCGCGCGCGCCACCTCCGCCGCGTCCCGGCGGCCAGCCGCTCGCGCCGGGCGATCGCTGCGAGCACGGCGTCCTGCTCGTCCTCGTCGAGCACGCCGAAGTCGGGGCGGTAGCCGAGGCGCTCGATCGGCAGCGCGCGGCGGAGCAGGCCGGACGCCACCGCGTGGAACGTGCCGATCCTCGCGCGCTCGGTCGTGGCGAGGTCGCGCCCGAGCGCCGCCTCGAGCCGCGCGACCAGCTCGTCCGCGGCGCGCGTCGTGAACGTGAGGATCGCCAGGTCCGCCAGCGGCACCCCGTGCGCGACGTGGAGGTGGAGCGCGCGGTGGACCAGCACGGTCGTCTTGCCGCTGCCGACCTGGGCGCGGACGATCGCGACCTGCGCGTCGGTGACCACCGCGGCGCGCTGCGCGGGGTCGAGCCGCGCCAGCCGCGCGTCGAGCTCGCGCGCGGCGATCATGGCTGTGGCTCGCGCGGGCGGGCGCCGTCGTCGGCGACCAGGTACCCCGACGCCAGCTTGCGGTTGGCCTCCGCCTCGCTCGCCGGTCGATCGGCGACGAGGTCGTCGTGGCGGCGCTGCACCTTCACCGCGGTGCGCAGCCCGCGGTCGCGCGCGGCGCTCGCCAGCTCGAACACGACGTCGGCGTCCTCGGGCGCGTCGACCACCGCGGCGATCGCGCGCCACAGCCGCCGCCGCGCCGGCTCCGCCGACAGCCACGCGAACAGCCCGGGCCCGTCGACCGCGACGACCAGCCGCGCGCCCTGGCGCGCCGCCGGGCCCAGCCGCGCCAGCAGCGCCGCGCCGTCGACGCCGGCCGCCGCCAGCCGGGCGACGACCTCGCCCCACCGCGGCTCGACCTCGTCCCACGGGATCCGCGCGGCCGCCGCCCGCGCCGCCCGCGGCGGCGGCGTCGTCGCCGTGTCGGGCAGCGCGGCCTCGTGGCGCAGCCGCCGCAGCGCCCACCCGACGAGCTTCGGATCGCGCGCCCACCGCCCGACGCACGCCGGGCAGCCGTGGCCGCACGCGCAGCGCTCGACCAGCCCGATCGCGTCGTCGAGCACCGCGTCGAGCTGCTCGAACGCCTTCGCGGCGTAGCCGAGCCCGCCGGGGTGGGTGTCGTGGCACACCAGCGCCGTCGCCGCGGCGCCGGTGTCGTCCTCGACGAAGTGGAAGCTCGTGCCGACGAGGTCCGAGCGCTCCGCCATCGTGCGCAGCCGCGCGCACGCCGCCACCGCGTGGACCATCCCGGCGAGCGCGTCGTCGCGCTGGGCGCCCAGCACCGCGAGCACGTCGGGCGGCACCGTCACCCACACCGCCTCGGTGTCGAGCTGCAGCCGCAGCGGCTCGTGCAGCTCCTCGTAGCCGAGGTTCTGGTGGTTGTGGAACTCGAGCATCTTGAACCCGACGACGACGTCGTCGACGCGGACGTCGCCGAACGCCGCGCGCGTGCGCCCGAGCGCGCGGTCCTCCTGCGTCAGCAGCACGTCGATCGTCGCGCGCACGTCCGGCTGGGTGTAGAAGTTCTGCTCGACCTCGGCCACGGTCGCGACGTGCTGGACGAGGTCGAGCGCGAGCACCTGGTACTGCACGCCGTCGTGCAGGTAGATCGCGCGCGGGTGGGCCTCGCGGTAGACCTGCGGCCGGCTCATCTCGGTGATCGTCGTGCCGGTGTCGCGGTCGACGATCTTGAACCGGTCGTTGTGGACGTTGCGCAGGCCGACCTCGCCGGCGGGGAACGGCCCGCCGGTCCAGTGCCACGCGCCCATCACGTCGCGCACCTCGCCGGCGCTGGCGAGCACGCCGATGATCTCGCCGAGGTCCGGGAACGCCGCGGCGTCGTCGAGCGACAGCGGCAGCTCGGCGGCGGCGGCGCGGACGTGCGCGAGCTGGATCGCGAGGTTGTCGCGATCGACGACCGCGTGCTCCGCCGGCTGCCCGACGAGCCAGTCCGGGTGCTCGGCGATGAACTGGTCGGTCGGCGACACCGCGAGCATGACGATCGCGTGGGCGACCTCGCCGCGCCGCCCGGCGCGCCCGAGCTGCTGCCAGAAGCTGGCGCGTGTCCCGGGGAACCCCGCCTGGACGACGACCTGGAGCTGGCCGATGTCGATGCCGAGCTCGAGCGCGTTGGTCGAGACGACGCCGACCAGCCGCCCGTCGACCAGCGCGCGCTCGACCCCGCGGCGCTCCTCGGGCGTGTAGCCGGCGCGGTAGCCGGCGAGCAGGTAGGCCTCGTCGTGGCCGGCGACGTCGCGCAGCCGGTCGCGCGCCTCCTTGAGCACGATCTCGGTCTCCTTGCGGCTCTTGCAGAACGCGATCGTGCGGTGGCGCGCGGTGACGAGGTGGGGCAGCAGCGTCGCCAGCTCCTCGGTCACCGGCGTGCGCGCCTCGGTGTCGCCGCGCGGCGGCTGCCAGAAGTGCACGACCTTGCCGGCCGACGGCGAGCCGTCGCGGTCGATCAGCTCGAACGGCCGGTGGCACAGCGTCTCGGCGTGCTCGCGCGCGTTGGCGATCGTCGCCGAGCTGCACAAGAGCTGCGGCGCGCTGCCGTGGTGCGCGCACACCCGCCACAGCCGGCGCAGCAGGTTGGCGACGTGCGCGCCGAACGCGCCGCGGTAGGCGTGCAGCTCGTCGATCACGACGTAGCGGACGTGGCGGAACAGGTGGGTGAAGCCGCGGCGCCCGTGGCTGGGCAGCATCGCGCTGTGCAGCATGTCCGGGTTGGTGAGCACCAGGTGGGCGCGGTCGCGCACGCGCGCGCGCTCGGCCGGCGGCGTGTCGCCGTCGTAGACGCCCGCGTCGACGCGCGGCGCCGCGTGATCCGTCCGCGCCGCGAGGTGATCGATCAGGCCGGTGACGCCGCGCAGCTGGTCCTGGGTCAGCGCCTTGGTCGGGAACAGCAGCAGCGTGCGCGCGGTCGGGTCCTCCAGCACCGACTGGATCACCGGCAGCAGGTACGCCAGCGACTTGCCGCTGGCGGTGCCGGTGGTGACGACGACGTTGCGCCCGGCACGCGCGGCCTCGAACGCCTCGGCCTGGTGGCTGTAGAGCTGGTCGATCCCGCGCTGGACCAGCGCGGCGCGCAGGGCAGGGTGGAGCCCCGCCGGCAGCGGCGCGTGGGTCGCGGGGCGGGGCGGCACCGTGCGGGTGGCGATCACCCGGCCGGGGAAGCGGGACAGATCTAAGGAGGGAGTGGGCTCCATCGGCGGCCTCCGGGGTTAGGTGGAGGCTGCCCATCCTATCAGTGGCTATACGGATGTACAGTTATCGAGCAAAGCAAGATCAACAGGATGCGAGATCGTCAGCGATCGCGGAGCGCCGCTCGCGCCCGGTCCAGCGCCGCCTGCGACCGCGCCCGCTCGTCGGCCGCGACCTCGGTCGCGGCGCGCAGCGCGACCGCGCGCTCGGCGTGTGGCAGCGCCTCGGCGGCGCGGCCCTGGGCGAGCAGGCACTCGGCCAGCCCGGTGAACGCGTACGGAGCGTACGGGTGATCGAGGCCGACCGTGCGCGCGAGCGCCGCGCGCGCGCGCTCGTAGCGCGCGCACGCCTCGTCCGGTCGCGCCGCCGCGAGCTCGACGTCGGCCTCCGTCACCACCGCGGCGATGACGTTCAGGTGATCGGGGCCGAGCGCCGGCTCCCAGATCGCCAGCGCGCGCGCGACGAACGCGCGCGCCTGGGCGTGCTCGCCCTGCGCGAGCGCGACCAGCGCGAGGTTGTTGAGCGCGTGCCCCAGGCTGACGTGGTCGGGCCCGAGCGTCCGCTCCCAGATCGCCAGCGCGCGCTCGAGGTGGCGGCGCGCCTCGGGCAGCGCGCCCTGCTTCTGCAGCGCGAGGCCGAGATCGTTCGACGCGACCGCGACGTGGTGGTGGTCGGGGCCGAGCGTGCGCTCCCAGAACGCGACGACCTGCTCGAGCCGGCGGCGCGCGTCGTCGAGCCGGCCCTGCTGGGTGTCGACGCCGCCGAGACGGCGCAGCGCGGTCGCGACCCGCGGGTGCTCGGGATCGATCGCGGTCGCGACCTCCAGGGCGCGCTCGAGCTGCGCGCGCGCCTCGGCGTAGGCACCGGCGGCGAACCGCGCGTCGCCCAGCGCCTGGCGCAGCCGCGCCTCGGCCTCGGGCGCGTCGCCGGCGCGTCGCAGCGCGGCCTCGGCGGCGAGCTCCCACGCGCGTGCGTCGGCGTGCCGGCCGTGCTCGCGGCTGACGCGGAAGATCAGGTCTGCCCACACCATCACCGCGAGCCGGTCGTCGTGGCCGTCGGCCGCGGCGGTCAGCGCCTCGCGCAGCGTCGCCTCGACGCGCGCCTTGTCCTCGGTGGCGCCGCGCACCAGCAGCGCCTCGCCGTACAGCGGTGGGTGGCCGAGCGCGCGCGCCTCGTCGGCGACGGCGGCGGCGATCGGCCCGGCCGCGTCGGTCTGGCCCAGCTTGATCAGCGCCGAGGCGCGCGCCAGCCGCGCGCCGAGCGCCGCGACCTGGGTGCGCGCCGCGGCGTCCGCGGGCGGCGGCACCGGCGCCAGCAGCGCGGCGGCGTCGTCGCACGCCTCGATCGACGGCAGCCGCGCGACGGCGTCGATCGCCCGCTCGATCAGCGCGGCGCCGTCGGGACCGGCGAGCGCGTCGATCATCGCCCCGGCCTCGGCCAGCCGCCGGTCGAGGCACGCCATCCGCAGATCGAGCAGCGCGGGTGACTGCGCGCGCTGCACCGCGGTCGCCTCGCACGCGGCGACGCGCGCCCGCGTCCACCGCGCAGCGTAGGCGTCGAGCCGCGCGGTGAGCCGAGCGGTCGTGGCCGCGGCGTCGGGGCGCGCGCTGGCGGCGAGCGCGGCGCGCAACGCGGCGGCGCGCGGCGCGTCCCACACGCCCGCGAGCGGGGCGTCGAGGCCCTGGCACGGCGCCGCC
>WYBA01000444.1 GCA_011526095.1 Myxococcales bacterium | reverse complement strand
TCCGTCATCCAGATGCTCAAGAAGCGAGCGTTCGGCTACCGCAGCTTCCCGAACTTCCGCACCGCCGTCCTCTTCCACTGCGGCGGTCTATCCCTCTATCCGAGCCACCCGTAAGTCGGAAGAACCAGAATAGGGAGCGTCGATGAGAAGGCCAACTCAACGCGAAATGGACGCAGTCTTGCGTCTCGAACCGACGGAGCGAGTGAGTCACTTCGTGAAGAGAGTTGTGGACGAGCAGGTTGCGTGGGGCTTGTGGAAGGACGGGTGGGCACTGATGGCAGAAGGGGACGGTCAAGCCGTGTTCCCTCTGTGGCCGGGGCGCGAGTACGCTGAGGGATGCGCGGTTGGCGAGTGGAGCGAGTACGTTCCAGCGGAGATTCCACTGGACGACATTCTTGGCGAGCTCTCGGAGCGGCTCGAAGCCCGGAACGTCCGGCCTGCTGTCTTTCCGACGCCAGGTGGTCGCGGCGTCGTCATGACACTTGGTCAACTGAAGGTGGCGCTTGAGGCAGAGTTGCGTTGGTATGAGTAGGACCACGCGGCAAGTGCAGTCGATGTCAAGTCGTGTCGGCGCCTGGAACACCCGCAATGCGGTCCGTCAAGTGGTCAACCAGCGCCGCCCGCGATCGCGCTCGTGCCTCCGCTTAGGGGCGCTGCTGCTCACTCTGTTCGCTGCAGGTTGCAGCGAACAGCAACGCGTGGGCCAGCCGTACCTGGAGCACGACCTTGTCTGTCGCTGGCAGGTTCGGTGGTTCTGTCCGACGGTGGTCGGTCCTGGCGCGGATGACCCGGACGACCCATCGCGGCGCTTCTGTGCGGCCATGTTTGCGAACCCGTTCCTGGGTCTCTCGTTCTTCTGGGGCTCGAGCTTTGGCAACGGCGCGACGCGGATCACGATCGAGTATGACGACGCGGGAAGACCGGTCGAGTTGATCACCGACTGTGGCGCCGCGGACGAGTTCGTCTCGACGATCGGGTGGCATCCGGACGGTCGGCTTGACCGCTATCGCTCACCGGCGTGGCAAGGAGATAATCTTCCGACGAACCCTGACTGTCGGACGCCGGAGCTGTGTTCCGAGAGCGTGGCGATCTACGGCGAGGCCGGGGGCCTCACGCAGGTGAGCTACGGCACGACGAACCTGGAACCCTTCGCCTTTCATGACTTCGAGCTGGAGGAGCTTGGCCGGATCACCCGGCACGAATACGTCTCGGCCTACGACGGGTTGGAGAAGACCGAGATCTTCGAGTACAGCGGCGAGCGCCTCGTCCGTCGGCTCACCATCAACGATGGAGTCGAGGGCGGTATCGAGTACAGCTACGACGAAGGTGGGCGCGTCCTGTCCTGGTCGTCGCTCGATACGGGGATGCCGTTCGCCACGTGGACGTGGGGTGATCAGTCCGTCGTCGTCGAGGACGACGAGTTCCGCTCGGAGGTCGATCTCGACTCGTCCGGCCGGCCGGTGGAGCTGCGGACGTTCGTCGCCAGCTCGGGTGAGCAGCGCTCGGTGGTCGAGTGGACGTGGCGCCCCGACGGGCTGCTCCAGGAGGTGTTCTACGAGGAATGGGGCTGGTGACATGGCCGGTCCCTCGCGGCGCGACGTCGCGGCGCTTGTCAGGCGCGCGCGGCGTGTGGTTGTCTGCGCGCGTGAAGCGCGTGTGGTTCCTGAGCTCGTGTGTGATCGGCGGGGCCGGCCTGTCGGCGTGCGGCGGCGCTGCGCCGCCCGCGGCGTCCACGCCGCCCGGCGCCGCCGCGGCGACGGCGCCGTTCACCTTCGACTGGAGCCCGCCGTGCCGGGTGCCCGTCGTCGAGACGACGCGCAAGAACGGCCACGAGATCGGCCTGGCGTACTGGCTCGACGTGCAGCCGGAAGAGAACGGCGGCGTGACCGTGCGTCGCCGCTCGCAGGAGATCGTGACGCTCGACGGCGCGCCGGTGCGCCCCGCGGAGCGGCGGCTGGCGGCCGGCGCGATGGCCGAGCAGTGGCTCGCCTACCCGACGCTGGTCGTCGCGCGCGACGGGCAGGTCGCGAGGGTGGACGGGGTGGATGCGGCCATCGAGCGCGTCATCGCCGCTCGGCGGGGCGGCGCGCGATCGCAGGCGCACGACCTGATGCGTACGCCAGAGGTGAGGGCGTACCTGGAGGGCGAGTACGCGGTGGAGTGGGACTTGCTCGTCGGCCACTGGGTCGGCTGGTCGCTACCGATCGGCCAGACGTGGACGGGGGAGATGGGCGGTCCGGACGTGCGCGGCGTGCTCGAGCACCTCGGCGAGTTCGACGGCCTGGTCCACCTGCGCTACCGGGCGCGTCCCACCAGCGAGTCCATCCGCGCCGACACGGAGGCGCGGGTGAAGGCGGCCGCCGATCGGGTCGGCTCGGAGGTGCCCGATCTGGGGGCGGTCCTCGAGGGAGCGTGGAAGGAGACGACCTTCGAGGTCCACGTCGACCCGGCGGGCTTGCGGCCTCACTTCGCCCGGCTGACGCATGTCGCTCAGCTCGGTCCGGGGACGGAGCGCGAGCGGACCGAGGAGGCTCGCCGCTACGAGCTCGACTGGTCGCGCGCCGAAGGCTGCGGGAGCGCGCCGTGAGGTCGGCCCAGGTTGCGGTGATGGCGGTCGCGCTCGGAGCCCAGACAGGCTGCGGCGGCGCGCCCGCGGCGCGCGGCGTCCAGCGCTCGTCCGCCGTCGCGGGGGCCGACGCCACGCCGCGCGCGTTCGCGTTCGACTGGGGCGCGCCCTGTCGCGTGCCTGTCTACGAGGTCTACCGCCGCCATGACGGCGAGCGCCATGTCTCGCTCGAGTCGCGCTACGTGCTCGACGTGCGCTCGGAGGCCGGGCAGCTCCGCGTCGATCACCAGGAGGAGCTGTGGTTGACGTTCAAAGGACAGGACGTCACGACTCCGGAAATGCAAGCTCGGATCGGCGTGGTGCAGACCGCGATGTCGTACACGCCTGGCTATCGCGTCGAGACGGACGGGAGGTTCGCGGGTGTGGAGGCGTTCGATCGTGGGCGGCTCGACGGGATGGATCCCGACCTCGCGCAGGCAGTCCACGCGTTGGTCCTCGATCAGAACACCGAGGACGCGCGGCCCATCGAGCACGGCTGGGAGTGGCGGACGCTCGTCGGCGGATGGGTCGGCTGGACCGTGCCGGAGGACGAGGTCAGCCTGGTCGCGGGCGGGGCGTCCCAGGGGCGTGCGCGGCTCGAGCATCTCGGCGCCGTCGACGGCGGCGTGCGCTTGCGGCGCACCGAGTGGGTCGAGGCTGGGGAATGGATCGTCGCGATCAAGGCGGACCTGATCCGTCGGATCCAGGCCCACGACATCCCGATCGCTCAGATGCGCGAGGGCATCGACCGCGCGGTGAGGTCCGCGCGGTTGTACGCCGTGTACGAGGTCGTGATTGATCCTCGCACGCTGCGCGCGTCGTCGGCCGGCTCGGTGATCACCCATTACGTCGACGTCCTCGGAGAGCCGGTCGAGATCCGGGTCGAGCGCGGCTACGAGCTCGACTGGTCCCAGGCCGAGGGCTGTGGCGCGGCGCCCGCGCCGTGAGCGTCCGCGCCCGCGCACGCCGCCGAGCGTGAGCTCGACCTCGATCTCGGCGCGCCCGCGTCAGTACACGTCGTGCGCCGTGTTCCAGACGTTGAACTTGCCGGTCGGGTTGTCGAGGCCGGTGATCCGCGCCTTCTCGGCGAGCGTCACGGCGTCGAGGATGACGATCTCGCCCTGCTCGTGCCAGACGGAGACCCAGACCTCGCTGCCGGTGCGGTCGAACTCGGGCTGGAGCGCCGGGCCGGTGGTCGAGACGTCGAAGCAGTGGACCTCCGCGGTCGCCTTGGCGAAGGCGCAGAGCTGGCGCGCGGTGGTCGGCTCCGTCGACAGCGCCATGTCGAACAGGACCCACGGCGACGCGGGGAGGGTCTTGAGGAACAGGCTTCCGGAGGCGGCGGTGGGGACCTCGCGCACGACCTGCCACGCGACGTCCGGACGCGCGGCGGGGTCGGCGCCGTAGATCGCCAGGGTCGGCTCGCCGAGGTGCGTCGTGGCGTTGACCCAGCCGTGCACCGGGTCCTGCCAGTTGGCGCCGCGGCCGGGGTGGGGGAGCTGGCCCGTCGCGATCGTCGTGACGAGCGCGCGCGCCTGCAGATCGATCACGGCGATCGCGTGCTGGGCGTTGGCCGCGGCGAGGAAGTAGCGGCCGGTGTGGTCGAGGCCGCCGTCGTGGAGGAACCGCACGGCGTCGATGCGCGCGGCCACGCCGAGGTCGGGCGCGGTGTAGTCGACGATCGCGACGTGCCCCGACTCCTTGAGCGCGAGCGCCCAGGCGGGCTCGCCGGGCACGGCGACGATGGCGGCGACGCGGACCTCGTCGAGCACCGGCTCGGTCGTCCCGACCGCGGGCCCGCGCACGTCGTGCACGGCGAGTGGCTCGAGCGTGAGGCCGTCGAACACGACGTACTGCGACGGCCAGTAGCAACCCTCGATCGCGTAGCGATCCTCGTACCCGGGGTGCTTGCTGCCCTCGACGCTGCGCGCGTCGTAGCAGCCGCGCGCCTGCGCGACCGCGCGCGGCGGCGACGCCCACAGGTCGATCAGCGTCAGCCAGCCGTCGCGCCCGACCGCGGTGAAGTAGCGGCCGGTCGACGACGCGCGCAGGATGTGGCTGGCGAACCCTGTGTCGATCCGCGCCAGCTCGTCCCGCGTCGCGCCGTCGTAGATCGCGACCTCGCCGGCGTCGCGCAGGATCACGCCGAAGAAGTTCTCCCAGTCGCGGTCATGCGCGGGCGCGGTCGGGCGGTCGTCGACCGGCACGAGCACCTGCCACGAGGCGCGCGCGTCGTCGAGCGACCACGCCGGCGCCGGGGGCACCGGCGCCTGGAGGAACGCGGCGAGCTGCGTGACCTGCAGCTCGTCGAGGATGCCCTCGTCGCCCCACGCCGGCATGCCCCACGGGCGGCCGTGGCGGATCGTCGCGGCGAGCGCGTCGGTGCCGAGCTCGACGGCGCGCGCCGGCGCGAGCGACGGCCCGGTGGCGCCCGCGCGCAGCGTGCCGTGGCAGCCCGCGCAGCGGTCGAAGTAGACCGCGCGCATCGCCGCGGCGTCGGCCTCGGACAGCGTCGCCGGCGGCGTCATCGGCAGCGGCCCGATCGCCGCCCGCGCGGCGAGGAAGTCGATCACCGCGGCGATCTCGAGCGCGTCGAGCCCCGGGTCGGGCATCACGACACCGCCCCACTGCGCGACGAGCTGCTGGGCGTAGGGGTTCTGCGCGGCGACGGCCGCGGGGTCGTCGAGCCAGTGCTCGAGCCACATCCGCGGGCGCCGCGCGGTGACGCCGAACAGGTCAGGCCCGCGGCGGGCGCCGCCCTGGCCGAACCCGTGGCACGACGCGCAGTCGCGGCGGAAGATCAGCTCGCCCTGCGACATCGCGCCGCCGTCGGGCGGCGTTGTGGCGTCGGGCGGCGCGCTGGCGTCGGGCGT
This sequence comes from Myxococcales bacterium, assembly GCA_011526095.1. GTDB lineage: Bacteria > Myxococcota_A > Polyangia > Haliangiales > Haliangiaceae > WYBA01. The sequence goes on along the minus strand of WYBA01000444.1, from coordinate 4,158 downwards.
CGCGCTGGCGTCGGGCGTCGCGCCGGCGTCCGGGGCGGAGGCGGTGGACGAGCCGCACGCTGCGGCGACGAGCAGCGCGAGCGGGGCGATCAGCGCGAGCGGGGCGAGGCGCATGGTCCTTGTGTCCGCGATCCGGGTCGCGGACGCGATGCGATATATCTGCGCACCTCGATGGCCCGCGGGGCCGGGTTGCGTCGTGGCAAGTAAGCACTTACTCTCCGGAACGTGCCCCGCGCCCGCCCCGTCGCCCGTCGCCCCACCTCGGACCGCCAGGTCGAGCTGGCCGACGCTGCGCTCCACCTGATCGCGACCCGCGGCATCGCCGCCCTGACCACGCGCAGCCTGGCCGAGGCGGTCGGGCTGTCGACCGGCGCGATCTTTCGCCACCACGCCTCGCTCGACGCGGTGCTCGACGCCGTGGTCGCCCGGGTCGAGGAGGTCCTGGCGACGACGTACCCGCCGGCCGGGCTGCCGCCGCTGGAGCGCCTCGCCCGGTTCGTCGACGCCCGCAGCGCCGCGGTCGGTGACCGGATCGGGATCCTGCGGCTGGTGCTGTCCGACCAGTTCCAGCTCGCGCTGCCGCGGCGCGGCTCGGCGCGGCTCGCGGCGTGCGTCCAGCGCACCCGCGCGTTCGTCCTCGGCTGCCTGCGCGAGGCCCAGGCCGCCGGCGACGTGCGCGCGGACGTGCCGGCCGAGGCGCTCGCGCCGATCGTGCTCGGCACGATCCAGCAGCTCGCGCTGAGCGCCTCGACCGGGCCGCGGCGCGCCGGCGCCGCGCGCGTCCGCGACGCGCTGCTCGCGGTGCTCGCGCCGCCGGGGGCCACGTCGACGGCGCGCCGCCGCGAGGTGCGGCGATGAGGGTCGGGGTCGCGCTGCGGCGCGCGCTCCGCCTCGCCCGCCGGCTAGTGTGGCCGGTCGCGATCGTGGCGGTCGTGCTGGTCACGCTGTGGTTCCGGCGGTGGTCGCCGGTCGCGGTCGTGGTCACGCCGGTCGAGCGCGGGGAGATCGTCGTCGAGACCTTCGGCCGCGGCACGGTCGAGAGCCTGCGCGAGGCCGAGGTCGGGTTCGACATGTCGGGGCGGCTCAGCGCGGTGCTGGTCGACGAGGGGGCGCGGGTCACGCTCGGCCAGGACCTCGCGCGGCTCGAGACCGAGCAGGCGCAGGCGGACCTCCGCTCCGCGCAGACCGGGATCGCCGCGGCCCGGTCGTCGCTGCGCCGGCTCGCCGCCGAGGAGACGCGCGCCCGCGCCGTGCTCGCGACGGCCGAGCGCGAGGACGCGCGGATGGCCGCGCTGCAGGCCTCGGGCGCCGTGCCCGCGCGGGAGCGCGACGAGGCCGCGGACCGGCTCCAGCTCGCGCGGGCCGACCTCGATCGGGTCCTGGCCCAGCGCGCCGAGGCGACCCGCGGCGTCGACGTCGCCGCGGGCGGCGCCGAGCAGCGCCGCGTCGCGATGGTCCGGGCGACGCTGCTCGCGCCGTTCGACGGCCTGATCACCCGGCGCCTGCGCGAGCCCGGCGACACCGTGGCGGTCGGCTCGACCGTGCTCCGGCTGGTCGACACCGCGCAGGTCGTCGTCGCCGCGGCGGTCGACGAGACGGTGCTGTCCGCGCTCGCCGTCGACCAGCCCGCGGCGATCTGGTTCCCGGGCGACGACGTCCCGGTGCCGGGACGGGTGTCGCGGATCGCCTGGGAGTCGGACCGGCAGACGCACGAGCTGGTGGTCGAGATCACGCCCGAGCGCCTCGACCGCCGGATCGCGATCGGCCAGCGCGCGGACGTGCGGGTCGAGCTCGCGCGCCGCGCGGACGTGCTGCGCCTGCCGATCGCGGCGCTCCACCGCGACGCCGCCGGGGCGTTCGTCTACGTCGATCGCGGCGGCGAGATCGCCCGGGCGCGGCCTCGCCTCGGCGTCACCGGCGCCGATCACGTCGAGGTGCTCGACGGCCTCGTCGAGGGGGATCGGGTGCTGTCCGCGCCCGGCGCGGGCGCCAGCCTGCCGGTCGGGCGCCGCTGGGAGGCGCGGTGAACCTCGCGGTCCGCGACGTCCGCCGGCACCTGGCGCGGTTCGTCGGGACCGCCGCCGGGCTCGGCCTGCTGGTCGGCGTCGTCGTCGCGATGCAGGGGATCTACGCCGGCATGGTCGACGACGCGACGATCCTCACCCGCGCGATGCGGGCGGACCTGTGGCTGGTCCAGCGCGACACCCGCGGCCCGTTCGCGGAGAGCTCGCGACTCGATCCGAGCGTCGAGGCGCGCGCGGCGGCGGTGCCGGGCGTGCGCAGCGCGCGGCCCTACACGTACCAGCTCATCCAGCGCGAGCATCGCGGCGCGGTGCTGCGCATCGCGATGGTCGGGCTCGGCTGGCCGGACGACCGGGGCGAGGGCCTGCCGCTGCTGCGGGGCCGGCCGCTGGCTCAGCCGCACGGCGAGATCATCGTCGACGCCTCGCTCGGCCTGCCGATCGGCGAGGCGCTCGTGCTCGCCGGGGAGCCCTACCGCGTCGTCGGGTTGACCCGCAACGCGCTGACCTCGGGAGGTGACGCCGTGGCGTTCGCGACCGTGGCCGACACGCAGCTCGTCGCGCTCGACCAGCCGCCGGAGGCGACCGTGCTCGAGCGCGCGCGCGTCGTCGATCGCCTGCGCCGGACCGACCTCGGCCGGCGCCAGCCCTCCCTCGAGGACCTCGCGAGCGACCCGCGGTGGCGCGCGCCCGCGCTCGCGTCGCCGCCGATCGCGGCGGTGCTGGTCCAGGTCGACCCGCACCGGCTCGCCGAGGTCCGGGGCACTCTCGTGCGGTGGGGCGATGTCGCGGTCTACGATCAGGCCGAGGAGGAGGCGCTGCTGCTCGGCGGCGTCGTCCAGCGCGCGCGGATGCAGATCGGGTTGTTCACCGTCATCCTCACGGTCACCGCCGGCGTGATCGTGATGATGGTCATCTACAACCTGACGCTCGAGAAGACACACGATCTGTCGGTGCTCAAGCTGATGGGCGCGCCGCGCCGCCGCCTCGCCGGGTTCGTGCTGCAGGAGGCCTGGCTGCTCGGCGCGATCGGCTACGCCGTCGCGTACCAGCTCGGCCAGCTCGTCTACCCGGTGTTCCCGCGGCGGGTGCTGATCACGCCCGAGATCGCCGTGCTCGCGCCGATCGCGACGCTGGTCATCGTCACCGGCGCGAGCCTGCTCGGGCTGCGCCACGTCCTGCGCATCGACCCCGCGCGGGCGCTGGAGGGCTGACGTGATCGACGCCGTGCGCGCGATCGGTCTGCGCAAGACCTACGGCGATGGCGCCGCCGCGGTGGTGGCGCTCGACGACGTCAGCCTGGCGATCGCGCCGGGGACGGTCGCGGCCTTGCTCGGCCCGAGCGGGTCGGGCAAGTCGACGCTGATCAAGGCGCTCGGGTTCGTGTCGCCGGCCGAGCGCGGCGAGATCCAGTTCGACGGCCGCGTCGTGGTGCGCGACGGGGCGCCGCTGGCCGACCTCGCGCGGCTGCGCCGCGAGCACCTCGGCTTCGTGTTCCAGAAGGCGAACCTCACCTCGTTCCTCACCGCGCGCGAGAACGTGGAGATCGCGTGCGAGCTGGGAGGCCGGCCCGGCGGCCGCCGCCGCGCCGGCGAGCTGCTCGCCTACCTCGACGTCGGCCACCGCGCGCGCGCCTACCCCGAGACGCTCAGCGGTGGCGAGCAGCAGCGCGTCGCGATCGCGCGCGCGCTGGCCAACGAGCCGTCGCTGATCCTCGCCGACGAGCCGACCGCCGCGCTCGACAGCGTGCGCAGCCGCACCGTGATGGAGCTGTTCCGCAAGGTCGCGCACGATCGCGGCGCGGCGGTGCTCGTCGTGACCCACGACCACCGCGCCCTCGACGTGTTCGACGTGCTCTACGAGATGGAGGACGGGCGGATCCGGCCGGCGGCGCACGCCGGGCACACGGACTCGGCCTAGGGGCAATACCGGTCAGTGAGCGACGCAGGCAAGAGTCCGTTCGTCCGCCGCCTCTCACCGACGTCGTCGGGAATGGCCGTCTGGCGAACAGCCCTGTGCCGCTCGCCCTGGGAGGGTCGATCAGCGGAGATCCCTTCCGCTCGTCCTGAGCTTCCCACCGACGTCGTCGGAGATCGCGGTCTGACGAGCCGCCTTGTTCCGCTCACCCTGAGCCCCG
>WYBA01000443.1 GCA_011526095.1 Myxococcales bacterium | reverse complement strand
GTCTCGGCACCGCGCGCGTCTCGGCACCGCGCGCGTCTCGGCACCGCGCGCGTCTCGGCACCGCGCGCGTCTCGGCACCGCGCGCGTCTCGGCACCGCGCGCGTCTCGGCACCGCGCGCGTCTCGGCGCCGTGCGGGTTGACATGGATCGTTTGACGTCAAATGATCGACGCGCATGATCGAGGCCTTCGTCGCGCTGTTCGTCGTCGCCAACGTCCTGCCGATCCTGCCCGTCGTCCTGCAGTTCACCGCGGACCTGCCCGCGCGTGCGCGGCGGGTCCTGCTCGTCCAGGCGGTCGTGCTGGGCAACGCGGTCGCGGTCGGCACCGCGCTGCTCGGCGGGCTCCTGCTCGACGTCACGCGGATCACGCTCGACGACCTGCGGATCGCGGGCGGCACGGTGCTGCTCGTGTTCGCCGTGTTCGACCTGCTGTTCACGCGCGAGCAGCGCAAGCAGCCGCTCGCCGAGGTGATCGCCGATCCGCAGACGTCGACCCTGGTCCCGATGGCCGTCCCGGTGCTGGTCGGCCCCGCCGTGCTCACCACGGTCGTGCTCCTCGCCGAGGATCACGGGCGCGTCGCGGCGATGGTCGCGGTCGGAGGCAACGCGGCGATCAACCTCGCCATCCTGATCGCTGCCGCGCAGGTGTACGCGCGGCTCGGCGCGGGGTTCGGCCGGGCCCTCGGTAAGGTCCTGGGGCTCGTGCTGGCGGCGCTCGCGGTCTCGATGATCCGCGCCGGGGTCGTGGGATCGATCGCGACCGCGCGGCTCGCGCCCTGAGCGGGCGCGCGGCGCGCGCGCGCTCAGCCGGCCTCGCCAGGCGCCTTCTTGCGCGGGCGCGGGATGCCGTAGGCGTCGAGCCGCGCCTGCAGCGTGTTGCGCGAGATGCCGAGCATCCGCGCGGCGCGGGTCTGGTTGCCGGCGCACGCGTCGAGCGCGTCCTGGATCCGCGCCGCCTCGAGCCGGGCGACCTCGCCGCGCAGCGTGTCGTCGCCGGCGAGCGCCGGCACGGTCGCCCGCGAGCTGCGCGCGCGCGGCTCGGTCGCGACGCCGCCCCGGTCGCCGCGGTCGTCGCGGAGCGGGCGGTCGGGCAGCGGCGCGGTGATCTGCGAGTCGAGCTCGGTGAGCGCGAGGTGCTCGACGTCGAGCGCGCCGTCGCCGCACAGCAGCATCGCGCGCTCGATCGTGTTGCGCAGCTCGCGCACGTTGCCCGGCCAGCGGTGGGCGCGGAGCTGCGCCATCGCCTCGGCCGTGACCGGCGGGGCGGGGCGCCGCGCGCGCTCGGCCGCGCGCGCGACGAACGCCGCCACCAGCCCGTCGAGCTCGTCGAGGCGCTCGCGCAGCGGCGGCAGCTCGATCGTCACGCCGCCGAGGCGGAAGTACAGGTCGCGGCGGAACCGGCCCGCCGCCATGTCGGCCTCGAGCGAGCGGTTGGTCGCCGCGACGAACCGCACGTCGACGGTGCGGCCCTCGACCGCGCCGACGCGCTGGACGACGCGGTCCTCGAGCACGCGCAGCAGCTTGGCCTGGAGCGGGCGCGGCAGGTCGCCGACCTCGTCGAGGAACAGCGTGCCGCCGTCGGCGGTCTCGATCAGGCCGGGCTTGGCCACGGCGGCGCCGGTGAACGCGCCGCGCTCGTGGCCGAACAGCTCGCTCTCGAGCAGCGGCTCGTTGAGCGCGGCGCAGTTGAGCCGCACGAACGGCCTGCGCGCGCGCCCCGACTGGCGGTGCAGCATCTCGGCGCACAGCTCCTTGCCGACGCCGGTCTCGCCGCGGATCAGCACGCTCAGCGCCGAGTCGGCGATCTGCTCGATCAGCGCGCGCACCCGGTCCATCGCGCCGCCGGCGGCGCGCAGCCGCGTCCACGCGTGCGCGGTGAGCTGCTCGGCGGTGGTGCCGTCGCGCGGCCACGCCGCGGCGGCCCACCGCGGCGTCAGCCCCAGCGCGGTGAGGCGGCCCGCGACGCGCTCCAGCACCGGCCCGGCGGCCGCCGCGGGCGTGTCGATCAGCAGCACCTGGAGCTGGCCCGGCGCCGCGCACGCGAACAGGTCGGTCGTGCGCAGCGCGCCCTCGACCGCCGCCGTCACCGCCGCCGCGTCCGCCCCGGGGTCGACGTGGACCCGCGCGAACGTGAACGGCAGGCCGCTGCGCGCCGAGCGCGCGCACTCCTCGGCGACGCGCCCGTCGAGCAGCTCGCCGTGCCACGGCCGGCCTTGGCCGCGCGGCGCCGCCATCCGCTGGACCAGCACGACGACGTCGCCGAGCTGGAGCGCGTCGCCCACCTCGAGCGGCGTCGCCGTCGCCGCCGTCACGCGCTGGCCGCGCAGCCGCGTGCCGTTGCGGCTGTCGAGATCGCGGATCGCCAGCGGCGACGCGGTGATCTCCGCGTGCTGGCGCGACACCGACGGGTGATCGATGACCAGATCGCACCCGCGCGAGCGGCCGATCGTGACCGCGTGGGCGGTGGTCAGCGGGTAGGAGCTGACCACCCCCGCGGCGCTCACCAGCAGGCACAGCTCCGCCTCGCCATCGGCCAGCGCGGCCATGACGTCCGTGTCGATCTCCCCCGTTGGATGACGCACGACGCGGTGCATCGTGGGACGAGGTAGGTGTCGGTGTCACCGGCGTGGTCCTAACCACTCTTTACAGGTCGAACTCCCGAACATCCCTCGATGTCCACCTAGTCACCTGAACTGACAGTCGAACCCGGGTTCATGCGCACGACCGTGGGCGATACGGCGCGACCTCGTCGAACCAAGGTTCGGTCGGGCCGCGATAGCATCGGCGCACCATGCGCTCCGCCGCCCTCCGCTCCGCCGTGCTCGCCCTCTCGCTCGCGCTGCTCGCCGCCGCCGCCGCGTGCGGCAAGGACGCGGCGCCGTCGAAGCCGCCGCCCGAGGCGCCGTACACCGGCGCGCCGGTCGCCGTGATCGTCGACAAGCTGGAGAAGGACACCGCCTCGCTCAGCCTCTACAACTTCAGCGACAAGAAGGTGGCCGGCTACTGGCTGTTGTTCCGGTACTACGACAAGGACGGCAAGCTGCTGCGCGTAAAGGTCGGGACGCCGTTCGAGAGCGACCACGACTTCATGACGCTCACCGGCAACAAGTTCCTGTGCAAGCCGAAGGCGTGGTGCAGCTTCGAGGTCGATCACCTCGAGATCCCCGAGGGCGCGGTGCGCGGCGAGTCGCTCGTCCGCACCGTCCGCGCGGTCGCGGCCGACGGCTTCCACATGGAGGACGAGCCGCTGTGGGAGCTCGACTCGATGGAGTGGCCGGAGAAGAAGTAGCGGGAAGTAGCAAGGCGCATCAAGACTTCGCGCTACCTCGCCACCAGGTCGACGCCGTCGAGCCGCAGCCGCGCGAGGCCGAGCACGTGCGCCAGGTGCGCCTCGGCGTCCATCGCGCACGCGCGCTCGACGATCGCGCGGGTCTCGGCGTCGAGGCCCGCGGTGGCGGCGGCGGCGCACGAGCCGCCCGCGAGCTCGGTGGCGCGCTGGCCGAACGCGTTCTGGATCTCGCCGGTGGCGAGGTCCCACACGACGACGAGCCCGCCGAGGAAGCCGCCCGCGACGCGCGCGCCGTCGTCGGAGATCGCCACGCCCTCGGCGGCCTCGTCGAGCGCGCGGAACACCCGCTCCTGCCGCATCGTCGCCAGGTCCCACACGCGGATCGTGCCGTCCTCGCTCGCCGACAGCGCGCGCGCGCCGTCGGGTGACAGCGTGACCCACCAGATCCGCTTGGTGTGGCCGTCGAGCCAGCCGCTGCGCGCCGGGTCGCGCGGGTGCCACACCCGCACCCGCGGCGTCTCGCCCGCGCTCACGACCACGCTCGCGTCGCGGGCCACCGCGACCGACAGGACGTCGTCGTCGTGGGCCTCGTCGATCCCGGCGGCGGCCCAGCCCGCGCCGTCGCGCCGCCACAGCCGCACGTCCTGATCGAGGCCGCCGGAGGCGAGGTACTGGCCGTCGGGCGAGAACCCGACGCCGTAGATCGTGTGGCGGTGACCGCGCAGCCGCGCGGTCTCGGCGCCGGTCGCGGCGTCGTGGACGCGGACGTCGAACGCGTGATCCCCACCGACCGCCATGACCGCGCCGTCGTCGGTGACGTCGAGCGCCGCGACCGACGGCGGGGACCGCCACGTCGCGGTCCGGGCGCCGGTCGCGGGATCGAGCGCGTAGATCAGCCCCTCGCGGACGCAGCCGACCATGACGCGGTCCCCGGCGAGCGACAGCGCGTGGTCGCAGCCCATCGGGCTCGACCACCGCCACAGCTCGACGCCCGCGGTCAGGTCCCACGCGCGCACGGTGGTGTCGAGCGCCTCGGTGAACAGCCGCTTGCCGTCGGGCGAGAACCGCAGCGCGCGGACGAACGAGCGATGGCCGAGCGAGCGGACGAGCCGCCTCGCGCCGCTGGTGTCCCAGCACCGGACCTGGCCGTCCTTGCCGGCGGCGATCAGCGTCTTGCCGTCGGGCGAGAACGCGAGCGCGTGGACGCTGGCGCCGCCGGCGTCGAGCCGCGCGACCGGGCGCTGCGTCGCGAGGTCGCGCAGCGTGATGAACGGATCGTCGCCGCCGACCGCGATCAGCCGCCGGTCCGGGCTCGCCACGACCGCGTTGACGACGTAGTCGCTGACGACCTGTGACAGCTCGCTCGCCGCGGCGACGTCGATCCAGCGCAGCCGGCTCTCCCACCCGCCGGCCACGACCTGGTGATCGTCGATGTAGGCCACGGTCTTGATGCCGGAGGTGAACGTGCCGGGGATCACCGTGCCCGCGCCGCCGGTGATCGGCCACGCGCGGATCGTCCGGTCGTCGGACACGCTGGTGATCGCCGCGCCGTCCGGCGACACGGCGAGGTCGTAGACCCGCTGGGTGTGGCCGCGCAGCGTCACCGGCGCGACGCCGGGCCGCGTCCACACCTGGATCAGGCCGTCCTCGCCAGCGCTGGCGAGCCGGCCGTCGGGCGCGAAGTCGAGCGCCCAGATCCGCCCGGTGTGGCCGCGGTGCGCGCCGGTGATCGCGCCGGTCGCGACGTCGACGAGGTGGACGTCGCCGTGCTCGTCCCCGACGGCGAGGGTGCGGCCGTCGGGCGAGAACGCGAGCGCGTGGACCGCCGCCGGGATCACGACCGGCGGCAGCGCGGCGCCGCCCGCCGTCGACCACCGCCGCACCTCGCCGGCCTCGTTGCCGGCGGCGAACGTCGTGCCGTCCGGCGCGACCGCGACCGCGTGCACCGGGGCGCCGGCGTCGAGCTGGTGCAGCGGCACGATCGAGCGCGCCTCGGCGAGCGCCGCGGCCCACCGCGCGTCGGCGCGGTCGTCCTGGATCGCGGCCGCGGCGTAGAACGACGCGGCCTGATCCCACCGCAGCGCGCGCTCGCTCTCGCGGCCCTTCTGGAACAGCGCGTCGGCGAGGCGCGCGCGCGCCTCGTCCTGCGCGGCGAGCGCGGCGTTGCGCTGGCGCGCGGCCTCGGCCTCGCCGGCCTGCGCGCGGTCGCGCTCGCGCAGCACGCGCGACACCGCGACCGAGCCGCCGACCGCGAGCAGCACGGCGGCGACCGCGCCGACCGCGACCGGCGCGCGGTGCTTGCGCACCCAGCGCACGAGCCGCTCGCGCCGGCTGTAGCTGTGCGCGCCGACGAGCTGCCCGGTCTGGAACCGGCCGAGCTCCTCGGCGAGCTCGCGCGCGGTCGCGTAGCGCGCGTCGCGCTCGCGCGCCATCGCCTTGTCGACGATCGCGAGCAGGTCCCGCGGCGCGCCGGGCGCGAGCTGCGCCAGCGGCGTCGGCGGCGCGGCCATCACCCGCGCGAGCAGATCGTGCGCCGACGCGGCCTTGCGCTCGCCGTACGGCGGGTGTCCGGCGAGCAGGTGGTAGAGGATCGCGCCGAGCGCGTAGACGTCGGCGCGCGCGTCGACCCGCTCGCCCATCGCCTGCTCGACCGGCATGTACGCCGGCGTGCCGACGACCGCGCCCATCACGGTCGCGTCGGCCGCGGCGCCGGCGGCGGCGGCGAGCCCGCCGGCCTGGGCGTCGTCCTGATCGTCGTCGTCCGCGTCGGTGTCGTCGACCTTGCGCGCCAGGCCCCAGTCGATCACCACGGTCTCGCCGAAGTCGCCGACGAGCACGTTGGCGGGCTTGAGGTCGCGGTGGATCACGCCCTGGCCGTGCGCGTACGCCATCGCGTCGGCGATCACGATCACCTTGGGCAGCAGCGCGAGCCGGGCCTCGAGCGTCCGCGCCTCGTCGAACACCTCGTCGAGCGAGCGGCCCGACACCAGCTTCATCGCGAAGAACGGCGAGCCGTCGGGCCACCGCCCGACCTCGTAGACCGGGACGATCGCCGGGTGCTGGAGGTTGGCGGTGACCAGCGCCTCGCGCGCGAACCGCGCCAGGGTGATCGGGTGATCCGCGATGATCTCCTTGAGCGCGACCATCCGCCCGGTGCGCTTGTCGCGCGCGCGCAGGATCCGGCCGAGGCCGCCGCGCGCGAACTCGACGCCGACGTCGTACAGCGCCGGGTCGACCAGCGGCAGCGTCACCGGCGCGCGCGGCGCGGCGGCGGTCGCGGCGAGCCCGGCCGCCTGGCTGTCGAGCGTGGCGCCGAGCG
>WYBA01000442.1 GCA_011526095.1 Myxococcales bacterium | reverse complement strand
TCGGCCCCGGCGGCGGGCCGCCCATCGGGCCCGGCGGCGGTCCCATCGGCGGCATCGCCGCGGGCGCACCCATCCCGCTCATCGGCGGGCCGCCCGGCGGCGGCGCGCCGTACGGCGAGCCCGGCGGCGGCCCCATCGGCGGCGGCGCGCCATACGGCGCCCCCGGCGGCGAGCCCGGCGGCGGCCCCATCGGCGGCGGCGCGCCGTACGGCGAGCCGGGCGGCGGTCCGCCGAACGCGGGCGCCGGTGGCATCATTGGCGTCGGGCCGATCCCCGGCGCGGCGGCCTGGAGCACCGTCCCGCAGTTGCGGCAGAACTTCATGCCGGGCGGGTTCTCCGTCCGGCAGGTCGGGCACGTCGCGGGCAACCCGCCTCCCGGCGCGGGAGTCGCACCCATGCCCGCGCCCTGCGGCAGCGGCGTGCCGCAGCTCAGGCAGAACAGGGACCCCGCAGGGCTATCGTGACCACACATCGAGCAGCGCATCGGTCCCCCGGATCGTCTCGTCGCCAGTCGAAAGGCTGGCGCGCGAGCGGTTTGCAACCGGCGCCACGTCTTGATAAGAGTGCGCCTCGGTCGCAACCTAGCAAACCGCCTCGAAAAACGTCAAGCCGACCACCCACCGTGCGCACCCGCAGAACCTCCTCCCTGATCGCCGCCTCGGTGGTTGCGATCGCCGCGCTGGTGGCGTGCGCGACGCCGCCGGTGCGCACCGCCCCGTTCCGCGCGCGCCCCGACTCGGTCGAGCCGGGCAACCTCCACGGCCCGTTCTCCGGCCGCGTCGTCGACGCCTCCGGCGGCGCGCCGGTCGCCGGCGCGCTCGTCTACGCGAGCTGGACGTTCGAGGCCGGCGCGGCGCTGCCCACGCCGGCCGGGTTCCGCGACTTCACCGGCTCGACCGACGCCGACGGGCGCTACACGATCCCGGCGCTCGCCGCCGGCGACGTGCCGTCCGGCGCGCGGCTGACGGACTTCGTGCTGGTCGTCTACAAGCGCGGCTACGTCGCGTACCGTAGCGACCGTCGCTTCCTCGATCTCGGCCCGCGCATGGACTTCGCGCAGCGCCAGAACCACGTCGCGCTCGAGCGCTGGCGCGAGGACTACTCGCACGTCCGCCACCTGCGCTACGTCGGCGGCGGCCCCGCGGTCGCCGCGCTGACCTCGTGGGAGACCGAGGAGGCCGTCGCCGAGCTGTCGGGCGCCCGCAAGGGCCCGGGCGAGCTCGTCCCCGGCCGCGGCTCGGGCCCGTTCGTCGTCGCCGCGGTGCTGCTGACCGAGGCGGACATCAAGGCGCAGACCCGGTTCGACGGCTCGTTCGAGACCGGCCCCATGGGCGACGAGCCCGACACCGCGGCGTACTCGTCGCAGCACTTCAAGGCGCTCGGCCGCCCGGAGAGCTACGACGTCGCGCTGCGGCTGTGGCGGCTCGAGCCGGGCGAGGCGCAGGAGCGCTTCGAGGAGCTGGCGCAGTCGCTGCCCGGCGTGTCTCGCACCGACGAGCTCGCCAGCCGCTCGCTGCGCGCGACCGAGGGCGAGATCCGAGGGATCGCGTTCCTCGACGGCCCGCGCGGCCTGGTCGTGCTGCTGACGTGCGGCACGGCCCAGTGCAGCTCCGAGGACGACGCCGTGGCGCTCGGCCGGCGCATCGTGCAGCGCATCGAGCAGCTCGTGCCCGCGCCCGCCGCGCAGGGAGGTACGCCGTGAGGTTCGCAACCCTCGCGCTGGCGCTCGCCGGCGCGGCGATGGTGTCCGTGCCCGCGCCGGCGCGGGCGTGGGAGGCCCAGACCACCCACGCCGGGCTCGCCGAGCAGTCCGCCGCGTCGTCGGCGCTCCACACCCACCTGGTCGAGCTCGGGTTCCCGGGCGGGCTGTACGAGGCGCTGACCGTGCCGCCGGCGGACGCGCCGCAGCTGATCGACGCGCTGTCGCGGTACTCGCCGATCCACGGCTACGTGCCGGACCAGCGCGGCCGCCAGTACGCCGTCGCCTGGCTGGTCGCGGGCGCGGTGCTCGCCGACTCCTCGGCGGCGTGGGCCGCCAACCACTTCTTCGACCCGGCGAGCGGCGCCGGCCTGCGCCTCACGCCAGGCTTCGCCGATCGCGTCGCGGCGCGGCTGCACCGGATCGAGCTGCCCGAGCGCGGCAGCCCGGCGCCGGACTGGCTCGTCTCGGCCGACAACCCGCTCGGCCTCGAGGGCTTCGTCGCGCAGTACGTCAAGGCGGTGCGCGCGGCGACGCCGGGCGAGCGCGGCCGCCACCTCGCCGGCGCGCTGATCGCCGCCGGCGCGATGCTCCACGTGCTGCACGACATGGCGTCGCCGTCGCACGTCCGCGACGACGCGGAGGCCCACCTCGACGAGCTCGGCCCGGCCGCGGACGACCTCGGCTCGCGGTTCGAGCGGATCGCCGCGCTGGCGTACGGCCGCCTCGGCGTGCCCGCCGCCGCCGCGATCGCCCGCCCGGGGCTGCGCGCGTTCTTCACCGGCCCCGACGGCGCCGGGCTCGCCGACGTCACGTCGACGACGTGGTTCTCGCCGCACACCCTGCCCGCCGCGACGCGGATCGCCGCCGAGCGCGGCCGCCGCCGCGGCGACATCGCCACGCACCTCGCGGCGTCGCTGCGCCGGCCGGCGCCGGCGCCGCCCGGGCGGCTCAACCTGCTCGCCGCCGCCGACGACGACGGCACGACGCTCACCACCGACGACGGCGTGTGCCTGGCGCGGTACCAGGTCGAGCGCGGCGTGCTGAGCTGGTCGCTCGACGACGAGTGCATGCTCGAGCAGGTCGGCGCGCTGCTGCCGGCGGCGGTCGGCCACGGCGCGGGCCTGCTCGACTGGCTGTTCCGCGGCGAGCTGGCGATCACCCGCGACGCCGCGGGCGCCAAGGTGACGACGCGCTCGGCGGTCGGCGCCGGCGAGGTCGTCGTGCTCGGCGAGGACGCGCGCGGCGTCCGCACCGAGCTCGCGGTCCAGGCGATCGCGGCCTCGGCCGACGGCGCGACCATCGCGACGGTCGCGGTGCCCGCCGGCGTCGCCAAGGTCTACGCGGTCTACCGCGGCGTCGACGCCGCGGGCGAGGTGCTGGTGGCGACCGGCGCGCTCGCGCTCGAGACGCGCTGAGCATGGCGCGCGGACGCTCCAGCGCGCGCCCGCGCGGACGCGATCGGATCGGCGGCGACGACACCGACACGACGCTCGACCGGATCGAGCGCGTGCTCGACCGCTGGCCGGCGGGGATGCACGATCTCGGCGAGCCCGGCGCCGCCGTGCCGCTGGCGTGGCCGGCGTCGCTGCAGGAGCTGTACATGACGTGGGACGGCCTGCGCCTGTTCGGCGAGGCGATCGAGCTGCGGCCGGCGCGCGAGGTCACGACCGAGGACGGCCGGTGGCTGATCGGCGTCGCCTGGGGCGACGAGCTCGCGGTCGACGCGCGGGGCCGGGTGTGGCGCGACGAGGACAGCGTGTGGACGTGCGACGGCACGTCGATCGAGCGGTGGCTGTCCGGCGCGATCGACGCCGAGGCGATGCTGTACGACGGCGACGGCGAGTACGCCGACGACGTGTTCGACGACGACGGCGAGCTGCTGCCGGCGATCGCGGCGGCGCGGGCGAAGGCGCAGCTCGCGCGCGACAAGCGCGCGCCGGGCCCGCGGCTGCGGATGGCGCGGCTGCTCCGGCTCGAGGCGGCGGCCGCGGCGCAGGCCGGCGACGCCGGGGCGGCGGCCGCGGCGCGCGACGAGGCGCGCGATCTGCTCGAGGGCCTCGTCGCCGACGAGCCGGCGATGGCGTGGGCGTGGCTCGAGCTGGCGCGGATCAGCGAGGAGCTCGGCGAGCTCGACGGTGCGCTCGACGAGGCCACGGCCGCGGCCGAGGCGGCGGCCGCCGCCGCGGGCGACCGCCCCGACGACGACGGCGCGGACGAGGCGTTCTTCTGGGCGCACGCCGCGCGGCTGGCCG
>WYBA01000441.1 GCA_011526095.1 Myxococcales bacterium | reverse complement strand
TGTCCTGGCGGACGCGCACCGTGCCGACGTCGGCGTCGTCGACCGACGGCAGCAGCACGCGCCGGACGATCGTCTTGGGGATCGCGCTGACGACGCCGACCTCCAGCCGGCGCAGCGTCGCCGACCGGCCGCTCGCGAAGTCGAGCAGCTCCTCGCCGAGGCGGAAGATCTCGCTGGCGTACTGCTGGACGTCGCGGCCGAACGCCGTGAGCACGAGCGCGCGGCCGCGCCGCTCGAACAGCGGCTCGCCGAGCGCCTCCTCGAGCGCGCGGAGCTGCACGCTCAGCGTCGAGTGCGTGAGGTGGAGCGCGCGCGCGGCCCGCGCCAGCCCGCCCTCGCGCGCGATCGCCGAGAAGTAGTAGAGGTGCTGGTAGTTGAGCCACGCCACGTCGCGGTTGTCGTGTGAAACGACAGTCGACGTCAATCTTTCGACATGGACGACATGTGATCGCCGCCCCAGGGTGGATCCGGAGGTCACCAGCCATGTCCCACACCACGACCCATCCGGCGCGGTTCCAGGTCATCGGGCCGCGCGATCTCGACACGCTGCCGGCGCTGCAGCGGCTGTCGCCCGCGACGCGGGCCGAGATGCGCCGCGTCGCGCGCGTCCTGCCGTTCCGCACCAACCGTTACGTCGTCGACGAGCTGATCGACTGGGCGCGGGTGCCCGACGACCCGCTGTTCCAGCTCACGTTCCCCCAGCCCGACATGCTGACCCCGGCCGACCGCGCCACGCTCGTGCGCGCGGAGCACGCCGCCGATCCAGCAGCGCTCGACGCGGCCGTCCGCGCGGTCCGGCGCCGGCTCAACCCGCACCCCGCGGGGCAGTCGTCGCTCAACGTGCCGACGCTGCGCGGTCGGCCGCTGCCCGGGCTGCAGCACAAGTACCGCGAGACCGTGCTGTTCTTCCCGGCCCAGGGGCAGACGTGCCACGCCTACTGCACCTACTGCTTCCGCTGGCCCCAGTTCGTCGAGACGGACGCGCCCCGGTTCGCGAGCCGCGAGACCGACGACCTGATCGCCTACCTGCGGGCGCACCCCGACGTGAGCAGCGTGCTGATCACCGGCGGCGACCCGATGATCATGCGCGCCGAGGTGCTCCGGCGGTACGTCGAGCCGCTGCTCGACGCCGACCTGCCCGGGTTGACCAGCATCCGCATCGGCACCAAGTCGGTGGCGTACTGGCCGCAGCGGTTCGTCGAGGACGACGACGCCGACGACGTGGCGCGGCTGTTCGAGCAGGTCGTCGCGCGCGGCAAGACGCTGGCGCTGATGGCGCACTACAGCCACCCGCGCGAGCTGTCGACGCCGGTGGCGCGGCGCGCGCTGGCGCGCATCCTGTCGACCGGCGCGGTCGTCCGCTGCCAGGCGCCGGTGATCCGCCACGTCAACGACGACCCGGCGGTGTGGCGCGAGCTGTGGCGCACCGAGGTCCAGCTCGGGGCGGTGCCGTACTACCTGTTCGTCGCGCGCGACACCGGCGCCCGGCGCTACTTCGAGGTCCCGCTGGCGCGCGCGTGGGAGATCTACCGCGACGCGCTGGCGGCGGTGTCCGGGCTCGCGCGCACCGTGCGCGGCCCGGCGATGAGCGCCACGCCGGGCAAGGTCGTCGTCGATGGTGTCGCGGAGATCCTCGGCGAGCGGGTGTTCGTGCTGCGGCTGCTCCAGGCGCGCGATCCGGCGTGGGTCGGGCGCCCGTTCTTCGCGCGGTTCGATCCGGCGGCGGCGTGGCTCGATCAGCTGCGACCGGCGTTCGGCGAGCCCCGGTTCTTCTTCGAGACCTCGGGCGCCGACGCGCCCGGCGGCGACGTGGCGGGGGCGCCACGCCGGCGCGCGCTCCCCGTGATCCAGGGGGCCGCGTGACCCCGCGGCTGAGGATCGACCCGCGGGTCGACGGGCTGCCGGTGTCGCCGACGCTGGCGTCGCGCGGGCGCAGCGGCGAGCTGGCCGCGGCCGGTCGCCGCGTGTACCGGCTCGGGCTGGGGCAGTCGCCGTTCCCGGTGCCGGAGCCCGTCGTCGCCGCGCTGCGGGCCGCCGCGGCGGAGAAGGACTACCTGCCGCCCGGCGGGCTGGCGGAGCTCCGCGCCGCGGTCGCCGACCACCATCGCCGCCGCCACGGGATCGCGATCGCCGCCGAGGACGTCGTCGTCGGGCCGGGATCGAAGGAGCTGATGTTCCTGCTCCAGCTGTGCTTCGACGGCGAGATCCTGCTGCCGACGCCGAGCTGGGTGTCCTACGTGCCGCAGGCGCGGCTGGCCGGGCGCAAGGTCGTCGCGCTCGAAGGCGGCGGGCACCACGGGCTGCAGCTGTCCCCGGAGACGCTCGATCGCGCGTGCGCCGCGGCGGACGTCCCGCGCCTGCTGTTCCTCAACAGCCCGTCGAACCCGACCGGGCTCGCCTACGAACGCGACGAGCAGATCGCGCTCGCCGAGGTGTGCCGGCGTCACGGGGTCGTGGTGCTGTCCGACGAGATCTACGGAGACCTTCGGTTCGACGGGCGCCACGAGTCGTTCGCGTGCCACTACCCGGAGGGCACGGTTGTAGCGTCGGGGCTGTCGAAGTGGTGCGGGGCAGGAGGCTGGCGCCTCGGCACGCTCGGCCTGCCCGCCACGCTGCGGCCGCTGCGGCGCGCGCTCGAGGCGGTCGCGAGCGAGACCTACTCGACGACGAGCGCGCCGATCCAGCGCGCCGCGATCGCGGCGTTCCGCCCCGGGGCGGAGCTCGAGCTGTACCTGCACGACGCGCGCCGCGTCCTGTCCTTCGTGCTGGGGTGGGCGCACGGGGAGCTGGCGCGCGCAGGGCTCGACGTTCCGGAGCCCGCCGGCGGCTTCTACCTGTTCCCGGGGTTCGCGCCGCTGCGCGAGCGCCTCGCCCGGCGCGGGGTCCACGACGACGTCGCGCTGTGCGAGCTGCTGCTCGCGACCACCGGCGTGTTCGCGCTGCCGGGCAGCGCGTTCGGGATGGCGCGCGAGGCGCTGTGGCTGCGGCTCGCGCTGGTCGACTTCGACGGCGCGCGCGCGTTGGTCGCGGCGCGCGACGGCACGCTGGACGTCGCGTTCCTGCGTCGTCACGTCACCGCGACGACCGAGGCGATCCTCGCGCTCGCGGCGCTCGCGCGCGAGCTGGGAGGCCGGCCATGAGCGGGCCCGAGCGCGTGCTCGCGGTCACCGACCTCGGGCGAGCGGGACGGGCGGCCGTGCGCGCCGCGGCGGCGCGCGCGCGTCAGACCGGCGCGACGCTCGGCGTCGTCCACGTCATGCCGTCGCTCGAGCGGGTGCGGCCGCTGTTTCCGCAGCAGGTCGCTTCGGACGCGCTCGCGCACGCGCTGCTGCCCGCGCGGGTCCGCGACGCGCTCGACCGCCACCTGGTCGAGGCCGCGCCGGACGCGCCGCCGTTCGAGGTGATGCTCGTGTCCGGCGGCGACGCGGAGCAGGCGCTGGCGACCGCGGAGGCCTGGCGGGCGGACCTGATCGTGATCGGCGGCGACGTGCCGTCCACGCTCGACGCCGAGCGCGTCGTGCGCCACGCCCACGCGCCGGTGCTGGTCGTGCGCGACGGGCCCGCGCACGGGCCGATCGTGGCGTGCACCGACTTCTCGGATCCGGCCCTGCCGGCGGTCCACGCCGCGGCGCGGGAGGCGGCACGGACGGGCGCGCGCCTGATCGTCGTCCACGCGATCGAGCCGGTCCCGCACGCGATGGTCGGGCTCGAGGGGCTCGGCGTGATCCCGACGCACCTGTGGTCGGTCGAGCGCCGGCGCGACGCCGAGGCCCGGCTCGCCGCCGCGCTCGCGGGGCTCCAAGTCGCCGGCGAGTACGCCGCGGTCGAGGGCGGGGTGGTCACCGGGCTGGTCGGGCTGGCGCGCGAGCGCGGCGCCGGGCTGATGGTCGTCGGGACGGTCGGGCGGACCGGGCTGACCCGGTTCCTGCTCGGGAGCGTGGCCGAGGCGATCGTCCGCGAGGCCCCGTGCTCGACCCTCGTCGTGCGGCTCCACCGCCGCGGTTGAGCCACACTGGTGCCGCCATGGACGTGCTGACCGACCTCGCCGCCTCGCCCTGGATCGTCAGCCTCGGCCTGCTGGTCGCGGCGCTCGTCGCCGGCCGCGTGCTCGGCGCGCTGATCAAGCCGGCGCTCGGCGGCCTCGCCCGGCGCAGCCAGTGGCGGTGGGACGACGAGCTGGTCGCGGCTGCCGCGACCCCCGTGGCGATGATCGTCGCGGTCCAGGTGCTGCGCGGCGTCCTGCCCCGGCTCGCGGTCGACGCCGAGGCGACGGCGCTGGTGGTCGCGGCCAGCAGCTTCGTCACGACCGCGCTGGTGCTGTGGGCGGGGTTCCGAATGGTCGACGTCGTCGTCGCGATCCTGTCGAGCCGGAGCTGGGCGGCGGAGCGGCCATCGACGCGATCGCTGCTGTCGATCACCGGGCGGCTGGCCAAGGGGATCATCGTCGTGTTCGCGGCGATCGTCCTGCTGTCCCACCTCGGGGTGTCGGTCGCGAGCCTGGTCGCCGGCGTCGGGATCGGCGGCCTCGCGCTCGCGCTCGCCGCGCAGAAGACGGTCGAGAACCTGTTCGGCACGCTGTCGCTCGGCGTCGATCAGCCGATGCGCGAGGGCGATTTCGTCAAGGTCGGCGACACGACCGGGACGGTCGAGGCGATTGGCCTGCGCTCGACCCGGCTGCGCACGCTCGATCGCACGGTCGTCACGATCCCCAACGCCCAGCTCGCCGACGAGCGGATCGAGTCGTACGCCACGCGCGACCGGTTTCGCCTCCTGTGCACGCTGGGCCTGGTGTACGGGACGAGCGCCGCCCAGCTCCGCGCGGTCCTCGACGGCGTCGAGGCGCGGCTGCGCGCGCACCCCGCGATCTGGCCGGACACGGTGCAGGTGCGGTTCGTCGCGCTCGGCGCGTCGTCGCTCGACGTCGAGGTGATGGCGTGGTTCCAGGTGTCGGACTGGCAGGCGTTCCTGGCCGTGCGCCAGGACGTGCTGCTGCAGTTCATGGAGGTGGTCGAGGGCGCCGGGACCTCGTTCGCGTTCCCGACCCGGACGATCCACGTCGCGGGCGGCGGTGCGCCGCGCGCGACGTCGTCGTCCGCGCACCCGGCCTGACGTCAGGGCGCCGCCGGCGTCGCGGCGGGCGGCGGGGTGGCGGCCTCGCACGTCGCGGCGACCGCGACGCTCCAGCCGTCGCCCTCGCGCACGACGACGTCGGGCCGGCCGGCGATCAGCGCGTCGAGCGCGAGCCGCACCGGATCGGGCGGCGGCGACGGCGTCGCCCGGCGGCCCTTCGGCGGTGGTGGCGGCGCGGGGACCGTGACGCACGTGGCGACCCCGTCGAGCCCCGCGGTCGTCGCCAGCACGGCGCTCGCGTCGTCCAGCCAGGCCGCGCCGTCGGCCGCGGCCGCGGTGATGGGGGCCGCGGGCAGCGCGCGCGCGACGATCACGACGTCGACGTCGAGGCGCGCGCGCCACGCGCGCGCCAGCAGCTGGGTCGCCGCCTCGCCCAGCGCCGGTCCCTGGTGGACGACGGTGACGCGCATCGCCGCGTCGTCCGCCGGCGTCAGCTCCACCGCGATCCGCCGCACGGTGCCGGCTGCGGCGGGCCAGTCCTCCGCGATCGCCGCGTCGAGCGCGGCGCGCAGCGTCGTCGCGGGGGGCGGCGGGGGCGGCGCCGGCGGGGGCGGCGGGGGCGGCGCCGGCGGACGGGCGGAGGCGCTGAGCGTCGCGGCCATCGCGTCGAGCGTCGCGGCGTCGGGCACCGCGACCACCTCGACGACGGGCTCGCCGCCCGCGATCTCCGCGAGCTGGGCCCGCAGCGTCGCCGTGACCTCGCGCGCGTCGTCGGCGCTGCCCACCACGAGGAGCCGCACGCTGACCGTGCCGCCGCGCACCTCGAGGCTCTGGCGCACGACCGCGCCAGGCACCGCGGCGAGCACGGCCTCGACCTCGGATCGCACCCGCACCTGCCAGCTCACCTGCTCGAGCGCGCGCGCCAGCGGCACGAGGATCGCGCCGAGCATCGCGGCCGGCAGCAGCACGCGCGTCAGCACGCCGAGCCGGCGCCCGAGCGCGCGCTTCGTCAGCCGCGCGGCGCGGTGCGACAGCCGGTGCTCCGCCGGCGAGTCGAGCACGTCGGCCTCGATCGCGCGCAGCTCGACCTGGCCGAACCCGAGCAGCAGCACCATCACCGCGGTCACCACCGCGATCGCCGCGAAGTTGGCGGTGAACAGCAGGATCGCGCCCTGGAGCATCGCGTCGCTGCCGATCCCGAGGCCGTAGCCGGCGGTGCACAGCGGGGGGACGAGCGCGATGCCGATCGCGGTGCCGGCGGCGGTCGAGATCGTGTCCTTGCCCTGGCGCACGGTCGTGTAGACCGCGGCGAGCGCGCACGCCGCCGCGATGAACAGATCGATCATCGTGGGGCTGGTGCGCGCGAGCAGCTCCGCGTTGAGCTCGTGGAACGGCAGCAGGCGGGTCAGCGCGGCCGCGGACAGCACGACGACGGCGACGCTGGCCGCCGTCCGCACGCCGGCGCGGAACGTCAGCAGCAGCGAGCCGGTGGCCAGGCCCATGCCGAGCTCGATGATCGGCGCCATCAGCGGCGACACCAGCATCGCGCCGATCACCACCGCGGTGCTGCCCATGGCGAGCCCGAGCGTGGCGATGCCCATCGCGATCACGAGCTGCAGCCAGTAGCCGACGTTGTCGGCGGACGAGCGGCGCAGCATCGACTCGATCACCGCGATGCGGTCGTCCGGGGAGACGCCGACGAACCCGGCGATCCGGTCCTGGAGCTGTTCGACGAGCTTCACGTTGGCGCCAGGGTAGCAGCCTCTCGCACCTCGGCCCGTGCGCCAGGCGCGCCGCGCGCCGCGCGCTTCCGCTACGCTACCTGGCGGAGGTCCGCATGTCGCGCTGGCTCGTGCTGTGCTCCGGGGTGCTGCTCGCCGCGTGCGGCGGTGGTGGCGGCGTCGACGTTCCCAACCCGCTGACCGATCCCGAGGACGGTCCGCCCGCGGGCAACCCCGACGGCGCGTGCGAGATCCCGGCGGAGGCCGGGCTGGCCGACGTGTCGAGCCCGCGCACCGTCGTTGGCGACGGCACGCCGGCGAGCTGCACCGGCGAGGCGGTGATCGCCGCGGTCGCCGCCGGCGGCGTGATCACGTTCGACTGCGGACCCGACCCGGTCGTCATCACGCTCGCTCGCCCGGCGAAGATCTTCAACGACACCGGCCCGGAGATCGTGATCGACGGCGGCGGCCTGGTGACGCTCTCGGGCGGCGGTACGACGCGGATCCTGTACATGAACACCTGCGATCCGGACCAGGTGTGGACCACGTCCACCTGCGACAACCAGGACCACCCGCGACTCACCGTCCAGAACCTCACGTTCGTCGACGGCAACTCCACGGCGGAGAGCGAGTACGACGGCGGCGGCGCGATCTGGGCGCGCGGCGGGCGGCTCAAGCTGGTCAACACGCGGTTCTTCGGCAACGTGTGCGCCTCGACCGGCCCCGACGTCGGCGGCGCGGGCGTCCGCGTGTTCGATCAGTACGAGGACCTGCCGGTGTACGTCGTCAACTCGACGTTCGGCGGCGCCGAGGGGTTCGGCAACACGTGCAGCAACGGCGGCGGCGTGTCGAGCATCGGCGTGTCTTGGTCGATCTACAACAGCCTGTTCAGCCACAACCACGCGATCGGGATGGGCGGCAACCCGCCGCAGGACGGGCAGCCCGGCGGCGGCAGCGGCGGCGCGATCTACAACGATGGCAACACGATGACGCTGTCGCTGTGCGGCGTGGCGATCACCGACAACGAGGTCGTGCAGCACGGCAGCGCGATCTTCTTCGTGAGCAACGACCACTCCGGCGACGTGCGGATCGATCGCTCGGTGATCACCCGCAACCTCGGCGGCTCCTGGTACACGCAGTACCCGCAGATCTCCGCTCACGACGACACCCCGATCGTGGTCACCGACTCGACGATCGAGTAGCCGCGAGCGGCGCCGGTCGCGTATACGATCGGCGCATGGGGAGAACCTGGATCGCAGGGGCGGTGGCCTTGCTGTGCGTGGCCGCGTGCTCGAAGTCGGAGTCGAAGGAGTCGAAGCCGGCGACGGAGGCCGCCGCCGCGCCGAAGACCGGGGCCGCGTCGGGCGACGGCGTGCGCGGCACGCCGGGCGGTTCGGCGCCGAGCGGTGCGGGCGTGGTCGGCGCCGCCCCGGCGACCGGCGCCGCGCCGGCCTCGCCTGGCGCGAGCGACACCCCCCCCGCGCCGCCCGACGAGGCCGACGAGGCGCCCGCGGCGACCGGCGACGGCGTCCCCGCCGACGGCGAGGTCACGGTCGAGGTCGGCCGGATCTTCCGCGCCGGCGAGGACAACTCGGGCGCGCAGCCCGCGATGTTCGACCAGAACGGCGACTTCCTGATGTGGACCGATCGCTGCGGCCTCTACGCCGACCTCGCCACGCGCGCGCTGTATGTCGTGTGCGACGGCGAGGTGAAGTCGTCGCCGCTGCGCACCGAGGAGGAGGTCGGCGAGGTCATGCGCCTGGTGATGGAGCAGCAGGCCGCCGGCCACGACGCCACGATGGACATCATCAACCGGTTCCCGTCGGGCAAGGGCCCCAAGCGCGACCGCTTCGACGAGAACGGCCGCTACCAGGGTACCTACTGATCCGGGGCGCGGCGCGCCCCGGGCGTGCTCATCGCTCGCCGGCGAGCTTGCGGTAGAGGTCGAGCCCGGCGCGCACGGTGCCGGCGACGCTGGGGTAGCCGGCGGTCGCGTTGGCGAGCCACAGGTTCGCCAGCGGCGTCTCGTGCGGGACGCGACCGAGGCCGACGGTGGCCGGCGTCAGCGCCGCGCCGTAGGCGTTGCCCTCGGGCGCGCCGCAGAACCGCTCGTTGGTCGCGGGCGTGCCCATCACCCGGATCGCCAGGTGGCGGCGCAGCCCCGGGACGTAGCGCTCCTCGACGATCTCGAGCATGCGGTCGCGCAGCCGCTTCTTCTCGGCGTTGTAGCGGCGGCGATCGGTGTCGCGCAGGTGGCGGAAGTACGCGAAGGGCGCGCTCGTCGCCAGCTCGAGGATCTGGTGGCCGGGCGGGCACAGCCCCGGCGCGTCGGTGTGGAGGGTCGGCGTCGACATGAACAGCCACGGCTCGGCGAAGTCGCGCGCCTCGAGCTGGCGGCGGTAGATCACATCGAGGTCGTCGTGCGGGTAGTGCCAGACGTTGTGGTTGCCGAAGCCGTGGTCGCGCAGATCGATCCCCTCGACGCCGCAGTACAGCGTGAGGTTGCCCGACGAGTAGGCGTAGTCGAGCTTCTTGCGCCACGACGCCGGCAGCCGCGCGCCCGTCATCATCGCGGCGGTGCGCCGCGGGTCGACGTTGGAGACGTAGCGGCGCGCGGTGAACCGGCGGCCGTCGCGCGCGACGACCCCGGTGACGCGGTCGCCCTCGACGACGATCCGGTCGATCGGCGCCTGCAGCACCACCGCCGAGCCGGCGCTGCCGCGGATCCGGTCGGCGAGGCTGCCGACGAGGTGCTGGAAGTGGCGCTCGGGGTAGTACGCGCCGCGGTCGTAGCCGCGCACCAGCGCGACGTGGAGCAGGAGCGACACCTCCGCCGGCGGCAGCAGGTAGTCGCCGGCCTGGCCGGCGAGCACCGCCTGCAGCCGCCGCGGCATGCGCAGGTGCTCGTAGAGGCGCCCGAGGGTCCACGTCCGGTAGCGCAGCAGGTGCGGCAGGCGCAGCGGCGCGGTCGCCAGCTCGCGCCAGCCGAGCTTCGGCGGCAGCCGGTCGAGCTCGCGGCCGATCGCCATCACCGCGTCGAAGTAGCCGCGCAGCGGCGTCGCGTGCTCGGGGTGGCGGCGGATCAGCCGATCTCGGAACTTCTCCAGGCCGTTGGGGATGCGGTAGCGGTCGCCCGCGATGACGACGTGGTCGAAGCCCTCGGGATCGAGCCGGTGGAACCGCACCTCGTCGGCGAGGTCGAGCCGGCGCAGCACCTCGTGCACGGTCTCGCCCTCGCCGCAGCCGAAGATGTAGTGGACCTGGGCGCAGAACCGGTAGGCGCCGACGCCGAAGGTGTGGGCGTAGCCGCCCGGGGTGTCGTGGGCCTCGACCACGCCGACGCGGCGTCCGTCACGGGCGAGCAGGGCGGCGACCGTGAGCCCGGCCATGCCGGCGCCGATCACGAGGTCGTCGAACGCGGTCGGGGCCGTGGGGGCCGGGGCCGGAGGGGCGGGTGCGTCGGTGGTCAGGATGCGGCCAGATACCACACGCGGCGAACCGAGGTGCGGTCGTGAGAATCCCGTCGCAACCCGGTGACGGGTTTGCGAGGATGGGCATTCGACGACGATGCTGCACCACCTGACGCGCCTGGTCGCCGCCCTGTCCCTCGTCACCGCGGCGCTCGCGACCGCCCCGCGCCGCGCCCACGGGTGGGCGACCGCCGAGCACGTCCGGTTCGGCCAGCAGATCGCCGGCCCGTTCGAGGAGCGCGTCACCGGCGACCGGCTGCCGGTGGTCGCGCCCGACGAGGGGCCGCAGACGTTCGGCCACTGGGTGTCGGCGCCGGACTTCGCGCGCGGCCTGATCTCGTTCCTCACCGCCGATCCGGTCATCGGGACCACGCCGTGCAGCATCCTGTGGAACCCCGAGGGCGTCGTCGACGGCGAGGTCATCGACGATCAGAGCGCGAGCATCTTCGACAACATCGGCTACCTCGACTGCCTCGACACCTACCGGATGAACAACAGCCACTTCGGCGACTTCGCCGCCTACCACTACGCGCACTACCACGCGCTGGCGGTCGAGGCGGCGCGGCGCTACTGGCGCACCGGCCAGGGCGTGTGCCAGGAGGCGGCGTACACGCTCGAGGGCTGGGGCCAGCACTACCTCACCGACGCCACGGCGATCGGTCACGCGTGGAACCCCGCCGGTACCTACGACAGCGGGTTCGACTGGCAGACGACGAACTCGATCACCCAGCGGATGCGCATCCACAACGCGCTCAACGAGGGCGGCGGCAAGCTCGACGGCGCGCTCTACGACCTCGACGTGTTCTGGGGCGATCACTCGGAGACGCACCTGCCGGCGTCGGTGCCGGAGCTCGACGGCGACGCGCAGCGCGCGCTGACCCTGCACCTGTCGCGGATGAGCCTGGGCCAGGTCGTGATGGCGGCGGAGTGCGGCGGGCCGGTCGACGTCGCCGACGTGTTCGACGGTGGCGATCCGCAGGACGATCCGCGCCGGTTCTACGTCAGCGACGACTCGATGTGCGACGTGATGTACGGCGAGGACATCGGTACGTGGTCGCCGGACTGGTGGGAGGACCTCGGCGTCGACATGACCGACGTGCTCGGCGTGGTGAACGCGTGCCGCGACGGTGGCGGCGTGCTGCCGGCCGCGGCGCGCGACGGCGCGCTGCTCGCGCGGCACTGGTTCCAGGACAAGTACTACGAGGCCTCGCCGATCGACGGCTGGGTGTCGGCGACGATCGACCCGGACGCGGTCGTCGAGCTGGCGCAGCTCGGCTGCACCGACGACCTGCCGGTGCTGCCGGTCGCGGAGGGCGAGCGCGACGCGTGCGGGATGCTGCGCTGCGCGACCCCGCCCGACGAGGCGGGCGCGTGCCCCGACGGCACGGCGCTGGAGGCGGCGTGCTGCCTGGCCGCGCCGACCGATCTCGGCGACGTGCGCGGGCCGGTGACCGCGACGCCGTGGCGGTCGGCAGCGACGCTGCCCCAGGTCGACCTCGGCGCGGTCGGCGCCGTGAGCGGCGAGAGCCCGGAGTTCCTGTGGTTCGACCTGAACGTCGGCCCGGTGGCGGGCGGCACGCCGGTGCGGATCGAGGACGCCGAGGTCGCGACGCTGACCTCGCCGATCAACGTCTCGACCTGCGGCGCGACCGCCGGGTTCTCGGTCCACGAGTCGGCGGTGGTGATCCCGCGCGACGCCGCGCTCGCCGAGACGTTCATCGACCTGCGCGTCACCGGCATGGACGAGGGCCTGCGGATCGAGGTCGACGGCCGCGCCGTCGCGTACCTCGCCCGCCGCGACCTCGACGCGGCCGGCGGCGCGCTGGTGGTGCCGCTGTTCGGCCAGGCGCTGCCGCCGCGCGGCGACGGCGGCCACGTCGTCCGGCTGGTCCACCTCAACGACTGTGGCGCGACGCGGCCGCTGGTCGTGCAGCTCGTCGCGCGCGGTCCGACCGACGCGGGCGCGCTGCCCGGCGTCGACGCGGGCCCGGGCGACGGCGACGCGGGCGCCGGCGTCGACGACGGCGCGCCGGTCGGCGGCTGCGGCTGCCAGGGCGGGGGCGGCGGCGCGACGTGGCTGACCGGGCTCGCCGTGCTCGGGCTCGGCGGGCGCCGTCGGCGCGGGCGTCAGTCACAGGGCGTGTAGACGCACTCGTCGTAGGGGTCGGGGTCGCACTCGCGCAGGCAATACGGCGGCGCCTCGGGGTCGCAGTGGCGCGCGCACGCCTCGATCGCGTCGCCGCTGATCTCGGGGACGGTCGCGCACTGCTCCTCGCACGCCGCGGCGTGGGCCGCGCGCTCCGCCTCGGTGCGCTCGTCCTCGTACACGTGGTAGTCGCCCTGGTCGTCGTAGTACGCGCCGGGCTCGCCGGT
Source organism: Myxococcales bacterium (assembly GCA_011526095.1). Classification (GTDB taxonomy): domain Bacteria; phylum Myxococcota_A; class Polyangia; order Haliangiales; family Haliangiaceae; genus WYBA01. The sequence goes on along the minus strand of WYBA01000441.1, from coordinate 26,142 downwards.
CGCGACGCAGTGGTCGACGCACGGGGCGCTCGGGGCCTGGGGCGGGGTGCACAGCTCGGCACAGTAGCCGCGCAGCGGCTCGTCGGGGCCGTCGGGGCCCGCGGCGTCGGTGAGGCAGGCGGCGACGCAGGCCGTGTCGACCGAGCCGCCTCCGTCTCCGTCTCTGTCTCCGTCTCCGTCTCCGTCCCCGTCTCCGTCCCCGTCTCCGTCTCCGTCTCCGGCGTTCGCCACCGTCTCCGGCTGCGGCGCGCGCCCGCCGCAGCCTCCGATCGCCCCCAGGACGCACATCGCGATCATCCACCGCATGTCGCGATGCTACCGCGCCCCTTGCGGACCGCGGTGCCGCCGCGGGTAGAGTCGCGCCCGTGGTCCGCTACCTGCTCGCCAAGGTCGTCATCCCGGGCGCGCTCATCAACTTCGGGATCAACCTGGCGGCCGGTCACGCGCTGCTCCCCGACACGCCGACCCTGGCGCTGTGGGGGAGCCCCGGCGTCGCGCTCGACGCGCTCGCCGGCGCGTACCTCATCGCGTTCTTCACGCTGCTGCTGGTGATCCCCGACGCGCGGCGCGAGGCGCGGTCGGGGCGGGTGCGCGGGTGGGGGCGGCGCGCCGGGTGGCTGGCGTGGCCGGCGCGCCGGCCGGTCGTGTTCGCGCTCGGCGGCGCCGCGGTCGCCGCGGCGGCACTCGCCGGGCCGTGGGTGGCGGCGTGGAGCGCGGGCGACGTCGACCCGTGGGTGCGCGACGACTACGTCTGGCTCAAGGCGTGGATGTCGGCGGGGATCGGCGTCGCCGTCGGGATCGCCGCGGCGCTGATCGGGTTCGCGCCCGAGCCGGACGCCTCGGCCGATCCGCGGTGGCTGCGCGATCCATCGGCGGCGACGGGCCCGCTGGCGCCGTGCCAGTACCTCGACAAGGGTGGGCTGGCCGCGACCGACCGCGCGCGCGGCTGCTCGGCGACGCCGACCTGGCACCTCGTGGTGCGCGGCGCGCTCGATCCCGCCCACGTCTGCGCCGCGCTCGACGATCTGCTCGTGCGCTACCCGTCGCTGGCGACCCGCGTCCGCGCGCTCGACGGCGCGCCGCCGTTCGCGCGGCGCTTCGCCTACGTCCACGACCCGGCGATCACCGCCGCCGCGGTGTTCGCGGTCGTCGAGCTGCGCGGCACGGCCGCGACGCTCGACGCGGTCCTGGCCGAGCACCACGACCGCTACCTCGACCCCTACACCGAGCCACCGTTGACCCTCACGCTGGTGATCACGGCCGACGACACGTGCCACCTGCTGTTCCGGCAGCACCACGCGATCGCCGACGGGCGCGCGTTCATCGCGCTGCTCGGCGACTTCGCGCGCTACCTCGACGCCGCGCGCGCCGGGCGGCGTCCGGAGCCCGAGACGCTCGCGCCGGTCGGCCGGCGCGACGAGCTCGAGGCGCTCGGCCTGTCGACGGCGCGGCGGATCGCGTGGACGTGGCGCGGGCTCGGTCGGCTGATCGCGGGCCGGCTCGTCGACGCGGTCCGCCCCCTCGTGCCGCTGCGCCAGAACGAGAGCAACGACTACACCGGCGGCAACGGCACGGTGCACCGCGTCCACGACGGCGCCGAGCTGGCGCGGTGGAAGGCGGCCGGCAAGGCGGCGGGCGCGAGCGTCAACTCGTGGCTCACCGCGGCGCTGTTCGTCGCGACGCGGCGGTGGCACGCGGCGATCGGCCGGCGCGTCGGGCGCACCCGCGCCGCGATGATGATGGAGACGCGGCCGCGGGATCCCGCGTTCGTGTCGTTCGCCAACCACCTCGCGACGCTCGAGGTCACGCTCGATCTCCGCGACGACCGCCCGCTCGCCGCGGTCGCGCCCGACGTCCAGCGCCAGGTCGATCGCGAGCGCGCCTCGAACGCCGCGTTCCAGCGGTTCCTGATCGAGCGGTTCTTCGTCCGCGCGCTGCCGCTCGACGCGCTCCAGCCGCTGGTGTTCGCCTCGAAGAAGCCGTCGCGCTCGCTCGACTTCTCCAACCTGATCGCGCTCGAGTTCCCGACGATCGGCGGCGACGGCTGGACCGTCGAGGACGTCCGGATCACGACGCCGGTGATCCCGCGCGCCGGGATCGTGCTGACGGTGATCCACTACCGCGGCCGCGTGTGCTTCAACTTCAACTACAAGGCCTCGGCGGTGTCGCGCGCCGAGGTCGAGGCGCTGGCCGAGCACTTCACGGCGGTGCTCGCCGACGGCTAGCCCCGGCCAGCCGCGGTCACCGCGCGCGTGCCTCTCGCTGGACGTACTGGATCGTCAGCGTCGTGCACGCGGCCTCGCCTGGCTCGAACGTCCAGCTGAGCAGGTCGGCGCGGATGTCGACGTCGAACGCGGGCATCCCGCTCGAGGTGGCGGTCTGCACGGCGGCGACGTCGCCGCTGGCGTCGACGCACAGGCGGAACTGCCCCGCGAGGCGGCGCTGGCCGTTGCGCGCGATCTCGGCCTTGGTGCGGTCGGTCGGCACCGGCCGGCGGATCCCGTCGTGGACGCGGGCCGCGAGCACGTCGGGCGCGACCTCGGGCCAGGTCGCGACCTCGGCGGGCGTGCGGGTGGTGCCGCGCGGGCTCGACCCGCAGGCTCCACCCAGGATGACGACGGCGGCGAAGGCGAGGACGGGGACGTAGCGGGAGGAAGGCACGACGGCACGGTGCCACGCGCGCGGCGGGCCGCGCGTGGAAGGAAGCGGCAGGGAGCGCACCTTCGCCCTTGTCGACCCCACCCCCTCCGGGGCGAGAGTCCCCCCATGTCGACACCCGCCTGGACCTACTCGACCCCGCCAGCCTCGCCGCGCGCGCCCGAGGTCGTGCTGCTCGCGTTCTCGCGCGGGCCGCTGCGCGACGACGTGCTGCTGTCGGCGTCGCGGTTCGGCGCGCCCGACGCGGCGTCGCTCGGCGCGCTCGAGCTCCACGCGATCCCGCGCGCGGTCGAGCCGCGGTGGTTCGACGCGTGGCGCGACGGGTCGCTGCGCGCGATCGCCGAGGGCGATCTCGGCGCCGCGCTGCGCGACCTCGACGCCGCCGATCACGTCCACCTGGTGCGCGCGTCGCCGGCGTCGCCGTCGGACCTGGGGTACCTGCAGGCGAGCTGGGCGATGGTGCGTCACCTCGCCGCGCGCGGCGCGACCGTCGTGCTCGACGCGCACGCCGCGACGTATCGACCCGTCGCCGCGATCCCCCCGGCGGACGTGGCGCTCGACGTCCGGACCGAGATCCGCGTCGTGTTCGAGACCGAGGCCCGGCGCAACGATCGCGCCCACGCCCTCCACACCCGCGGCCTGCGCAAGTTCGGCGCGCCGGACCTGATCGCGCTGTGCGGCGACGCGGACGCCGCGCTGGTCGGCGAGGTCGTCGGCCAGCTCGCCGACGCGATCGCGCGCGGGCTCGACCTGGAGCCGCGCCACGCGGTCGACCTCGACGCGTCGACCACCTGGTACGTGGTCGACGACGCCGACGGCCTGGGGGCGATGCTCCAGCTCGGCAACGCCGCGCGCGTCCTCGTCGACGCCGTCGGCCGCCACCTGGTCGGCGTGCGCGCCGGCGCGCGCGTGAATTAGCCGCGCCCCCGTCGCGGCCGGGCGCGCGCCGCGCGATGATGCGCCCATGTGGAAGACGATCCTGGTGCCGCACGACTTCTCGGCGCACGCCAACCACGCCGCCGCGCTCGCCCGCGATGTCGCCAAGCGCCACGGCGCGCGCCTGGTGCTGGTCCACGTCGCCGAGCTGCCGCCCGGGCTCGACCCCGACGCGATGGTGGCGAGCGCCCCGGACGCCGCGCCGCGGCCGGCGCGCGAGGTCGTCGCGTCCGGATCGGTCGCCCACCTCGACGACCTCGCGGCGCGGCTGCGCAAGGAGCAGCTCGAGGTCGACGCCGAGGTCGTGGTCGGCTCGCCGGTCGACGAGATCATCGCGACCGCCCGGCGGGTCAAGGCCGACCTGATCGTGATGGGCACCCAGGGCCGCACCGGCGTGGCCCACCTGCTCGTCGGCAGCGTCGCCGAGCGCGTCGTGCGCAGCTCGCCGGTGCCGGTGCTCACGCTGCGCGCGCTCGAGCCGAGCTGACCGCCGCGCGCGGGCCGCTCAGCCGGTGACCAGCTTGCCGATGTGCTCGAGCTCCTCGCGCGCCGCCGTCACCAGGCGGGCCTGGGTGAGCGGGGCGTCGTCGGCCGCGGCGGCGAACGCGGCGCGCAGCACGGCGTTCTTGATGTGGCCGCCGGCGATCGCGAACTTCTTGCCGAGCGCGACGACGTCGACGTCGTCGGCGACCGGCGCCTCCGGCGGCAGCAGGCGCCGCCAGATCGCCGCGCGCTCGCCCTCGTCGGGCAGCGGGAACACGACGCGGTAGCGCAGCCGGCGCTTGAACGCCTCGTCGAGCATCGACTCCTGGTTGGTCGTCAGGATGACGATGCCGTCGAACGTCTCGAACCGCTGCAGCAGGTAGTTGACCTCGAGGTTGGCGTAGCGCTCGGTCGCCGACTCGCCGGACTTGCTGCGCTTGCCGAACACCGCGTCGGCCTCGTCGAACACGATCACGCAGCGCCCGCGTTCGGCCTCGGCGAACAGCGTCGCGAGGTGCTTCTCGGTCTCGCCGACGTACTTGTCGATCAGCCGCGACAGGTCGACCCGGTACAGCTCGAGCCCCAGCTCGCGCGCGATCAGCGTCGCGACCATCGTCTTGCCGGTGCCGGGCTCGCCGGTGAACAGCGCGCTGACCGCGCGGCCATACGGGGTGCGGACGTCGAACCCCCAGTCACGGAACACCCGGTCGCGCGCCGACGCCGCCTTCCATACCGCGTCGACCTCGTCGCGCACCGCCGGCGGCAGCACGAGGTCGTCCCACGTCAGCGTCGTCGACAGCCGCTCGGCGATCACCGACAGCCGCGCGCTCGTGACCGCGCGCGCCGCGCGCTCGGCCGCGAACACCAGGCGGCGCGCGTCGTCGCCCTCGCGCGCCCGGACCTGCGCGCCGGCCTCCTCGATCGTCGCGACGTCGAGCGCGTGGCCGCGCACCAGGTCGGCGAGCGCGGCGGGCGGTGCGGCCGGGCCGAGCGCGAGCGACCACGCCGCGACCTGGGTGGCGTGAGACGGCGGGCCGAGGTCGACGCGCGGCACGCCGAGCGCCTGCCACCGCGCCGCCGCGGCGGGCGAGGCGATCACCGCGAGCGGGACGTCGGCGGCGGCGACGCGCCGGCGGTCGGCGTCGGCCAGCGCCGGCGCGTCATCGACGAGGACGAGCACGCGGTCGCGCAGGCGCGCGTCGAGGATCGCGGGCGCCGTGGCGGCGCCGAGGGCGGCGCGCTTGCCGAGCCCGTGGGCGAGCGCGGCGGCGGCGCGGGTCCGGCCGCTGCGCGGCGGCCCGGCGAGCACGACGCGCGGGCCGGCGGCGGCGAGCGCGCGCACGACGTCGCCGTCGATCAGCCGGCGCAGCGGCGGCGCGTCGTCGAGCAGCTCGTACGGCGAGGGCGCGCCGTCGAGCCAGGCGCGGACCACCGGCGTCGGGGCGATCGCGTCCCACAGCGGCGCCGCGCCCGGCGCCGCGGGCAGCGACGTCAGCGCGCCGCCTGCGATCAGCGCGGCGAGCGCGGCGCGCGCGGCGAGCGTGTCGTCGAGGGACGCCGACACCAGCTCGATCAGGTGGGCGGCGGGGTGGACGCCGGGCGCGATCTCGGGCCCGAGCAGCTGCATCGCCTCGCGGAACCCGCGGCGCACGCCCGGCGCGATCGCCGCGAGCAGCAGGTCCTGGGCGAGCGCGCCCGCGCCCAGGCGCGCGGCGAGCGTCGCGAACGGATCCGCCGGGGCGCCGGCGCGCGCCGCGACGTGGCGATCGATCGCCGCGAGCGCCGCCGCGATCGGCGCCGACCGCGGCACGAAGCCCGGCTCGACGTTGTCGTCGACGAACCGGGCGAGCGCGCGCGTGCGATCGCCGAGCGCGCCGCGCACCGCGGTGGCGTGGGCGAGCAGGACGCGGATCCGCTCGAGCCGGTCGATCAGGGCCGGCGTCGCGCCCGCGGCGGCCGGCCCCGCGCCGGCCGCGCCGCCGTCAGTTGCCGTCGCCACCGTCGGGCGGCAGCGGGGTCTCCATCGGCGTCAGCCCGCGCTCCTGGTTGGCGGCCTCGATGCCGGAGAACAGCGAGTTGGGGTTGGCGATGCCGAGCGTCGAGAAGCTGGGCACCGGCGCCCCGGCGAGCCGGGCCATGTCGGCGGCGAACGTCGTGCAGTTGTAGGTGAACAGGTTGTACATCCCCGGGCTCCCCTCCTTCGCGTTCGCCGCGTCCTCCACCTTCTTCGCCTGCTCCTCGGAGATCGCCGTCGTCTGCATCGCGTTGGGGCTGTGCTCCTCGTCGGGGTGCAGCACCTTGCCCTGGACCGACTGCCACGGCCGCGACGGGTTGACCGCGTGGCCGCCCCAGATGTCCGGCCAGTAGCCCCACGAGTCGTGGGAGCCGTCGGGCTTGAGCAGCCGGATCCACGAGTGGCCGATCGCGAAGGTGCTCCAGTAGCGCGACTCGCCCCACGTCGCCTCGCGGTCGGCGAGGAGCTGGAACTTGTACGTCTTGTCGTCCTTCGCGCCTTCGGCCGCCGCCTCGGGCGTGCGCTCCTGCTGGGGCGCCTCCTGCAGCTCCGACTCGGTGGTCTCTTGCTCGGCGGTCGACGTCTTGCCCGGCATGCGAACGAGGATACCTCAGTCAGCGGGCGCCGAGCGGCGGCATTTCGCCGCCCTACTTGCCGGTCTTCGACAGCCTGGCGCCCTTGACCAGCTGCTTGATCAGCTTGGCGTCGGTCCCGCCGTCGACGACGTAGACCTCGGTGCCCTTGACCTCGACCCACACCTGACGTTCGCCGCCGGGGAACCGCGCCTTGACAGCCGCCCGGTAGGCCTCGGCGAACTCCTTCGCCTCGCCCGGCGCGTCCCACGTGGTCACGATCACGCCGACCGTCGCGCCATCCGGAGCGGTCAGCACCGCCCAGCGGTCGCCGTCCCACCCGGCGGCGGCCGGCTCGGCCGCGGCCTTGTTCCACAGGTGGAAGAACACGCGCCACTGCAGCTCGCCGACCGTGTTCTGGTGGACCTCGGTGTAGCCCTTCAGCGTCGGCAGCGTGATCGTCCGCGGCACGTCGCGCTTGGGCCACAGCTTGTCCGGGTGCAGCGCCTGCTCGGTCGAGTCCGGCGGCGTCGCGTAGAGCTTGCCCACCTCGTCCCAGCCGCCGGCCTCGTACGCGGCCAGCGCGAGGCGCGCGCCCTTCATGTACGAGTCCATCATCGGCACCAGCACCAGCGGCGGGATCGCGTCCATGCTGTCCATCGACTTGCGGATCTCGTCGTCGATCGCGGCGGCGCCGGCGCCCTGGGCCTTCGCCATCGCCTTGAGGTCGTCGAGCGACAGCCCCGCGGCCTGCTCGATCCCCATCCGCATCATCGGCAGCAGCTCCGGCGCGAGCGCGCTCTTGCCGCCGGTCATGCGCTCGGTGGCGTGGACCATCATCGTCAGCGTCGCCTCGCCCTCGACGACGAACCGCCGCGCGTTCGCCGCGTCGTCGTGGAGCGGCTTGCCGCCCGGGGCGTAGTACGCCTCGAGGTCGAAGTGCTGGTCCTGCAGCGCGTGGGTCAGCTCGTGCACCGCGATCGTGTCGAGCGACATGTCGTCGGCGGGCGCGACCACGACGAAGAACTTGGCCTGCTTGGGGTCGTAGTAGGCCGCGGCCTGGGTGACGAGCGCGTCGGACAGCGTCTGCGACAGGTCGACCTTGTCGGCGAGCAGGCCGATGTGGTGGTACGCGGCGGACATCGCCTGGCCGCGCTCGCCGCCGAGCTCGGTCGCGACCTCGCCCGCGACGAACGCGCGGAAGTCGGCGGTCGACTGGTACTCCGACGGGACCGAGGTCTTGAACGGCAGCCCGCGCAGCGCCGCGAGCTCCTGCTCGAGCGCCGGCACGCGGGCGAGCGCCTCGTCGACGCGCTTGCGGCGCGCGACCTCGGGATCGTCTGCGGCCGGCTCGGCCGGCTCGGCCGGCGACGGCGCCTCCGATGGCGGCGCCGCGGCCTCGGCGGCGGGGGCAGGGCCCGCGGTCGGAGGCGGCGCGGGCGGCGGTGACGCGCCGCACGCGAGCAGGGTGGCGGCGCCGAGGGGCAGCAGGGAGGACGTGCGCATGGCCGTGGGCTTAGCACGAGGCGCCGGCCGCCCGGGTGGCAAGGTGCTACTCGAGCCGGCCGACCGGCGACAGCTTGCCGCGCTCGCGGTACATGCGCTCGACCGTCTCGGTGAGGATCGGCATCGTGATCGCCTCGCCGCGGCCGGCGGCGATGAACGCGGCGCGCTCGACCGCGACCTTGATGTAGCCTCCGGACAGCTCGTAGCGCTCGGCCAGCTCCTCGTGGTCGAGGGCCTCGGTGCGCGCGGCCGCGGGGAACGCGCGCCGCCACAGCTCCTGCCGCAGCTCCACCGTCGGGAACGCGAACTGGACGTCGTAGGCGAAGCGGCGGCGGAACGCCTGGTCGATCGACTTGGTCAGGTTGGTGGTGAGGATCGACAGGCCGTTGAACCGCTCGAGCCGCTGCAGCAGGTAGTTGACCTCGAGGTTGGCGAACCGGTCGTTGGCCGAGCTGACCTCGGTCGTGCGCTTGCCGAACAGCGCGTCGGCCTCGTTGAACAGCAGCACGACGTGGCCGGGCTCGGCGGCGTCGAACACCTCGGCGAGGTTCTTCTCGGTCTCGCCCACCCACTTCGACATGATCTGCGACAGGTCGATCTCGTAGATCGCCAGCGACAGCTCGCGCGCCAGCACGGTCGCGCTCATCGTCTTGCCGACGCCCGGCGAGCCCGAGAACAGCACCGACAGCCCCGACGGGCCGCGGAACCCCCACTCCTCGCGCACCCGCCGGCGCTCGCGGATCGCCGCGACGATCTCGTGCAGCGCCTCGAGCGTGTCGTCGTCGGCGACGATGTCGGCGAAGCCGTGGCGGGTGTCGAGCGGGTTGCCGAGGCGCTGCAGCCGGCCGTAGAGCTGGCTGCGCACGGCCAGGTCGAGGGCCTCGGGCTCGGGCACGTCGGTGCTCGACGTGACCTGCGCGGCGCGCGTCGCCATCTCGATCACGCCGCCGGTGACGGCGAACCGGCCCGACAGCGCCTCGGCCGCGTCGTCGTCGAGCCCGGGCAGCGCGCGCTGCCACAGCTCGATCCGCTGGGCGAGGCCGGGCAGCGGCACCGGGACGTGGATCACCGGTCGCCCGCGCAGCGGCGGCAGGCGCTCGCCGTGCAGCGTCACCGCGAGCGGGCCGCCCCACAGCGCCGAGAGCGCCCCGACGAACGCGGGGATCTCGGTGCTCGGCCCGCTGCCGATCACGTCGTCGAGCCCCGAGATCACCGGCACCGCGTCGAGCAGCATCGCCTCGCGGACGATCGCGTGGAGCATGCCGACGAGCACGCCGCTCGGCCGCGCCGCGAGCGCCGCGGCGTCGAGCACCAGCGCGCGCTGGTCGTGGCGCGCGGCGCCGGTCGCGACCAGCGTGCGCTTGCCGATGCCGCGCTGGCCCTGGACGACGAGCATCACCGGCGGGCCGGCGAGCGCCGACGCGACCAGGTCGATCACGGGCTCGGGAAACAGGCCGGGCGCGTCGAGCTCGACCAGCCGGCCGACGACGTCGAGGTCCGGATCGAGCTCGACGTCGCCGCTCTCGAGGTACGGCACCAGGCGCGACGCCGGCCGGATCCGCCGGTACAGCGCCGAGTCGTGGCGCGCGGTCGACTCGTCGAGCTCGAGCAGCCGGAAGTGGACCAGCGGCGAGCGCGGCGACAGGTCGCGCGCCAGCCGCGACCGCGCGCGCACCGTGTCGTAGACCAGCATCGCCAGCAGGCGCCCGTCGACGTGGCGCGCCTGCGGGTCGTTGGCCAGGTAGCGCAGCGCGACCGCGAGGCCGACGTCGAGCTCGGCGGCGAGGGCCAGGGTCAGCGTCGCGCGCTGCCGGGCGTCGAGCCGGAACGTCCGCACCAGGTCGAGCAGCGGCAGCTCGCCGTCGGCGGCCAGCGTCTTCTCGATCCGCGCCTCGAGCAGCGTGGAGTGGCGCAGGAACGCCGCGAACAGCTCGCGCGAGCCGTGGTCCGCGGCGCGGCTCTCGGCGCCGGTGTACTCGGTGTGCGCCTGGCGGAACAGGCCGGTGATCTCGCGGGGCTTCCACGCGCCGAGCGAGCCCTCGCGCTGCGCCGGCGGCAGCGCCTGCAGCTCCCACCGCCGGCGGGTCTCGTACTCGACGCGCAGCCACACCCGCCACAGCTCGTCGCGCAGGTGGTGCTCGGGGCTGTGGTACGGCTGGACCGCGGCGAGGTCCGCCGCGGTCGCGCCGACGTTGCGGTCGTGGATCGACGGCGTCGTCATCGGCGTGCTTCGGCTCCCCGGTCGCTCACTGGTAGAGGTACGACGGCCCGTCGTGGAGGTCGACGAACCAGTCGTCCTGCAGCCACGGGTAGTCGCGGGTCGCCGAGGCGACGTCGCGCATCCGCGCCGCGACGCGGTCCGCGGTGGCGGTGAGGAAGTCGCGCGCCGGCGGCAGCGCGAGCACGAACGGCTGATCCGCGGGCACCTCGGCGGGGCGCGGCACCGGGTCGTGCAGCGAGAACAGCAGGTGCCCGCCGTCGAGGATCCGCGACACCCGCAGCACGACCTCGCGCGGCGCCTCGCCCTCGTCGGCGAGCAGGTCGCCCTTGACCGCCTCGACCGCGCGATCGTCGAGCCCGGCGTCCCACACCAGCAGCTTCTCGCGCAGCGCGCGGTAGCCGTAGACGATCCGGCGCTTGAACCGCGCCGCCATCTCCTGCGCGATCGGCGGCCCGAGCTCGAAGCAGTCGCGGAACACCGTCTGGTGGCGGGTGATCGCCGCCTGCCAGTTGCCGGTGCGCGCGTTCTCGACCGCGACGTACTCGCCGCGGTCGAAGTCGGTGTAGACGACCGGCGCCTCGAACACGGCCGGCGCCTCGCACTTGGGGCAGCGGTGGGTCTGGAACGTGCCCGCGAGGAGCTGCTGCTTGATCTCCGGCAGCCGCGTGATGTGCAGGCCCTGCGCGATCTCGACCTTCCAGCCGGTGTGGCCACACGCCGGGCACGTGGCGGTGTGGACCTTGAAGGTGCTCACAGGGTCCCGGCGGACTCGTGCGTGATCGTCGTCTTCGCGGCGGTGGCGGTGATCGTGATCCGCATCGGCTCCATGCTCGGCGGGTATGCCACCCAGCCCTGGAACGTCACCGTCCCGCCGCTGGCGGTCAGCGTCGGCGCGGTGATCTTCTTGGCGTGCTCGAACTTCGCCGCGTTCGACGGATCGATCGTCGCGGCGCGGAACAGGAACGCCACCCGCGGCAGCGCGGCGGCGGCGTCGAGCCCGGCGGTGGACAGCAGGGCGTGCCACGCGCTCGTGTCCGCGGCGGTGACGGCGTGGCCCGACTTGTCGAGCGCGGCGCGGTCCAGCGGCGCGCCGGCCGGACCGTGGTGGAAGAAGCCCCAGTCGCCGAGGCGCAGGTGGGTCTGCTCGTCGGCGGCGCCGTTGACCGACTTGCCCTGGCCCTTGAGCCAGGCGACGTAGCGCTCGGTGTCGGGCGTGGCAGACATCTGGCCGCGGCGCGGCGGCGGGGGAGGCTGGTGGGCGGTCATCGAGGCATCATCCTTGGCTGGCTTACCTGGTTCGTCGCCTTCGGGGGCGTCGGGGCCGTCGGCCTGGGGGGCGCCCGTCGCGCCGCCGCCGCCGGCCGGCGGCTCGGTGGTTCGCGGCGCGGGCGGCGCGTCATCGCGGTTGCCCTGCGCCTTCGTGCACGCGGCGAGCGCGAGCGCGGACACCAGCGTGATCGCCGCGCGGCGCACGGCTACTTGCCGGGCGTCCCGGCGCCCTTGGCGGCGCCCTGCGCGTCCTTCTGGTCCTTCTTGAACTTCGTGTAGGGGTTGCGCTGGATGATGCATGACTTGAAGAAGTCCTTGATCCCGGCCGACAGCCCGCCGCCCCACTTCGTCTGGTCCTTGGCGCCCTCGGGGTTCTCGAAGTACTCGGCGTAGCAGTTGGCGAAGAACTCCTTCTCCGACATCGCCGTGTAGTTGTCGTTCGTCGTCGGGATCGCCTTCATCGCCTCGCCGCCGATCGTGAACGGCCGGTGGTACCAGTGGTTGAGGAAGTACCGCTTGCCGCCCTTCACCTGGAAGTTCTCGTAGTTCTGGTACCAGTGCTCGGTCGACTGGGCGCACGCGTTGCGCACCGCCGCCGGCATCGCCTCCCACAGCGCGAGCGTGTCCGCGTCGCCCCCGGCGAGCCAGGCGTCGATCGTGATCCCGGGCTTGGGGCCCCACGACCCGCTGCCGGTCCACTGGTTCTCGATCAGGTCCTTGAGCCAGCTCTTGTCCGACCCGCTCACCGCGGTCTCGACCCCGGTCGACGGCGGCGTGTACTTCGCCGGGTAGCCGCCGAGGTCGTTGATGAACGTGTCGAAGTCGATGAACCAGAACTGCATGTCGTTCTTGAGCCACTCGTTGATCGGCCCGGGGATCTGGGTGTGGACCCCGTGGGCGACCTCGTGGCGGACCGTGTGCTCGAGGTGCTGGTAGTCGGTGGTGTCGACGCCGAGCTGGATCGTGTTGATCGTGTCGGGCGCCTCCCAGCTCGGGCCGAACCCGCCGCCGCCGGCGATCGCGTCGAACGTGGTCACCGCGGTGTTGAGCGCGACGTCCGCCTCGGGCAGCAGATCGAGCTGGCGCCACAGCACCTGCATCACGGGCATCGTCCACGCCTTGCCGACGTCCTGGGCGGCGTGCCCGAACCGCTTCTCGAACAGCTTCTTGCAGTCCTCGATGTCGAGCAGGTCGTCCATGACCATGCCGCCGACCGCGGCCCGCGCCATCTGGGTCATCTTGCCCTTCGGCAGCGCGGCGATCAGCGTGTCCCACGCGCCGGCGTCCTTGAGGCACTTGATGCCCTGCGCCGGGGATCGCTTGTTGAGCGCGACCAGCACGCCCTGCGCGCCCTGCGCGGTCGTGAGGTTGGCCAGCTCCTTGGCCGTCCAGTCCTTCTTCTGGCGCGACGACTTGCGCTTGCGCTGCTGCTTCTTGCGCTCCTTCTCCTTGGCCTTGAACGCCTTCTGCTTCTTCTTGGCCTTCTTGGCGCTGATCTGGGTCGGGGCCGCGACCTCCGGGACCCCGGCGCTCTCCGCCGTGGCGCCGGTCTCGACCGTGGCGCCGAGGCCAGGCGTGGTCGCCTGGGCGTCCTCGCCCTCGGTCTCTTCCTCCTCCTCCTCCTCCGCACGCGTCTCGAGGGTCTCCGCGAGCGCGGCTTCCTGGTCCTGCTCCTCGGCGGACTCGGTCTCTTCCGCCTCGTCGAGGTCGGCTTGGGCTTCGGTGTCGAGCTCGGTGTCCATTGGCGTGGTTCCCCCTGGCGCCTTACTACGGGCAGACTGCGGCAAATCTCCCCAGGGTGGGAAGAATCCCGGCCCTGGCGGCCAGATGCAAGGGGGAGGGCCGGGAGTGGCCCTGGCCCCCTTGGCCGGTGTGCCGCCGCGGCACATCATGCCACTGGCATGTCGATCGAGCCTGAACGGGAGGAGCTCGAGCGCCTCCGCGCGGAGGTCGCGCGACTTCGGGAAGGCGAGCGCAGGCAGCACTCGGTGATCGCCGCGATGAACGAGGGCGTGGTCGTGCACGCCGCCGACGGCGCGATCGTCGCCTCCAACGCCGCGGCCGAGCGGATCCTCGGGCTGACCGCGGATCAGCTCGCCGGCAAGACCTCGCTCGATCCAGCGTGGCGGGCGATCCGACCCGACGGCTCGGCGTTCCCCGGCGACGAGCACCCGGCGATGGTCACGCTGCGCACCGGGCGGCCAGCCCGCGACGTCATCATGGGCGTGCACAAGCCCGACGGGGCGCTGACCTGGATCGCGATCAACAGCGAGCCGGTGGCGTGCGACGCCCAGGAGGAGCACGGCGTGCACGCGCCGCGGGTGGTCGCGACCTTCACCGACATCACCGCGCATCGCCAGGCGCTCGAGGATCTGCGCGGCGCCGACGAGCGGCTGACGCTGGCCCTGCACGCCGCGCGCATGGGCGCGTGGCAGTTCGAGGTCGCGACCCAGCAGGTGATCTGGTCGAGCTCGGTCGAGGACGTGTTCGGCGTGCCGCGCGGCTCGTTCGACGGCTCGTTCGACACCTACCTCGCCATGATCCACCCCGAGGATCGGTCGCGGACGCAGGCGGCGATCGCCGCGTCGCTCGCCGATCCCAAGGGCGACGACTTCCACGTCCAGCACCGCATCCGCGGGCCGCGCGGCGAGCGCTGGCTCGAGTGCCACGCCCGGATCTTCCGCGACGCGCACGGCGCGGCGACGCGGATGGCCGGGGTCGCGATCGACGTCACCGAGGCGCGGATCCGCGAGCTGGAGGTCCGCCAGGCGCAGCGGCTCGAGGCGATCGGCCGGCTCGCCGGCGGCATCGCGCACGACTTCAACAACGCGCTCACCGCGATCTCGACCGCCGCGGCGCTCGCCGGGCGCGCCGGGCGCGAGCCGCGCGGCGAGCTCACGATGATCCAGGAGGCGGTCGAGCGGGCGGCGCGCCTGACCCGGCAGCTGCTCGCGTTCGCGCGCCGCCGCGCGATCGGCGTGTCGACGTTCGACCTCGGCGAGCTGGTCGACGGGCTGCGCCCGCTGCTCGGCCACCTGCTCGGCGAGCGGATCGAGCTCGTCGTCGAGGTCGCGCCCGGGCCGTGGCCGGTGCGCGCGGATCACGGGCAGCTCGAGCAGGTGCTGCTCAACCTCGTCGTCAACGCCGGCGACGCGATCGCCGAGACCGGGCGGGTCTGCGTCGCGGTCGCCGCGGCGCCGGGCGGGGCCGACGCGGTCGTGGTCAGCATCGAGGACGACGGCGCGGGCATGACGACCGAGGTGCTCCAGCACGTGTTCGAGCCGTTCTTCACGACCAAGGAGCGCGCGACGGGGCTCGGCCTGGCGTCGGCCTACGGCACGGTCGAGCAGCACGGCGGCCGGATCGACATCCGCAGCGCCGTCGGCGCCGGCACCCGCGTCGAGGTCACGCTGCCCCTCAACCGCGAGCAGGTCGCGACCGCGGCGCCGGCGCCGGCCCCGGTCGCCCGCGCGGGCGCCGAGACCGTGCTGCTGGTCGAGGACGACGCGGCGGTGCGCGAGCTGGCGCGGCGGACGCTGACCGAGCAGGGCTACCAGCTGCTGGTCGCGCGCGACGGCCTCGAGGCGCTGGAGGTGGTCGCGGGCCGGCTCGACGACGTCGCGATCGTCGTCACCGACGTGATCATGCCGCGGCTCGGCGGCATCCCGCTGATCCGGCGGCTGCGCGCGCAGCGGCCGTCGCTGCGGGTGCTGCTCACCTCGGGCTACGCGCCCAACGCCGACGTCACCGCGAGCGATCTGCCCAAGCTCGACAAGCCGTACACGCCGGCGACGCTGGCGCGCGCGATCCGCGCGCAGCTCGACGGCGGCTGACGCGTCGCCGGCGGCGCGCCCCGCGTCGTCAGTCGCGCCAGCGCGTGCACGTGCTCGGCGCGTCGTCCTGGATGAAGCCGTGGTGGCGGCCGAGCCAGTACGCGACGAGGTAGTCGGCGCCGGGGTAGACGTGGCGCGCGTCGACGAACTGGTTCACCAGCCGGAACGGGTGGTGCTGCCACAGGAAGTCCATCGGCACCCGGTCCTCGATGTCGACGGCGACGCTGGCCAGCCCGGGGCAGCTGCCGTTCGCCGGGTACGCGCCGGTGTGGTTCACGGCCACCGACGCCTTGGGCGGCGCGACGAAGCCCGGCAGCTGCGACGTCGTCTCGGCCAGCTCCGCCGCGGGGATCAGCCCGGCCGGGCCGACCGCGGCCGCGATGTAGTCGAAGTACGGGTTGTGGTGGTTCTCGACCCAGGGCCGCATCTGCGCGGCGAGCACGTCCTGGCGCAGCGACTGCGCCCACGCCGCGTCGTCGGTGAGCCGCAGCACGCCGTAGATCGGGTGGTGCGCCAGCGTGATGCCGAAGTACTGCGACCAGCAGCTCTCCTCGTTGTGGTAGGCGTACTGGCGCATCAGCGCGAGCCAGCCCGCGCGCTCGGCGTCGTAGTGGGCGCGGATCGCGGCGCGGTCGGCCTCGGTGCCGGGCACGCCCTCGGTGACGTGGAGCGCCAGCTCGAGGAAGTTCGCCAGCATCATCGCGCTCGTCGGGCGCGGGATCGACGGGATCAACGGCCCGAGCCCCGGGGTCTGGCCGAGCACGGTCTGGAAGTCGGGGACGAACTCGCGCGCGCCGCGCAGCTCGGAGCTGCCGTAGTCGTCCGGCTCCGCGTCGGTGCCGATCTGGATGAACACGCGGCCGTCGACCATCTCCTCGGGGATCAGGATCGTGTGGCGCAGGTCGTAGGTCAGATCCGCGGTCTGCCACGACCCGAACAGGTTGTAGCGGACGCGCACCGGGACATCCTGGCGGTCGCGGATCAGCTCGCGCGCCAGCGTCACCGCGACCTCGCGCACCATCGCGCGGTGCGCGCTCGACGTCGTCGCGTCGTAGGCGAGCCCGAGCGACATCGCGACGCCGGCGTACATGTCGCGGCTGGTCCACGCGTGGTAGAAGGCCGGCCCGCCGTCGTAGTCGACCGCGAAGTGCGACCAGTCGTCGGCGTCGTAGAGCGCGGCGAGCAGCGGGTCGCCGCCGCGCGGCGCCCAGAACCGCGCCATGTAGCCGGGCGTGCCGGTGATGTCGAACAGCTGGTACATGCGCTCGATCTGCGCCTCGACCGAGGCCTCGGCGTCGGGGCTGTGCGTGGTCAGCGCGCGCAGCGACTCCGCCGCCAGGTACATCCCGGTCCACTCGGCGGCGTCGACCGTGCCGGTGTACGCGAGCTTGGTCTGGTGGGTCGACGAGGTGAACAGCGTGTTGGCGATGTAGCCGTTGGCGAGGTGGTGGTCGCGGATCCACGCCAGGTGGCGGCGCGCCAGATCGTGGCCGCCGCCGCCGGGCGCGACGAACGCGCCGGCGTCGTCGTCCCACAGCGCGCAGGTCGCCCCGCCTTGCGTGTCGCCGAGCGCGCACTCGTCGAGGCACGCGGCGACGCAGCGGTCGTCGATGCAGTAGGTGTGATCGCCGCACGCGGCCTCTACCCAGGTCGGCGTCCCGCCGACGTCCTGGCAGACCTCCTCGGTCGCGGCGCCGTCGCACCGGCGCTCGCCGAGCGTGCACGGGCCGGGGTCGGTGCCGCCGTCGCCGGTCGGGTCGTCGTCGTCCGGGCCGCCGTCGCCGGTCGGGTCGGTGCCGCCGTCACCGGTCGGATCGTCGTCGTCGTCCGTCGCGCCGCCGCCGCCACACGCCAGCAACGACAAGGCCAGGAGCGCCGCGCCCAGGGTTCGCATCGCGGCGACGGTACGGCGCGGGCCTGGCACCGATCTTATTTCGTCTGTTGCGCGCGCCCGCGCGGTCGGTCGCACGGGCGCGGTGACGGTTGCGGCGCGGAGGGCGCCGCGACTACGGTGCTCGCCATGTCCACGACCGCCACGTCTCCCACGTCGTCCCCGGGCGCCGGCCGCCTCGCCGGCAAGCGCGCGCTCGTCACCGGCGGCACCAGCGGCCTGGGCCGCGCGAT
Source organism: Myxococcales bacterium (assembly GCA_011526095.1). Taxonomy (GTDB): domain Bacteria; phylum Myxococcota_A; class Polyangia; order Haliangiales; family Haliangiaceae; genus WYBA01. Next base: position 8,526 of record WYBA01000441.1, on the reverse strand, counting down.
CGCGCGGCGGTTCGTCGCCGAGGGGGCGCGCGTCGCGCTGACCGGCCGCCGGGCCGACGTGCTGGCCGAGGTCGTGGCCGAGGTCGGCGGCGGGCACGCGATCGTCGCCGATCACACGGTCGAGGCCGACAACGCGCGCGCCGTGGCCGAGGCGGTCGCCGCGCTCGGCGGGCTCGACGTGCTGGTCAACAACGCCGGCGTGATCGGGTTCGACGGCGTGCTCGAGCCGAAGCCGGCCGAGCTGCGCCGGCTGATGGACGTGAACTTCTTCGCCGTCCACGACCTGACGTGCCGCGCGGTCCCGCACCTGCTCGCCGGCCGCGGCCCGGCGATCCTCAACGTGTCGTCGGTCGCCGGCAACCGCCCGTACGCCGGGCTGACCGGCTACTGCGTGAGCAAGGCGGCGATCGAGATGCTGACGCAGACGATCGCGCTCGAGCTGGCGCCGCGCGGCGTGCGGGTCAACGCGGTGTGCCCGGGCGTCGTCGTCACCGAGCTGCACAAGAACGCCGGGCTCGACGACGCCGCGTACGCCGCGTTCCTCGAGCGCAGCCGCGCCACCCATCCGCTCGGGCGCCCCGGCCAGGCCGACGAGGTCGCCGCGCTCGCCGCGTTCCTGTGCAGCGACGAGGCCGGGTGGATCACCGGCGACCGCGTCGCGATCGACGGCGGCCGCGCGCTGACGTCCTTGCGGTGAGGCGGCAATGACCGCGCGGCGCCGCGCGTTGTGGTGTATGTCGCCACTCGAGGAAGCCGCATGATCCACCGCACCTGCGCCGTCGCGTCCCTGCTGTCGTCCCTGATCCTGGCCGCCGCGTGCGGCCCGGCCGCCACGTCGTCGTCGGGCGCCGGCCCGGTGTCGAACCAGCCCGGCGCCGATCCGGTGGCCGTGACCGTGGCCGCGCCGTGCCCGTCCGGGGACGAGCTGCTCGCCGCGGCGGCGCGCGCGTGGAACAAGCCGTCCACCGCCGGCCTGCGCGCCGAGTGCGTCGCGCTGCGGGTCGACGGCGAGACGCTGTGGTACGTGGACGGGACGTGGGACGGCGGCGAGGCCGCCGACTGGAACGTCGGGATGTGGAGCGCGCTCGTCACCCCTTCGGGCGAGACCCGGTGGGTCGACGGCGCCGACGACCTGCCGCCGGCCGCGCTCGATCGCGGCGGCAGCTACAACTACCAGGCGCTCGACCTCGACGGCGACGGCACGGACGAGCTGGTGTTCGAGGCGAACTGGGCGCACCACGGCTACGAGGACGGCTCGCTGGTCGTGATGCGGGTCCGCGCCGACGGCGTCGCGAGCGCGGTCCCGGCGGACGGCCTGGTGCTGATCACCGACAACTCCGCGGCGGTCGACGACCCGGCCGACGCGGTCACCTGTCAGGGCAGCTACCGGTTCGTCGACGACGGCCCGGGCAAGCGGCTCGAGATCACCTACAGCGGCCAGTGCGAGCGCGTCGGCACGCGCGCGTGGCGGCTGGCCGGCGACAAGCTGGTCGAGATCACGCCGTAGCCGGCGGCTTGCCCGGCGCGCGCGCGGTGGGTACCGTCGCCGCGATCGTCCCCGGGAGGAAGCCATGATCGTCCGCCAGCTCTTCGACGCGGTCTCGAGCACGTTCACGTACCTGCTGGCGTGCGAGCGCACGCGCCAGGCGGTGCTGATCGATCCGGTGTTCGAGCAGCACGCGCGCGACGCCGCGCTGATCCGCGAGCTCGGGCTGACGCTGGTCGCGACGCTCGACACCCACTGCCACGCCGACCACGTCACCGGCGCGTGGCTGATGCAGCGCGCGTTCGGCTCGCGCATCGGGCTGTCGCCGGCGTACGGCGCGACCGGCGTCGACCTGCCGCTGGCGCACGGCGACGTCGTGCGGTTCGGCGACGAGGCGCTCGAGGTGCGCGCGACGCCCGGCCACACCGACGGGTGCCTGGCGTTCGTCTCGGCGGATCACCTGCGCGTGTTCACCGGCGACGCGCTGCTGGTGCGCGGCGCCGGCCGCACCGACTTCCAGCAAGGGGACGCGGCGCGGCTGTTCCACTCGATCCGCGAGCAGCTGTTCACGCTGCCCGACGCGTGCGTCGTCTACCCCGGCCACGACTACCAGGGCCGGACGTCGAGCACGATCGGCGAGGAGCGCCGCCACAACCCGCGGATCGGCGGCGCGGCGCGCGAGGAGGACTTCGTCGGCTACATGCGCAACCTCGGGCTGCCGCACCCCAAGCAGATGGCGGTCGCGGTGCCCGCCAACCTGCGCGCCGGCGCGCCCGAGGACGGCAAGGCGCCGGCGACGCCGACGTGGGGCCCGGTGGTGATGACCTACGCCGGCGTGCCCGAGATCGCGCCCGAGTGGGTCGCGCAGCACCGCGCCGAGGTCCACGTCCTCGACGTGCGCTCGGCCGCCGAGTACGACGGCGAGCTCGGCCACCTCGACGGCGCGCAGCTCGTTCCGCTCGACGAGCTGCGCGCGCGCGCCGCCGAGGTGCCGACCGACCGGCCCGTGGTCGTCGTGTGCCAGAGCGGCAAGCGGTCCGCCATGGGCGCGGCGATCCTCGACAAGGCCGGCGTCGCGCGGGTGGCGAACCTCGCCGGCGGCATGGTCGCGTGGCGCCAGCTCGGGCTGCCGGCGTAGCATCACGGGATGAGCCCCTCGCGCGTCGTCGTCGTCACCGCCGCCGTCTCGCTCGCCGTCGCCTGTGGCGGGCCGTCCCGTGGCGCCGGCCCCGCGGTTGCCCCGGGCGGCGAGGCGCCCGCGCCTGTCCCCGTCGTCCCCGACGGGCAGCTGGGCGGGCTGAGCCAGGCACGCGCGTTCGTGCGCCTCGCCGCCGACGGGCGGATCTTCCACGGCGAGCTGGGCCCGCCGCGCGACGACGCCGAGATCGATCTGGCCTCGGTCGTCGGCGCCGAGGTCTCGCTCGACGAGGTCGCGGCGCTCACCGCGCCGCCGCCGATCGCCGACGCCGACGACACGCCGAGCGAGGACCCGCCCGCGGGCGCCGGCGAGAGCGGCGCGGCGGGCGGCGGGTCCGGTGACGAGGTCTACGACGTGCTCCACGGCGACGAGGTCGGCGAGATGCAGGGCGGCTTCGGGTTCGGTCGCGCGGACGGGCCGTGCGTGGCGCGCGCGTACAAGTACCGTGACGACGCGCCCGTCGTGCTGGTCGCGGACCCGGCCGCGCCGGCGGGCGCGGCCCTCGCCGTGATCGGCGTGCTCGGCGCCCCGACGGCGATCGCCGCGCGAGGCAACGACCCGGCGCGGGGCGGCGCCATGCGGCTCACGCTCCACGGCGGCACGTTCGCCCCCGAAGACTTCACGGTCCAGGTCGGCGCCGGCCGCGCCGCCTATCAAGTCGAAGGGGACGAGGACGGCGCCGGCCAGGCGACCGGCACGGTCGCGTTCGACGGGCTGAAGGCGGCGCTCGATGGCGTCGTCGATCCGTCGCCCGAGGCGCACACCGCGGCGGCGCTGTCGCTGGACGATGGTGCGACCGCGGGCGACCTGCTCGGCGCGATCGCGGCGCTGACGGTCGCGGGCGTCGACGAGATCGCGTTGCTCGACCTGCCGAGCGACGCGTGCGACCTCGGCTGGGGCACGATCGGTACGGGGAGCGACGGGACGATCGGCCTCGGCAGTGGCACGGGCTCGGGCTACGGCGTCGGCGTCGGCGTCGGCCGTGGCGGCGGCGGCGCGAACCCGTCCGTCCGCATCGGCAACCCGACGGCGAACGGCGATCTCGACAAGGCGATCATCCGTCGCTACATCAAGCGGAATCTGCCGAAGATCTCGTACTGCTACGAACAGCAGCTGCTCGTCCGCCCGACGCTCGAGGGCACCGTCACCGCGACCTTCCTGATCGAGCCCTCGGGCCAGGTCGGCAGCTCGAACGCCACGGGCGTCGACCCCGAGGTCGCCGCGTGCGTCGCCGGCGTCATCCGCGCGATCGAGTTCCCCAAGCCCAGGGGCGGCGGCAGCGTCCAGGTGAGCTATCCGTTCATCTTCCGCCGGACCGGCGGCTGACCCCGGGCTCGCTCCGTCGTCCGTCAGGCGAGATCGGCGCTCCGACAGGTCACACTCGACCCCGGCCCCGCACTACGGGGCATGCAGCAGATCCGGCAGGTGGTTCGATGAAGGCCCTGGGCATCGTGATGATCGTCCTGGGGGTCCTGGCGCTCGGCGTGTTCGGCGTCGTCCAGTTCCGCACGATCGGGGTCAACGAGCGGGCGATCGAGAAGGGCAAGCAGCAGATCGAGGAGGATGGCCTGTCCCCCGGCGCGCTCGACACGATCGCCGGCGCCAAGGAGACGCTCGACACGGCGCGGACGGTACGGACGCTGACCGCGATCGCCGCGCCGCTGCTGATCGTCGGCGACGTCCTGGTGCGCAGGCGCGCGCGGGGCTGAGCAGGCTAGGGCGCGTAGTCGAACAGCGTGTAGCGGTAGCGCTGCGCGCCGCGGATCCGCGCGGCGATCGCGCCGTGGACCGCGTCGTCCCAGGTCGTCAGCCGCGCGATGAAGGCCTCGGCCGCGGCCTTGTCGCCCGCGGCCTGGACCTCCAGCACCTCGGCGAGCATCGCCGCGACCGCGTCGTGGTAGCGGGCGTGGTCGATCGTCAGCGCGCCGGAGGCGGCGTCGTACGCGAGCAGGCCGCGCGCGAGGAAGTGGTTCCACTGCATCAGCTGCATCGTCTGGTACGGCTGGTCGCGGCGCGGCCGGTTGTTCTGCAGCACGCGCAGCACGCCGCTGGCGTACACGCTGCGCAGCCCGGCGTCGTCGTAGTAGCCCTGCGCGTGCAGCGCGCGCGCCACGAACAGCGACACCAGGTCGGCCTTGAGCTCCTCGAGCAGGCCGGCCGCGTCCTGCAGCGCGGCGTCGAGGGCGCGGCCGTCGCGCGTGGTATCGACGCCGAGGTAGTGGCCGACCTCGTGCCACAGCGTGCGGTAGAACGAGCCGTCCGAGGTGAGGTCGGCGTGGTGCGCCGGCGCGACCGCCGCCTCCCACACCCGGTCGCGCTCGGTGAACAGCCCGGGGTCGCGCATGATGTTGCCGCGCAGCAGGATCGTCCGGCCGTGGCGCTGGGTGATGTACGCCTCGTTGGGGAGGATCGAGGCGGTGTTGCCGCCGCGCGCCTGGCCGTAGTCCGCGATCACGTCGTAGACGCCGACGGGGATGCGGTCACGCACCCGCTTCTTCGGCGCGTACGGCAGCGCGTCCTCGAACGCCTGCAGCCCGGCGAGCGCGGCGGCGAGCGCCTCGCTCTCGGCGGGGCGCCGGACCAGCACGCTGAGCCCGAAGAACGCCTTGGTGGCGTACAGCTCGTCGTCGTAGGTCTCGTACGCGCCGATCTGCGCGTTGAGCCGGCCGAACGTCGCCGTCACCCACGCCGCGTCGCCGGCCTCGTAGTCGTCGGTCAAGAGGTCGCGCGCGCGCAGCCGCAGGTAGCCGGCGAACGCGGCGTCGTCGGGCTCGACCTGCGCGGCGGCCGTGGACAGCAGGTCGTGGGCGCGGACCAGCGCGTCGGCGTAGGCGACCGCGTAGGGGGCGGCGTAGAGCGCCGCGTCGTCGGGTGCGGCGCGCAGCGCGGCGAGGCGCGCGCGCAGCCCCGGGTGGAGCGCGTCGAGCACCGGGTGGCGATCGAGCGCGGCGAGGTCGGCGTCGAGCGCCGCGGCGGTGGCGCGGCGCACGACCGTGCGCGGCGCCAGCAGCGACGCGCGCGCCTCGGGGTGCGCGGCGAGGTAGGCCTCGACCTCGTCCTTCGTGATCGCCCACGGGTAGACCGTCTTGCCCGGCTGCACCGGCTCGACCGGCAGGAACGGCGCGCGCTCGTTGTCGAGGGTCGTCGCGATCGGGCCCTGGAACAGCCGGTACAGCCGGCGCAGGTCGTCGGCGTCGGGGCCGGTCGCGGCGGCGAGCGCGGCGCGCGCCGCGGCGGCCTGCGGGTGGCGCTGGTCCTCGTAGAGCGCCTGGAAGACCTCGCCGACCTCGCGCAGCGTCGCGACCGCGGCGCGCTCGCCGGCGGTGAGCGAGGACAGGTCCGGGGCGAGGGTCACGACCTGGGTCGCGTCGAGGATCGGCTGGCGCTGCGCGGCGGGCCACGCGCCCGCGAGATCGAGCGCGGCCGGCGCGGGCGCGACGGTCGGCGCGGTCGGGGTGGGGCAGGGGCCGCACGCGGCGGCGACGGCGGCGGCGACGGCGAGCAGGGTGGAGAGCGTCCGCATCGGGGCGGACTGTAACGGCAGGCGCCGCGGCGGGCGCCGCCGCGTCATGGCTTTGTCGCGCCGCGGTGCCCGCGCCGCGCTCGCGTCACGAACCCCGCTCGGCGCGCGGCTTCTGCGATGCTGCGGCCGTGACGCAGCCCTCCCAGCCCACGATCGAGTTCCCCGGCGTGACCGCCGTCGCCAAGGCCAACGTCTACTTCGATGGCAAGGTCGTCAGCCACACGATCCGCCTGGCCGACGGCGCGAAGAAGACGCTCGGCCTCATCTACCCCGGCAGCTTCCACTTCGGCACCGACGCGGCCGAGCGGATGGAGATCATCGCCGGCCGCTGTCGCGTCAAGCTCGACGGCGACGCCGCGTGGCGCGAGGTCACCGCCGGCGAGGCGTTCGACGTCCCGGCGCGCTCCGGCTTCGACATCGTGGTCGACGCCGGCCTCGCCGAGTACGTATGCTCGTTCCTGCCGTGACCTCGCTCGACCAGCGCCTCGCCACGCTGCGGACGCGCCTCGCCGCGCTGCCCGCCGCCAGCTCCGCCAACTGGGCCGAGGTGTCGTACGAGCTGAAGCCGCCGGCCAGCGAGGCCGCGGTCACGGCGTTCGAGCTCGCCCACGGCGTGACGCTGCCGGAGGACTACCGGCGGTTCGTCCTGGAGATCGCCGACGGCGGCGCCGGGCCGAGCTACGGCCTGCTCGGCCTCGCGGACGCGATCGCCGAGCGCCGCGACGGCGTGTGGGGGCTCGCCGATCCGTTCGAGCCGCCCGCGAGCTGCGCCGACTGGATCGACTTCCGCGCGCCGGGCGTCCTGCCGCTGCAGTACGACGGCTGCGAGTACTACACCGGCCTGGTGCTCAGCGGCCCCGAGCGCGGCCACATGTGGAGCTACGTCGCCGTGCCGCCGGGCTGGCTGCCGGTCACGCCCGAGCTCGTCGACGCCGACGGCGCGCCGTACGCGCTGCGCGGCAGCGAGCCGTCCGACTACACCGCCTGGTACGACGTCATGCTCGCGCCGTGGAACCGCGGTCGGCGCCGCACGTTCCTCGGCTGGTACGAGGCGTGGGTCGACGACGTCTACCGCGGCGACGGCGACTGATCACGACGCGGGCGCGACGTCCCACGCCGCGAGCGTGCCGGCGTCGTCGAGCGTCACGACCGCGTCGTCGTCGGACGTGAACACCGTGGCGCGGACCAGGCCGGCGTGGCCGGGCAGCGCGCCGCCGGGCGCGCCGTCGTCGCTGCGCCACAGCCGTGGCCGCGGGTCGCCCTGGCTGACCGAGCACAGCCAGCCGCCGCGCGGCGACGCCACGACGTGCCACCACGACGTGCCGACGTGGCCGGCGCACGTCGCGATCGGCGCGCCGTCGGGCGTCCACAGCTTGATCACCAGGTCCTGGCTCGGGCTGACGGTGGCGTGCGTGGCGATCCGCCGGCCGCCCGGGACGACGAGCTGGCCGACGTGATCGACCGCGTGGCCGCCGAGCCGCGCCACCTCGGCGCCGTCGGCGGTGGCCAGCACGAGCAGCGGGCGGCCGGTGGCGCGCACGACGAGCCGCGCGCCGTCCTCGGTGAACACCGGCCACGCGTACCCGGTGCGCAGGTTGCCGTCGGCGTCGCGGCCGCGGCGCACGCGCTCGTGGCCGTCGCGATCGGCGAGCACGAGCGTGTCGGCCGCGTCGGCGAACGCGAGCGCGTCGCCGCGCGCCGACCACACGACGCGGATCACGGCGCCCGCCGGCAGGCGCGCGACCTCGCGCAGCTCCGGCACCGTGCGGATCACGACGCCGTCCGGGTGGCACGTCGCGACCCGCGCGCCGTCGGGCGCGAACGCCGCGGCCGTCGCGCCTGCGCACGTCGCCACGGTCTCGCCGTCGGCGAGGCGGACGAGCTCGGCCGGGCGATCCTTCATGGCGGCGACGAACAGCAGCGCGCGGTCCGGAGACGCGACGTGCGCGTCGCGGTAGTCCGTCGGGCGCGAGGCGACGAGGCGCGGCGCGCCGTCGCCGAGCGCGTGGACGTCGAGCCGGGCGTAGCCGTAGGTGAGCAGCCGGTCGCCGACGACCGCGTGCTCGGGGCAGCCCGCGCCGACCACGCCGAGCGGCGCGAGCGTGCGCGCGTCCCAGCACCGGATCGCGACCTCGCCGCCCTGGCGCGCGGCGAGCACGGCGTCGGACCACCGGACGCGGAGCGCGCCGGCGCCGGCGTCGAGCCGGGCGAGCGGCGCGCCGTCGGCGAGCGCGTGCACGATCACCGCGTCGCCCGCGGTCACGGCGACGCGGTCGCCGGCCGGGGACAGCGCGGCGTCGCCGCCGGGCGCGCCGAGCG
>WYBA01000440.1 GCA_011526095.1 Myxococcales bacterium | reverse complement strand
GCGCCACGCGCGCCACGCGCGCCACGCGCGCGACGATGACGGTCGCGGCGGCGCTCGCGGTCGCGGCCGCCGCGCGCGGCGCCCGCGCCGACGACGGCCCCGGCCTGCCGGTGCGCGAGCTGCCGCCGCTGCCCGACATCTCGACCGAGCCCGACACGACCTCCGACGTGTCGATGTACGGCGCGGCGCTGGCCGAGGAGGAGACCGTCGTCGGCGCGAGCAAGCGCGAGCAGTCGCTCGGCACGGCGGCGAGCGCGGTGACCGTGCTGACCGCCGACACGCTGCGCCGCTACGGCTACCGCACGCTCGCCGAGGCGCTGCGCGGCGTCGGCGGGCTGTACGTCGTCGACGACCGGATGCTCGAGCGCGTCGGCGTCCGCGGCGTGCAGCTCCTCGGCGACGCCAACACCCGGATCCTGATCCTGATCGACGGCGCCCCGATCAACGAGCCGTGGAGCCAGTTCGTCGACGCCGGCGCCGCGCTGCCGGTCGCGCTCGACGACGTCGCGCGGATCGAGATCATCCGCGGGCCGGTGTCGTCGATCTACGGCACCAACGCGTTCCTCGGCATCATCAACATCGTCACGCTCGACGTCGATCGCGCGCCGCGCGCGTGGGGGCGCGCCACCGCCGGCACGACCGGCACGGTCGGCAGCCACGCCGGGTTCGCGCTCGGCGACCTCGACCGCCAGATCCGCGGCACGGCCTCGTACCAGCACCGGCTGGGCGAGACGCTCGTGTACCCCGACTTCCCCGCCGGCGGGGCCGAGACGTCGGCCGACGGCGCCCACGCGATCCTCGGCTCGCTCGCGGTCACGGTCGACCGGGTGTTCTTCCAGGCGCGCGCGGCGCAGCGCCAGCGCGAGCTCCCCGGCGCGCCCTACGACGGCGCGTTCGGCAGCGACGACAACACCCACCGCGATCGCCACCTGCTGGCCGAGCTCGGCTACAGCCACGAGGTGTCGCACCGGCTCACGCTCGCCGCGCGCGCCTACGCCAACCGCTACGCGTTCACCGGCCGGCTCGACGACGGGGCCGGCGGGTTCCGCACCGACGCCACCTCGACGTGGTACGGCGGCGAGCTGCGCGCGCTGGCGGACGTGCTGGCCACGCCCGAGCAGCTCACGCTGACCGCCGGCGTCGCGGTCGAGCAGACCCACGCGTCCTCGACCTCGACCGATCGCCCCGACGCGCTCGCCACCGACCTCACGATCGCCGGCCTCTACCTCGACGCCGCGGCGCGCCCGTGGCCGTGGCTCGGCGTGTCGATCGGCGCGCGCTACGACCGCAACTCGCAGTTCGAGGCCGAGCTGTCGCCGCGCGCCGCGCTGTTCGTCAACCCGGGTGACGCGTGGGGGCTCAAGCTGCTCTACGCCCACGGCTTCCGCAACCCGAGCATCTTCGAGGCCTACCACGACGACGGCCGGCGGTTCTCGCCCGAGCTCGACGACGCCACCGGCGAGTCGACGCTCGCGTCCGAGGAGATCCTCGCCTACGAGCTCGTCGCGTACGGCCGGCTCACCGACGGGCTGCGCGTGCGCGGCTCGCTGTGGGAGTGGCGGATGGACGAGCTGATGCGCCGGACGCAGGCGTTCGTCCCGCCGCCGGTCAACGACCTGCGGCTGCGGTTCCAGAACGGCGGCCCGCTGGTGTCGCGGGGCGTCGAGGTCGAAGCGAGCTTCCGCGACGTCGACGGGCGCTCGGCCTACGGCGCGGCGGCGGTGGCGCTGACCGGGCGCAACTGCCTCGGCGACGACGGGATCGGCAACCTGTGGCTCGACCTGGACGCGGGCAACTGCGACCCGCGGCAGAACGCGCCCGTCGTCGTGGCGCAGCTCGGCGCGTCGTCGCACCTGTTGTTCGACGCGTTCCACGCCAGCGCCGAGGCGCAGCTCGTGTCCGCGCGCGGCACCCAGGACGCGCGCGCGTCGGTGCCGGCGCACGTCGGCCTCCACGTCGTCGCGTACGCGCCCGACGTGCGCGGGTTCGACGTCACCGTCGGCGTGCGCAACCTGCTCGGGCGCGAGCGCGTGCCGGCGCAGTCCGAGTACAACCGCACCGCTCCGGACGCGCTGACCGTGCTCGAGCTCCCGGGTCCCGGGCGCGAGCTGTTCGTGCGCGTCGGCCGCCGGCTGTGATCGCCGACCGCGGGCGCCGTCAGTCGAGCTCGTCGACCTCCATGTACGCGACCTGGGCGAACGTCCACGTCGTCCCGTCGAGCTGGACCTCCCACACCTCGTACGGGCTGACCACTTCGCCGCGCGCGTCGAAGTCGACCGGGCCGCTCGCGCCGTCGTAGTCGACGTCCTGCCTGTCGCGCAGCTGCGAGACGAGATCGCGCCACTCACCCGCGTGGTAGATCTGCCCGCCGCGCGAGACGTCGGTGATCGCGTCGCGCAGCCCGGGCCCGCCCAGCTCCTCGCCCGCGACCGACTGCGCGGTGAGCGCGGCGGCGATCAGGTGGACGGCGTCCCAGGTGTTGGGGAAGAACGCGGCGTCGGCGAGCTCCGTGCCGACCGCGTCGACGTAGGCCTGGAACGCGACGCTGGTGCGAGGGCTGGTCGGCGCGGTGCCGCGCAGGCCCTCGGCCGCGGCCGGCAGGACCGCGCCGCTCGAGCCGATGAACGACGAGCTCTTCGAACCGTCCGAGAGCAACCACTGGACGCCGGGCAGCGCGCCCGATCCCAGCCAGGTGCGCACGAGGAGGTTGGTGTCGTTGCCCTGCCCGATCAGGACGATGACCTCGGGGGACGTCGCGGCGATCTCGTTCCACTTCGTCACGGGCAGCGTCGGGTTGCCCTCGAACCCGGGCGGATAGGAGATCGCGTCGGCCGTCAGCGTCCGGCCTGGCGTCGCCAGCCATCGCGCGCTCAAGGCGTCCCGCAGCCCCTCGCCGTAGCTGCCCTCCTCGTGGACGATCAGGATCTCGGTCACCGCCGGGTCGACCACCACGCGGAAGTAGTAGTCCATCGCGCGGACCTGGATCGTGTCGTCCGGGGCGGTACGGAACAGGTAGCCCCCGTCGTCGGCCTCGGACAGCCCGGGCGCCGTCGCGCTGGGCGAGACGACGACGGGCCCGGCGCTGCGGATCGTGTCGACGTGGGCGGCCACCTGATCCGACAGGAACGGTCCGACGACGGCGACGACGCCTTGCTCGCGCAGCGCGGCGAGCGCCGCGACCGCGCCGTCGACGGTGGAGGCGTCGCCCTCGACGATCAGCTCGAGCGGGCGACCGTCGACCCCGCCGGCCGCGTTGATCGCCGCGACGGCGCTCCTGACGACGCGCTCGGCGGTCTCGCCGAACTCCTGGTCGAACCCCGACGTCGACGCCGACAGCCCGATCTTCACCGGCTCGCCCGCGGGATCGTCGCCGCACGCGCCCGCGAGCGCGCTGGCCGCCAACGCCGCCGTGGCGATCACCTGGGCCCGCCGAGTGCGCATCATCTGCTCCATCGCTCCATCAGTCGAGGAACAGCAAGTATCGGTTGGGGAAGTCGTCGAACTGCATCGCGCCGCCGCACTCCGAGCACGGCTGGGGCGGGACCTTGCGCGCCCGCAGCGCCTGCTCGTGCGCCGCGACCGGCAGCACGCGCGAGGCCGTGCCGCCACACACGTCGCACACGTACGGGACGTGGAACGACTCGATCGTCGCGTCGCCGCGCGCCTCCATGACCATGTTCATCTGGTGGACCATCGGCTCGGAGCAGCGGCGCAGCGTCACGCGGGCGCCGCGCGCGTCGAGCCGGCGCAGCAGGCCGATCCACTCGCGCACGCCGATCGAGTTGATGAACCTCACGCCGTCGAGATCGATCACGACCTCGCCGACGCGCTCGACCGGCAGCTCCGCCGCGACCGCCTCGAGCGCGGCCTGGTCGTCGATCTGCCCGGCGAGCGTGACGACGCACCCCGTCGCCGTGCGGTCGACCTGGACGTCGAGCCGGCCGAGCCGGCGGGTGGTCGTGGCCGCGGTCGCGAGCTCTCCGCTCATCGCGCCTCCTGGGTGAACACGCCGAAGCTGCACACGGCGTTGGCCAGCTCCGCCGGGCGGAACCGGACGTCGATCAGCGCGATCACCTCGGTGCAGCTCCCCGGATCGAGGTCGAACACGAGGTGGTTGCAGGTTCCGTAGACGCTGGACAGGCCGATGCCGGCGCCTGCGGTGGACATCGAGATCTTGTTGCGCTCGCGGCTCACCGCCTTGCGCAGGCACCGCATGATCGTCGGTCGATCGAGCGAGCCGAACCGGTCGCGCACCTCGATCGCGAGGTAGCGCGCGTCGCACGCGTAGCGCAGGGTCACGACCTCGCGCCCGGCCAGCGGCCGCTGCGCGGCGCGCGACTCGTCGCGCCGCACCGGGACGCCGGCGCCGTCGACCGGCGCGTTGTAGAGCGCGTTGGACAGCAGCTCGTCCGCGATCAGGCTCGCCGCGGCCGCCGCGCGCGGGCCGAGCGCGCACGCGTGGATCGCGTCGTCGAGCTCGGTCACCGCGGCGACGCGGTCGGCGGCGTCGTCGAGCACGCGCTCGCGCACCTCCACGCCCCACGCCAGGTACTTCTCCAGGCCGAAGATCTCGCGGCGCAGCAGCTTGAGCACCGTGGCGATCATCTCCTCGGCGAGCAGCGGCATCGGGTTCGCCATCAGGTACGACAGGCTGTCGACATCGAGCACGTCGGGCACCTCGCCCTCCTCCGCGTCGTGCATCAGCACGAGCGACGGCAGGCCGTGGTGCTCGGCCAGCACGGCGCGGGCGCGCGCGCCGATCGCCTGGGCGTGGTCGACGACGAGCAGGAACGGCCGGCGCTCGGCGATCCGCGCCTCCGCCTGCGCGAGCGTGTCGACGACGTGGACCGGACAGAACGTCGCACCGAGGATCCGGTGGACGATCCGCTGGGTCTTCTTGTCGCCGTGGACGACGAGGATGTATCGGTCGTCACGCATCAGGCGCGTCGCTCCCCTGCGACGAGCCCTCCGATTGAGCCGCGATCGCCGGCAAACGTCAAGCCGCGTCGGCGGCCGACGGTGTACACTGGCCGACGTCATCTCGCGGGGAAGCTCGACCATGGCGCGCGGCCGCGGCCTGTCTCTCGGCACCAAGCTCGTCCTCGGCACGGTGCTGCTGGTCGCGGCGTCGATCGCGGTGAGCGTGTGGTCCGGGCTCGGCGCGGTGGACGAGCTCGCGCGCAGCAGCGGCGACGCGCGCCGGCGCGACCTGGCGGCGGCGATCACCCGCGAGTCGACGCTGATCGCGCGCAACGCGGTCGCCAGCTCGGCGCTGCTGCTGGCGGAGGAGGGCAACTACTCGCGGCTCGAGGAGACGGCGGCGCGGATCGCGGCCGAGAACCCGAGCGTGCTGTGGGTCGCGCTGGTCGATCGCGACGGCCGCGTCGCCGCCGCCAGCCGTGGCGCGCCGGTCGCGCCCGGCGGCGCGCTCGACGACGCGCTCGCGCGCCAGGTCGCCGACGACGGCCCCGGCGAGGTCGCGGTCGCGCCCGATCCGGCGCGCGGCGATCGCCTGGTGCTCGCCGCGCCGGTGTTCCTGACCGACTCGCGCGGCGCGGCGACGCGCGTCGGGACGGTGCGAATGGCCTACGACGCGTCGTCGCTCGAGGCCGCCAAGCAGGACGCGATCGCGGAGGGCGAGCGCCGCGCGGCCGCGGTCGCGCGGCGGCTGATCGTGCTCGGCGCGATCGCGCTGGTGCTCGGCGTCGGGCTCGCCGGCTGGCAGAGCGTCCGGATCTCGCGGCCGCTGCGCGAGCTGACCGAGCAGGCCCGCCACATCGCGTCCGGCGACTTCGCGCGGCGGGTCGAGGTCGGCGCGCGCGACGAGGTCGGCGAGCTCGGCGCGTCGTTCAACACGATGGCCGAGAGCCTCGGCACGCTGGTCGCGGAGGTCGGGCGCCGGGCCGGGCTCGAGCGCGAGATCGAGGTCGCGCGCTCGGTCCAGGGCCTGATGACGCCGCCGTCCGACGTGCGGACGCTCGGCGCGTTCCAGCTCACCGGGCGGTGCGAGATGGCGTCGGCGTGCGGCGGCGACTGGTGGAGCTACCGGCTGCTGTCGGACCACCGGCTGCTGCTCGTCGTCGGCGACGTCACCGGGCACGGCATGCCGTCGGCGATGATCGCCGCGACCGCGCGCGGCGCGGTCGAGACGCTGTCGTTCCTCGACCACGCGACGCTGACGCCGCGGCTGGTGCTCGACGCGATCGACCGCGCGATCCGCGACGTCGGCGGGCGCCAGCTGCTGATGACGTGCTTCGCGCTGATCCTGGCGCCCGACGGCACGGTCACGTACGCCAACGCCGGCCACACGTTCCCGTACGTCATGCGGACCGAGGGCACGCCGGGCGAGCTGTCGATCCTGTCGGTGCGCTCCAACCCGCTCGGCTCGTCGACCCCGCGGATCGCCGGCTCGACCACGACCCTGGGGCGCGGCGACCTGGTGATCCTCACCTCCGACGGCCTGACCGACCGGATCTCGGCGTCGGGCACGCGCTACGGCGACAAGCGGCTGCGCCGCGCGCTGGTCGAGCAGGCGGCGAGCGGCCGCGCCGACGTCGCGGCGGTCTGCGATCGCGTGCTGGGCGAGGTCGACGCGTTCGGCGGCAGCCACCCGGTCGACGACGACATCACGCTGGTGATCGCGCAGTACCTCGGCCCGGACGCGGCGAGCGGCGACGCCGGTGGTGCCCGTGGCGCCGGTGGCGCCGGTGGCGATGGAGTGGCGGCGTGAGGCGCGCCGCGCTCGCGCTCGCGGCCGCGACGCTCGGCGTCGCCACGCTCGCCGCCCCGCCCCGCCCCGCCGCGGCGCAGGCGCGCCGCGACGACGACGACGCGAGCCGCCTGCTGGTCGCCGAGGCGCGACGCGCGATCGCGCGGCGCGACTACGCCCGCGCCGGCAAGCTGCTCGATCGCGCGCTCGAGGTCGCCCCGCGCCGGATCGACGTCTACGTCCTGCGGGCCTCGGTCCACGGCGCGCGCGACGAGCACGCCCGCGCCGTGGCGCTGCTGCGCCGCGCCCGCCGGCTCGCCCCCGACAGCGTCGACGTCGCCGCGGCGCTCGGGATCCAGCTCGTCCTCGCCGGCGAGACCGCCGAGGGCGCGCCGCTGCTCGCGACGGTCGTCGCCGACCACCCCGACCGCTACGACGCGCAGGTGGTGCTCGGCCACCACCACGTCCGGCAGGCGCGGTGGGACGACGCGGTCGCGGCGTTCACCGCGTACTTCGCGCATCGCCCCGCCGCGCTCGCCGGCGAGGACGCGATCCACCAGCTCGACCACGCGACCGCGCTATTGCGCACCGGCGACGCGCGGGCCGCGCGCGTGCGCTACGCCGAGGTCCTCACGGTCCGGCCGGACAGCGTGCTGGCGCGGATGGGCGAGGCGTGGGCGACCGCGGCGATCGACTGCACGGCGGCGCTGCCGCGGCTGGCGGCGCTCGACGACCTCGAGCCGGACCACCCCGAGATCGCGCTCGTGATCTCGCGGTGCGCGGTGCGGGCCGGCCGGCTCGACGACGCGCGCGCCGCGGCGGCGCGGTACCGCGCGGCGCGCCCCGACGACGCGGACGGGTGGCTGGCGGCCGGCGAGGTCGAGCTCGCGGCGGGCGACGCGCGCGCGGCGGAGCGCGCGTTCACCGCG
>WYBA01000439.1 GCA_011526095.1 Myxococcales bacterium | reverse complement strand
GTCCGTTCCGCTCACCCTGAGCGGAGATGCCGTCTGACGAACAGGTCCGTTCCGCTCACCCTGAGCAGCGCCGCGCGCCCGCGAGGCGCGTGTCGGAGGGGGTTGTCAGTCCTGGCTCGCGAGGCAGGCATCGTCGTCTGTCAGCGTCCTTCGACACGGGCCTCGCTTGCGCTCGGCCCTGCTCAGGACGAGCGGGGGCTTTCGGACGGAGACGGAGACGGAGACGGAGACGGAGACGGAGACGGAGACGGAGACGGAGACGGAGACGGAGACGGAGACGGAGACGGAGACGGCGGCGGCCAGTCCCGTCGCGTGGCGCGCGCCGCCGCGGGCTACGCGCCGGCGAGGAGCTCGGCGCAGCGCTCGCCGATCATCATGGCGGGCGCGTTGGTGTTGCCGCCGGTGACGCTCGGCATGATCGAGGCGTCGGCGACGCGCAGGCCGGTGAGGCCGCGGACGCGCAGCAGCGGGTCGACCACCGCGCGGTCGTCGACGCCCATCCGGCAGGTGCCCACCGGGTGGTAGACGGTGTGGATGCGGTTGGGCAGCTCGTCGGCGAGCGCGCGCGCGCTGGCGAAGTCGGGGCCGGGGTGCAGCTCGCCCGAGACGACGTCCTTGAGCCGCGGGCTCGCCATGATCTCGCGCACCAGCTCCATGCCCTCGAGCAGCAGCTTGCGGTCCGACGCCTCCGCCAGGAAGTTCGGATCGATCTGCGGCGGCGCCGTCGGGTCGGCGGAGGTCAGCCGGATCTCGCCGCGGCTCTTGGGGTAGATCAGCGTCGGCATCACGGTCAGCGCGGGGCGCTTGTCGACGACCGGGCGCACCGGGCGGTCCTGGTTCGGCGCGGGGTACGACCACGGCAGGCAGTGGAGCTGGATGTCCGGCACGCCGCGCCGTGCCTGGCTCGACTGCACGAACCCCAGCGCGTCGAACACGGTGCGATCGAACCAGGTCCGGCCCTTCTTGAACGCCTGCGCGATCATCCCGCCGAGGAAGTGCATCGCGGTGCCGCGGTGCACCGCGTCCTTCGCCAGGTACGTCATCGGGACGAACAGGTGGTCGTGCAGGTTCTGGCCGACCGGCAGGTCCGCCACCGGCGTGATCCCCAGCCCGCGCAGGTGATCCGCCGGGCCGACGCCCGACAGCATCAGGATCTGCGCCGAGCCGACGACGCCGGCCGACAGGATCACCTCGCGGCTCGCGCGGATCACCTGGCGCGCGCCGCCCTCGCCGATCACCTCGACGCCGACGGCGCGCTCGCCTTCGATCACGACGCGCGCGACGATCGCGCCGGTCCGCACCGCGAGGTTGGGCCGCGCCAGCGCGGGCTGGACGTACGCCTCCGACGAGCTGAACCGCAGCCCGCCGCGCGCGTTCATCTGGCACGGGCCGACGCCCTCCTGGCGCGCGCCGTTGTAGTCGTCGAGCACCGGCACGGTGCAGGTCTCGGCGATCGCCTCGATCAGCGCGGCGGTCGCCGGCGTCAGGTCCTTCGACGCGGTCACCGCGACCGGTCCGCCGGCGCCGCGGAACTCGTCCTCGCCGCCCTCCCAGTCCTCGAGCCGCTTGTAGTTGCGGACGACGTCGGCGAACCCCCAGCCGGTGCAGCCCTCGGCCGCCCAGTCGTCGAAGTTCTGGCGGTGGCCGCGCACGTAGACCATCCCGTTGATCGCGCTCGAGCCGCCGAGCACGCGGCCGCGGACGTAGGGGATCTTGCGCTGCGCGCCGTGCGCCTGCGGCGCCGTGTAGTAGCCCCAGTCGAACTTCTTCTTCACCTGCGGCGTGGTGTGGATGATCGACACCATCCCCGGCACCCGGCACAGCCGCGTCCGGTCGCTGCCGCCGGCCTCGAGCAGCAGCACGCGGCACGCCGGGTCCTGGGACAGCCGGCCGGCCAGCACGCCGCCGGCGGAGCCCCCGCCGACGATGACGTAGTCGACCTCCTCGACGGTTCCCCCTGGGGTCTTCATCGCCGCCGAGCGTGCGCCGGCCGCGGCGGCCGTGTCAATAGAACATGTTCTATGGCACGCGAAACGTGTTCTTTTTCACGGGGCGTCGGTCGAGCTGGGGCGCGCGGCGGCGCGGGCCGCGGCGCGCGCCGCCTGCTCCTCGGCCGTGTAGCGCAGGCTGGCCGGCCGCCACCGCCACACCGCGTTGGCCGTGAGCAGCGTGTTGGCGGCGGCGATCACCCAGTAGCGGTGCTCCGGCGCGCGCGCAGCGACCAGGAACGCGATCGCGAACCCGACCGCGGACGGCGTCATCCCGACGTCGATCGCGATCGCGACCATCGACGCCAGCACGAACCAGCAGAAGATCCACAGCACCATGATCTGCGGCCCGCGCGCGCCGAGCTCCCACGCGCCGAGCGCGAGCACGATCTGCGCGGCGAACATCAGCATGCCGGTGGCGAACACGCGCCGGTTGATCAGCGTCTTGCGCATCGACTCGCGCGCCCAGAACCCGAGGCCGCCGAGCACCGCGGCGAGCCCGACCGACCACAGCACCAGGTCGCGCGGCCGGTCGAGCGGCATGAACGTCGGGTGGATCGCGCCGATCACCGGCAGCGTCGCGAACAGCACGCCCATCACCATCGTCACGAACATCCGCGTGCGCGTGCCGGTCGCCGCGTCGTGCGCGCGCCCCAGCGCCTCGAGCGCCTGCTGGCGGCTGGCGCGGTCGGCGGCGGCGGCGCGGGCGCGCGCGACCAGCTCCGGCGGCGCGTCGGCGATCTCCCCGAGAAGGGTCACGGCGGCGCGCGGGTCGTCGCCGGCGAGCTCGTACTCGGCGACGGCGATCGTCGCGGCGCGCAGCCCGGCGCGCGCCTCGGCGTTGTCGCGCCAGGCGACGAGCGCCTCGTGGAACCCGAACCGGCACGCGCCGAACAGCCGGTAGACCTCCTCGCGCCGGCGCTCCGGGTCGGCGTGGCACGCCTGGAGCACGCCGAGCAGCTCGTCGAGGCGCTCGCCGGCGCGCGCGGCCAGGCGCGCCGAGCCGCGGTGCTCGACGTAGGCGGCGAGCGCGGCCTGCATCGCCTCGATCGACGGGTAGCGGTCGGCGGGGGCCGCGGCCATCGCCCGCGCGCAGATCGCCGCGAGCTCGGGCGGCGCGGTCGGCGGCAGCGCGGGCCGCGACGCGACGACCGAGGCGATCACCTCGTGCGCAGTGGCGCCGTCGTGCGGCGGGCGGAACGTGATCAGCTCGAACAGCACCGCGCCGGCGAGGTAGACGTCGGTCCGCTCCGACAGCGGCGGCGCGCGCTCGCCGCCGAGCATCTCGGGCGCCATGTAGCACGGCGTGCCGGCCATCTCGGTCGCGTCGACGGCGAGCGGCAGCCGGCCCGAGCCGTCGTCGCGCAGGCTGACCGCGATGCCCCAGTCGAGCAGGTAGACCTCGCCGAACGCGCCGATCATCACGTTGCTCGGCTTGAGGTCGCGGTGGACGATGCCGCGGCTGTGCGCGAACCGCACGGCGTTGAGCACCTGCATCAGGATGCCGAGGTTCCACGCCAGCAGATCGGGCGCGCCGAACCGCGCCGCGACGGTGCCCGCGTCGTCGAGCAGGTCGTGCCACGACGTGCCCTCGATCCGCTTGAGCACGATCTGCGGGCTGCCGTCGGCGTCGAGCCCGAGGTGGTGGACCGGGACGATGTTGGGGTGCTCGAGCGAGCCGGTGACCCACGCCTCGCGCAGCAGGTCGAGCGCGGCGCCGGGCTCGGCGCGCCGGGCGTCCTTGAGCGTCTTGACCGCGACGGTGCGGCCGAGCGCGACCTGCTCGGCGAGCCGGATCACGCCCATCCCGCCCTCGCCGATCGTCTCGCCGGTCTTGAGCTGCGCGCTCGCGCCGGGCGCGACCGCGGCGAGCTGCTCGAGCACCGCGAGCGCCTTGCGGCCGCCGGTGCTGGGCCGGATCATCGTCGGCAGGATCGTCGACGGCGGCGCGGTCCGGCGCGTGTCGGCGGCGCCGGGCAAGGACGCGGGCGCCGCGATCGTCTCGAGCCACGCGGCGATGTCGCGCTCGAGGCTGCCAGCGGGCGGGCGCGCGGGCGGGGCGCCGGGCACGCGCTATCGCCCCTCGAAGACCCGCTGCCAGCGGTCGTCGGGCAGGCCCCAGCTGACGCCGACCGGCGTGGCGCCCGCCTTGCTCGCCTCGGTCAGCGCGCGGCGCACCGGCTCGGGCAGGTCGCCCTCGTCGGCGATGATCCCGGGCAGCACGGTCGCCGCGATCCACGCGGTCACCGGCTCGTCGGTCGCGCAGCCGTCGCACGGCAGCGCGAACCGGTGCTCGAGCACGGGCGCGCCGTCGACCCACGCCAGCCGCGTGTCGACGACCTCGGCCCACGGCTCGCTGCCGGGATCGCCGCCGGCGCGGAGGACCGCCGCGGCGAGCTGCCGGCCGGCGGCGCGGCGCTGCGCCTCCTCCGACTCGTCGTCGATCAGCGCGTCGTACATGTCCTCGCGGTAGAGGTCGTAGGTGAACCCCGCGGCGCGCCGGCGCGGGACGCCGTCGCACCCTTCGAGCTGCTCGTCCTCGGTCACGAACATCACGCGGCCGAGCTGGCCTTGCAGCGTCATCGTCGTCTCGCCGCCGCGGACGCCGTAGGACTCGCCGTAGTAGTCGACGAGCGGGTAGGTCTCGTGGCCGCTGAACAGCTCGGCGCCGCGCACCTCGATCTGCGCCGCGGGATCCCAGCTCCCGTCCTCGTTGCAGCCGCTGGCCGGGCGGAGGTCGGTGGTGGGGCGCAGCCGCCACAGCCGCCCGCGGTGCGCGATCACGATGCCGCGCGCGCGCGCGCGCTCCTTGCCGTCGACGTCGAGCCACATGGTCTCGCCGTCGGCGACGGTCCCGCGCCAAACGAGGTAGTGGAAGTCCGCCGTGTCCATGCGCAGCTTCCACGCCGCGCGGCGCGCCTGCGGACCGTCGACGTCGCGCGCGGCGGGGCCGCAGCCGGCCGCGGCGCCGCCGAGCGTGGTGACCGCGGCGAGCGCGGCTCCCCCGAGCCATCCGAGCTTCATGCGGCGATGGTATCAGGCCGGCGGGACCGGCACCCGCGTGACCGCGCCCTCGAACGCCTTGCCGCCGGCGTCGAGGTAGAGCGCGCCGCCGGTGACCGACAGCGCCCAGCGGTTGGTGCGGTCGAGGGTCGCGGCGATCGCGTCGAGCAGCGCGGCGTCGAGGGCGTAGATCTCGAGCGCGTCGGCGCGGTGGATCGCCTGGTCGGCGACGTCGCGCGCGAGCTGCTCGGGCGCCTTCCACGCGTAGACCGCGACCCGCGGGCTCGCCTTGCCGGCGCGGTGCAGCCGGTCCGGCGTCGGCGCGCCGATCTCGATCCACGCCCGCAGGTCGCCGCGCAGGTCGCGGATCGTGAGCGCCGGCTCGGTGTCGTCGGACACGCCGCCCTTGCTGAACGCGATGCCCTCGGCGTGCTCGAGCGCGCGCGCGAGCACGCGCGCGACGAGGTAGCGGTCGCTCTCCGACGGGTGCTGCGCGACGCGCAGGTCGAGCGTGTCGTAGAGGTCGCGGTCCGAGTCCGCCAGCTCGAGCTCGAAGCGCCGCATCGTCGCGGTGAGGGCCATGCGGCATCGTACCCCGGCCGCCCCGGCTGCCCGCCGGCCGCCGCCGGCCGTCCCGGCCGCCCCGGCGAGGCGGGGCGATCGGGCCACGCGCCCGGGCGGCTGCGGTAGTGTCCGGCCGGCATGAGCACCCCTCCTCCGGCCAGCGGTCAGGTCATCGGCATCGTGGGCGGCACCGGCGTGTACGGGCTGCCGGGGCTCGTCGACGAGCAGTGGCGGCGGGTCGACTCGCCGTTCGGCGCGCCGTCCGACGAGCTGTGCTTCGCGCGCCTCGGCGACACCCGCGTCGTGTTCCTGCCGCGCCACGGCCGCGGCCACCGCATCCCGCCGGGCGAGATCAACTACCGGGCGAACATCGACGCGCTCAAGCGCGCCGGCGTCACGACCGTGGTCTCGGTCAGCGCCGTCGGCTCGCTGCGCGCCGAGCTGCCGCCGGGGATGTTCGTGCTCTGTGACCAGTTCGTCGACCGGACGCTGCGCGGGCCCAAGTCGTTCTTCGGCACGGGCCTCATCGCCCACGTGTCGATGGCGCACCCCACCTGCGCGCGCGCGATGGACGCGCTCGCCGAAGCCGGCGCGCGGCTGGGGCTGGCGATGACCCGCGGCGGGACGTACCTGGCGATGGAGGGGCCGCAGTTCTCGACGCTGGC
Organism: Myxococcales bacterium; assembly: GCA_011526095.1. Taxonomy (GTDB): domain Bacteria; phylum Myxococcota_A; class Polyangia; order Haliangiales; family Haliangiaceae; genus WYBA01. The sequence goes on along the minus strand of WYBA01000439.1, from coordinate 20,223 downwards.
CGAGTCGCGGATGCACCAGCAGCTCGGGTGCGACGTCGTCGGGATGACGAACATGCCCGAGGCCAAGCTCGCGCGCGAGGCCGAGCTCTGCTACGCGACGGTCGCGATGGTGACCGACTACGACTGCTGGCACCCGGACCACGACGCGGTCACCGTCGACGACGTCGTCCGGGTGCTCCACGCCAACTCCGGCCACGCGCGCGAGCTGATCGCGGCGGTCGTGCCGGCGCTCGGCGCCCACGCCGGGCCGTGCCCGCACCGCTGCGACCGCGCGCTCGACGCCGCGATCCTCACCGCGCCGGCGGCGCGCGATCCGGAGATGATCTCGAAGCTGTCGGCCGTCGCGGGGCGCGTGCTGTGAAGATCGACGGCGCGTGGCACCGGGCGCTCGAGTCCGACGGCTGGACCGTGCGCGTGCTCGACCAGCGGCGGCTGCCGCACGAGGTCGCGTGGCTCGAGCTGCGCTCGCTCGCCGACGCGGCGCACGCGATCCGCGACATGACCGTGCGCGGCGCGCCGCTGATCGGCGTCGCCGCGGCGTGGGGCGTGGCGCTGGCGCTGCGCGACGAGGCGAGCGACGCGGCGCTCGCGGCGGCGTGCGCGACGCTCGCCGCGACGCGGCCGACCGCGGTCAACCTGCGGTGGGCGCTCGACGAGGCGCGCGCGGCGCTCGCCGCCGTGCCGCCCGCCGACCGCGCCGAGGCGGCGCGCGCGCTGGCCGCGCGGATCGCCGACGACGAGGTCGCGCGGTGCGACGCGATCGGGCGGCACGGCGCGGCGCTGATCGAGGCCGCGGCGCACGGCGCGGCGCGCGGCCGCGCGGTCCAGGTGCTCACCCACTGCAACGCCGGCTGGCTCGCGACCGGCGACTGGGGCACGGCGCTCGCGCCGGTGTTCCGCGCCCACGAGGCGGGGATCGACGTGCACGTGTGGGTCGACGAGACGCGGCCGCGCAGCCAGGGCGCCCTGACCGCGTGGGAGCTGGCGCAGCACGGCGTGCCGCACACGTTCATCGTCGACAACGCCGGCGGGCACCTGATGCAGCACGATCGCGTCGACCTGTGCATCGTCGGCACCGACCGCACGACCCGGCGCGGCGACGTCTGCAACAAGATCGGCACGTACCTCAAGGCGCTCGCGGCGCGCGCGCACGGCGTGCCGTTCCACGTCGCGGCGCCGTCGCCGAGCATCGACTGGGACATGGTGCACGGCAAGGACGTGCCGATCGAGGAGCGCGACGGCGACGAGGTGCGGTTCGTGCCGGGCACCGCCGCGGACGGCCGGCTCGCGCGCGTCCGCGTCGTCGCCGGCGCCAGCCCGGTCGCCAACCCGGCGTTCGACGTCACGCCAGCGCACCTGGTGACGTCGCTGATCACCGAGCGCGGCGTGTGCGCGGCGACCGAGGCGGGGCTGATCGGGCTGTTCCCGGAGCGCGCGCGTCACCTCGGAGGCGCGGCGTGACGCTGCACCTGCGCAGCGAGCTGGTGACGACGGCGCGGCGGATGAGCGAGCTCGGGCTGACGCCGGGGATGTCGGGCAACGTCAGCGTGCGGACGGGCAGCGGCCTGCTGGTGACGCCGTCGGGGATGCCCTACGGCGCGTTGACCGCGGAGGACCTGGTCGACCTCAAGGCCGACGGCACCGCGCGTCCGGGGCAGCGCACGCCGACGACGGAGTGGCAGCTCCACCGCGACCTGCTGGCCGCGCGCCCCGAGGTCAACGCGATCGTCCACACCCACTCGCTGTTCTGCACGGCGATCTCGTGCCTGCGCCGCGCGATCCCGGGCATCCACTACATGGTGGCGCTCAGCGGCGGCGACGAGATCCCGTGCGCGGACTACGCGACGTACGGCAGCGCGGAGCTCGCGGTCAACGTCGTGCGCGCGCTCGGCGCGGGGCGCGCGTGCCTGATGGCCAACCACGGCATGGTCGCCGTGGGGGACTCGCTGCCGGCCGCGCTGCGGCTGGCGGCGGAGGTCGAGACGCTCGCGTCGCAGTACTGGCACGCCTGCCAGCTCGGCCAGCCGGTGGTGCTCGGGCGCGACGAGCTGGCGCGGGTGCGCCACCAGTTCGCCAGCTACGGGCAGCGCAAGAAGCGGCCGTAGCGGCGCGGCGTCACGGCGCGGCGGTCGGGATCGACTCGATCACGCAGGCGCCGTCGCGGCAGCGCGCGACGTTCTCGTGATCGGGCGCCATGCACTTGGCGATCGGGCACGACGCCGCGGCGCAGCTCTGGTCGCGCCACGCCATCAGCGCGTCGTGGTCGGCGCGGGTGTAGACCTGGTCGCACGGCGGGCACAGCTGGTCGCAGCAGTCGCCGGCGCGCGCGCACGACACGACGCAGTCGTCGTCCGTCGTGCACGCGGCGTCGGTGGTCGTGCCGCCGGTGTTGCCGACCGCGCCCGGGTCCTCGGTGCCCGCCGCGGTCCCGGGGCCGGTGCCATCCTTGGTCGACGACGACGGGCAGGCCGCGAGGGCCAGGGCGACGGCGAGGCCGCCGAGGGCGGAGAAGATCGGAGCGCTTCGCAGGTGCATCGCGGCGAGCATGCCACGGTCGCCGCGACGTCGTGTCGTCGCGACACGTCATCGGAGCCCGCACGACCACCGGTGCGATCGTTTTTCGCATGTGGCTCGATGCCGCGAGGCGCGCGCGCCGCAGCGGCGGGTACGCAGCCGGACAGCGTGTGTCGCTCGCCACGCGTTGAGCGGCGCCCGCGGCGGGCGCAGCGTGGGGACATGCCGACCACCCGCCTCGTCGCCGCATCGCTCGCCGCATCGTTCGCCGCCGTGCTGGTCCCCGCGTGCGCCGTCGAGGCGCCGGCGCCCGACGAGCTCGGCACCCGCACCGACGCGATCATCGCGGGCACGCCCGCCACGGTCGGGCAGTTCCCCCAGGTCGTCGCGATCCTCAACAGCGGGCTGTGCACCGGCACGCTCGTCGCGCCGGACCTCGTGCTCACCGCGGCCCACTGCGTCCACCCGTCGACGCTCGGGCTGGGCAGCCAGGCGCAGGTGACCGCGCAGACCCGGGTCGTGCTCGACTCGGTCGACGTGACGCGGGGCGGCGGGCGGCAGATCGCCGCCGCCGACACCCGGGCGATCGGCACGTTCGGCCAGCCCGGCGACGCCGACATCGGCCTGATCTGGCTGAGCGAGGACGTGACCGACCGCGAGCCCGCGCTGATCCACCCGGGTGGCCCCGGGCTCGCCGGCGCCGCGGTCGACCTCGTCGGGTTCGGTGAGACCGAGAGCGGCAGCTACGGCCGCCTGCTCTACGCGCTCGACAAGCCGCAGACCGGGTGCGGTCAGTACGGCGTCGATGGCGGGGACTTCATCTGCCTCGACCAGCGCAGCGGCTCGGGCATCTGCTCGGGCGACAGCGGCGGCCCCGCGCTGGTCGAGATCGACGGCGTGCAGCGGGTCGTCGGCATCACCTCGTTCGGCGATCAGAGCTGCACGCAGCTCGGCGCGCACTACCGGACCGACGCGGAGGGCTCGCGGGCGTTCCTGCAGACGAACGCGCCCGAGCTGCTGTGCGCGGCCGACGGCGTGTGCGACAGCCTGTGCAGCGCGGATCCCGACTGCCGCGCGTCGTGCGCCAGCGACGACGCGTGCGGGGACGACGAGTACTGCGCCGCCGACGGCACCTGCGCGCCGGCGCCGTTCACCGGCGGCGGCGTCGGCAGCGAGTGCACGGGCAACGCGGACTGCGAGTCCGACCTGTGCGCCGCGGCCGGCGACGAGCAGCGGTGCGTCGACCCGTGCACGGTCGGCGAGGGCGGCTGCCCGGACGGCTTCGCGTGCCTCGCGGCGGGCAGCGGCGGCGGCGTGTGCTGGCCGTCCGACGGCGACGGCGACGGCGGCGGCGAGGAGGGCGTGTGCTCGACCGGCGGCGGTCGCGGCGCGGCGGGCACGCTGGCGCTGGTGCTCGGCGCGACGCTGGTCGCGGCGCGGCGCCGGCGTCGCGCGCCGCGGGCGTGACGCGCGGGCGTCAGAAGTCGCCGGCGGCGGCGGCGGGGCGCTTGACGCCAACCGTCAGGCTCGACCACTCGGTGACCTTCCACTGGCCGGCGTTGTTGCGCGCGAGCGTGATCGGTCGTGGCGTGTCGGCGCCGCCGCACGCGACGAACAGCTTGGCCTTGCCGGGCGCCGGGTAGTCGACGCCCTGGGCGCGCGCCGAGTAGCTGCGGTCGAGGGCGAACCGCGACAGGTCGGCGTCGGCGTAGGCCGCGTCGGGCGTGCCGCCGGCGAGCGCGCGCGCGATCGCGGGCGAGGCGGACAGCCGCGCGATCGTCTGGTCGGCGCGTGGGAGCGCGTACCCGGTGGCGGTGCCGGGCGTGGCGGTGAGCAGGTTGCGCGCGATCACCGTGCACATCATCTGCGGCGCCAGGTCCGGGGCGGTCTCGATCGCGAGCAGCGCCTCGACGAACAGCCGGACGACCTCGGCGGGATCCGCGGCGTGCTGGTCGTAGCGAGCCTGGAACCCGGCGAGCGCGTCGTTCGACATGGACCGAGCGTACCGCCGCCGGGGCCGGGTGGTCACGGCGGCGGCGTGACGTAGCGCGCCCACACGCCGTCGAGGTCGGCGCCACCGGCGAGGGGCTCGTGCGGGTACGGCGCGCCGGTGTCCGGGTTGACGCGCGACGGGGCGGCGACGAGGCGGACGTAGCGCGCGCCGAGGGTGCGGAGCTCTGCGGCGACCGCGTCGTCGGGCGAGGTCGCGACGACGGCTTCGAGGTCGAGGCCGTCGCCGCCGGCGGCGGCGCGGTCGAACGGATCGACGGGGTGGGTCTCGGCGTGCAGGAGCACGGGGGTGCGGCCGGCGAAGCCCGGCCACGCCGCGGGATCGCCGACGTACGTCGTCTCGTCGGCCGCGGTGTAGTCGTGCGCGAGCGCGCGCCACGCCACGCCGTCGCGCGAGACCTCCACGATCACCAGCTCCATGAACACGCCCTGCGCCGACGCGAACGGGTTCTCGAACACCGCGAGATCGTCGCCGGGGCCGTTGCCCGCGACCGCGTCGCCGGACCAGCCCAGCGTGATCGAGTCGCGCGTGCCCGGCGGGTGCGTGAGCGAGTAGACATCGACGCTGCCGCTGGAGGTGCCCGCGCCGCGGACGCCGTTGACCGCGCGGGTCGGATCGCCGAAGCCGGTCCCGGTCGCGCCCGGCGCGGCGACGACGACGTCGGCGAGCCGCGCGACGCCCGGCGGTCCGTCTGGCGGCGGTCCGTCTGGCGGCGGTCCGTCTGGCGGGGCGCCGTCTGGCGGGGCGGCGTCTGGCGGCGCGGCGTCTGGCGGCGCGGCCGTCGGCCCGTCCGGCGGCTCCTGCGCCGCGGCGTCCGCCGGCTCGCTCGCCGCCGTGGTGCACGCCGCGGTCGCCCATGCGACCACCGCCCCGAGCGCGACGCGGCCGCGCGCGGCGTGCCGCGCGACCTGCGCCGTCGCGCGGGTGGGCGGCTCGCCGCCGTTCCGGATCACCTCGTCGATCTGCGCCGACAGCGCGCGTGCCTCGGGCGCGTCGGCCGCGAGTCCGAGCTGGCCCAGCACGTCGGGCAGCCCGACGGCGCCGGGGCCGTCGGCTCGCGGCGCGCCGGAGCGCTCGCCGGCCCGCTCGCGCACGCGCGCGACGGTGCGCGCGGTGTGGGCGAGCCGGGCGAAGTCGACCTCGGCGCGGCCGTCCGCGGCGACGAGCGTGTGGCGCGCGAGGTTGATCGCACCCGGGCGCCGCGCCGCCGCCGCGGCGTCGCCACCGCGTGCGCCGGCGCCGGCCAGGGTGGCGCGGTCCGGCAGGTACTCCAGCGACGAGACCAGCCGGTACAGCTCGAGCGCCGCCGGGACGTCGTCGGCGAGCGCGCACGCGAGGCGCAGGAACAGCCGCTGCGGCGTCTCGATCACGGCGCCCGTCGCGGGGGCGCGCAGCAGGCCGTGGTCGTGGAGCGCGCGCAGGCCGGCGTGGTCGAGGCGGTGGTCGCGGTCGGGGACGATCGCGTGATCGAGCGGACCGGCGTGGCGCTCGACCATCGCGTGGAGGTGGTCGTCGATCAGGCCGAGCCGGTGCGCCGCCGCGATCGAGTGCGAGAACGCGAGCAGGCCCTGGGCGCGCACCTGTCGCTCGAGGTGTGCGCACCCCAGGCGCGCCGCGAGCCGGTCGTACTGCGGTTCGTCCGCGCTCAGCTCCGCCGCCGCGGCGATCAGCAGCTCGTCGAGCTCGCGCGGCGCCGCGCCGTCGCGCAGGGCGCGGCGCGCGCGCCGCGCCACGCGGCGCGGGTCGACGGCGTGCAGGCCGGCGCAGCACCGCGCGACGACGCGCGCGAGCGCGGCCACGTCGGGTGAGGACGAGGGAGCTTGTGTGGCGCCGGGGCGCGCCAGGGACGCAGACGTGCGGTGATCGAGCATGGGGCCTCGCGGCTCCTCCCGCGAGGAGCCCGGACGGGTGGCCGCCGCGCTGACGGCGCGACGGTGCTGGCAGGTCTTCGGGCTCACGAGTCCGCCCGCGCTCCTCGCGCGGGCACCTCGCTCCGCTGTTCTCGCGGAGCTCGTGCTCGTTCACCGCTGCGGGGCAGCGCCGGAGTCGCACCGGCTTCCCTCTTCGCCCGCGTCCGTCGACGCGGGGACCAGCGATCGGATGTGCGTCGAACGATCCGGGGTTCGTGCCTCCACGAACCTTCTACGCGCCGCGATCCGACGTCGCAAGCGCTCGACCGACCAGATCCGAGGAGGAATCCTAGTTCAACGCACTCTCGCTCGCGGTCAGGTTACGCCGCGCACGATCCGCGAGCGCATAGCGCTCGTGGTAGAGCGCGAGCGCGACGAGCAGCTCGTCGGCGACGCCGTCGAGCACCGCGTCCTGCCAGCTCCGCCCGCTGCGCCCGCTCCACGCCGCGTCGAGCTGCTGACGCACCGCGAACGCCTGCTTGGGCGGCAGCAGCGCCGGCGGCACGCCGACGCCGACGACGCGGCGGAGCAGCGCGCGCAGCTCACGCTCGTCGGCGGACAGCCGGCCGAGTCGCCACGTCGCCCACGCCGCGAGCGCGGCGGCGAGCACCGCGACCGGGCCGGTCCACCACGGCGCGCGCGTGCCGGCGATCGCGCCGAGCCCGCACCCGAGCGCGACCATCCACGCGGTCGTGCGGACGAGCCCGGCGACGACGCTGGTGCGGTGCAGCGGGACCTCGAGCCACTGCTCCGCGCCGTCGTCGTCCTGGTGGACGAAGTACGAGCGCCGCGGCCACACCGGGACGATCACGTCGACGAACTCGGTGACGACGTACTCGCCGTCGTGCCGCTCGACCACCCCGTGGTGGCCGTGGCGGAGCCACGATAGCTGCGAGATCGCGGTCACGCCGCCGCGTCCTCGCGCTCGCCGTCGGCGTGGATCGCGAACCGGCCGGCGTCGCGGGCGTGGACCGGCCCGTCGGACGGCCACGGCCACCCGCCGAACTGCGTCCGGCGGTAGTCGATCATCGCCTGCTGGATCTCGGCCGGGGTGTTCATCACGAACGGCCCGTACTGGACGACCGGCTCGCCGATCGGCCGGCCCTGCAGCAGCAGCAGCTCGGCCTCGGCGTCGCCGTTGTGCAGCGTCGTCGGCGCGCCGGCGCGCACGCGCACGGCGAGGCCCGGGCGCACGGCGCGCGCGCCGAACCGGACCTCGGCGCCGCGGAACAGGTACAGCGTGCGGTTCGACGTCGGCGCGCACGCCGGCAGCTCGCACCGCGCGCCGGGCGCGAGCTTGATCGTCCAGATCGCGACGTCGGTGTCGGGGCGCGACGCCCACGACCGCGGCGGCGCCGCCGGCGGGGTCGCCTCGCCGAGCCGCCCGGCGTAGACCGTGATCGCGACGTCGCGGCCGTCGGCGTCGGGGCGCCGCACCGTCGGGATGCGATCGGCCCACAGCATCGAGAAGTGCGGCTCGGCCATCTTGTCGGCGCGCGGCAGGTTGAGCCAGATCTGGAACAGCTCGACCGGGTTGCCGGCGTCGCGGGACAGCAGCGGGAACATCTCCGCGTGGACGACGCCCTTGCCCGCGGTCATCCACTGGCAGTCGCCGCGGCCGAACCGCGCGGTCGCGCCGAGCGAGTCGGAGTGATCGATGAAGCCGCGGCGCGCGACGGTCACGGTCTCGAACCCGCGGTGCGGGTGCTGCGGGAAGCCCGGCACGACGTCGCCGTGGTACATGCGCCAGCCGTCCTTGCCCTCGAAGTCCATCCCGAGGTTGCGGCCGGCGAGCGACGCGGCCGGCCCCATGGCGTCGTTGCCGGCGGGGTAGGCGTCGTCGTGGTGGACGCAGAACAGGAACGGGTCCGCCGTGACCCACGGGAAGCCGAGCGGCTGGGTGGACAGGACGACGTCGTCGGGCGCGGGCGAGGCCATGGCCGCAGGATACCGCCGGCCTAGGTCCCCGCCAGCGCCTTCCAGCCGCGCGCGTTCTTGATGTCGAGCGCCTCCGCGATCGCCTCGAGCGCGGTGACCTCCTCGGCGCTCTGCGCGCTGCCCAGGCCGAGGAACCCGCCGGCCGAGTCCGCCACGTCCTTGCACAGAAGGAGCAGGTGGTGGAGGTCGTCGGCGTCGAAGTGCTCGCCGCCGGCGGCGCGCGCCTTCGACAGGTGGTTGAGCAGCGCGATGCCGGTGCCGAGCTGCGCCTCGGTCGGGCGCTCGGTCAACCACCGCTCGAGCGCGGCCTGGCCGCCGTCGGCGAGCCAGCCCAGCTCGCCGGCGGCGCGCAGGATCGTCTCGCGCTCGGCGCGCTGCACCTTGCCGTCGGCCCACGCGACGTAGACCAGGGGCAGCAGGCCCAGCACCCGGTACGCCTCGCGATCGACGCCGAGCTGCTCCATGGCCGCGGCGACGTCGAGCTGGGGATCCGCTTCGCTCATGGCGGGTGAGCTTACTCTCCCCGGGCCACCGCCGGGTGGACGACGCAGCCGCCGACGAGGTCGCCGCGCCACTTGGCGCGCATCGCCTCGCGGAACGACGCCAGCGGCCAGGTGCGCGCGACGCGCGGGCGGATCGCGCCGGCCTCGGCCCACGCCAGCACCTGGGCGAGCCGCGGCGGGCGGATCGACGGATCCATCGCGACCGAGATCGCGGCCGGGCAGCCGAGCACGTCGAGGCTCTTCATCATCATCAGGTTGGTGGGCAGCGTGTTGACGTTGGGCGCGCCGCGCCCGCCCTTGCCGCGGGCCACCGTCGGCGTCGCCGCCCACCCGGCGATCAGGTAGCGCGCGCCGAACCGCGCGCACCGCATCGCCTCGACCGAGATCGGGCCGCCGACGCCGTCGTAGACGACGTCCACGCCGCGCCCGCCGGTGAGCGCCTTGACCTCGTCCTTGAAGCTGCGGAACGGGGCGCCGTCGCCCGGGGCGCCTGGCGCGCTCGTGTCGATCACGTGGTGCGCGCCCTCGGCAGCGACGATCGCGTTCTTGTCGGCCGACCGGCCGGTGGCGATCACGGTCGCGCCGATCAGGCGCGCGACGTGGACCGCGGCCAGCCCGGTCGCGCCCGACGCGCCGAGCACGAGCACGGTCTCGCCGGCGGCGAGGCGGCCGCGCGCGATCAGCACGTGGTACGCGGTCTCGTAGTTGCCGAGCAGGTTGCACGCCTGGTCCATCGACAGGCCGCGCGGGATCGGGAGGATCGCCTCCGCCGGCGCGACCGCGTACGACGCCAGCCCGCCCCACCGCTGGTAGGCGCCGAGCGAGCGCGGGCCGGCGAGCAGGCCGTCGACCAGCACCTCGTCGCCGATCGCGCACCGCGCAGCGGCCTCGGGCCCGGCCCACGCGACGACGCCCGCGTACTCGAGCCCGGGCGTGTACGGCGGCTGGACCAGGTGCTGGTACTGGCCGCTCGCCATGATCAGGTCGACCCAGTTCACCTGGGCGCTGCGCACCTCGACGATCACGTCGCGCGGGCCGAGCGCCGCCGGGTCGGGCGGCGGCTGCGGCTCGAGCACGACGGTCCGCTCGAGGGCGTCGGCGGGATCCTCGCCGAGCTCGGTGACGACGACGCGGTGGCCGGGAAGCATGTTCAGGCGCAGCGTACACGCACGATGGGGTTAGGATGCGCGCGCATGTCCGCCGCCGTCGTCTCGCTCGACCGGGTGCTGATCACCGCCACCGGCCGCGACCAGCGCGGCATCACGGCCGAGCTGACCGGCGTGATCACCGCCGAGGGCGCGCCGCTGTTGGACGTCGAGCAGGTCGTCGTGCACGGCCAGCTCACGCTGTGCCTGCTGATCGGGCTGGCGCCCGCGCGCCGCGCCCGCGTGCTCGGGGCGCTCGGCGCGGTCGCGGCGCGGATGGGGCTCGACCTCGCCGTGCGCGACGTCCAGCCCGACGACCCGGGCGCCGGGGCCCAGCAGCTCGCGGTCACGGTGTTCGGCGACGGGCTCGACGCCGACGGGCTCCACCGCGTCGCGCGCGTGCTGTCGTCGCACGGCGGCAACATCGAGCGCGTCCACCGGCTGAGCGACACCGACCTGTCCGCGCTCGAGCTGATCGTGTCGGTGCCCGGCGATGGCCTCGACGGCCGCGAGCTGCGCCAGCACCTGCTGGCCGAGGCCGGGCACCTCGACGTCGCGGTCCAGCGCGAGCGCCTGAGCCGCCGCGCCAAGCGGCTGGTCGCGATGGACATGGACTCGACGCTGATCCAGATGGAGGTGATCGACGAGCTCGCGCGGCGCCACGGCGTCGGCGAGCAGGTCGCCGAGCTCACCGCGCGCGCGATGGCCGGCGAGCTCGACTTCGAGCAGAGCCTGCGCGCGCGGGTCGGGCTGCTCGCCGGGCTGCCGTGTCACCACCTCGACGAGATCGCCGCGAACCTGCCGCTGACGCCGGGCGCGGCGCAGCTGGTGCGCGTGCTCGCGTGCCTCGGCTACCGCACCGCGGTGATCTCGGGCGGCTTCCAGTTCGCGGCGCAGGCGCTCAAGCAGCGGCTCGGCCTCGACTACGCCTACGCCAACACGCTCGAGCGCGCCGGCGGCACGCTCACCGGGCGCGTGCTCGAGCCGATCGTCACGCCCCAGCGCAAGGCCGACCTGCTCGACGGCATCGCCCAGGCCGAGCGGATCGACCTCGATCAGACGATCGCGATCGGCGACGGCGCCAACGATCTGCCGATGCTGCAGCGCGCGGGGCTGGGGATCGCGTTCCACGCCAAGCCCAAGCTCCAGGCCGCGGCGCACACCGCGATCAGCCACGGCGGGCTCGAGCGCGTGCTCTACCTGCTGGGGCTGCGCGCGCGCGATCTCGCGGAGCTCGACCCCGCCGAGTGACGCGGGCGTGCCGCCGCGGCGGTGGAATCGGCCATTGACGGCGCGGGGTTCCTCGCTCAATATTTCCCGGCCGTCGCCCGATGCGACGGCGAGGAGCCGCGTCGGTACCAAGAGACCCCGCGAGTCGCCGTTGACTCGCCCGCCGCCGTGGCAGCTTCCCGCAAGAGAGTAGGATCAGATGGCTGAAGGCAAGATCAAGCGACTGACTGACAAGGGCTTCGGGTTCATCGCGACCGGGCACGGCGCCGACCTGTTCTTCCACATGTCGGCCCTCCAGGGCGTGACCTTCGAGCAGCTGCGCGAAGGACAGAGCGTGACGTTCGACGAGGGCCAGGGTCCGAAGGGCCCGCGCGCCGAGAACGTTCGCCCGGCCTGAGCAGGACGCTCGGGAAGCTGAGCAACGGAGGGCCGCGATCGCGAGATCGCGGCCCTTCGTGTTTTCGGGGCGCGGGGGCGGCGCGGGGCAGGCGGCGCCGCGCGGGGCGTCAGTCGTCGATGCCGGGCGCGAGCGCGACGTCCACCGCCGCGCCGGCGCCGGTGATCGTCAGCGTGCCGTCGACGCCGTCGGCGCCGAACCGCGCCGTCGCGGTGCGGCCGTCGGCGAGCTCGACGCGCACGCCGATCCGGCCGCCGTCGTCGCTGCGGGTCGCCGCGGTGACCGCGCCGTCGATCGACAGCACGTGGAGGAACTGCGACGCGCCGCCGCCGGCGGTGACGTCGAGCCGGTGCCCGCCGCCGAAGTCGCCGTCGCTCGACCAGTCCAGGATCGTCGGCGCGGTCGCCGGCAGCACGCGGTCGATCACGAGGTCGTGGCCCGCGGTCGCCATCGTCGCGCGCGTCCCGGACACGGTCGGGCGCGCCGGCGTGCTGAGCTGCCACGTCGCCTGGGCCGACGACGCGATCGCCACGCGGTCGAACACGATCAGGACGTCGGGCTCGACGAACACGACCTCGCGCTCGAGGTTCTGCACCGCCGCCGCGCCGTTGAACGCCGCGGTGACGTCCGCCGCGGCGTGGACCCAGCCGTCGCCGCGGGCGAGCGCCGTGATCTCGGACGTCGTGCCGTCTCGCGATCGTCGCAAGGCGCGAACGTGACAGAAGGCTGCCGATGCGATGCGCGGATCGCAGCCGCAGGTCGCGGCGCCCATGGCTTGCGCCGCGACGAAAACTTTGCGGTCAGCGCTTGTGATGTCGGGGGCCCGGCGGCGCGTGAGCCGGCTTGCGATCGCGTCGCGCTCGTATGCGCGGGCCCTACAGCGTCGCCGGCGCGAGCGCGACAGCGCGCCGCAGCCGCGGAGGCCTCACGGCAGCCGGTCGAGCTTCTCGTAGAGGAACGAGAACGACCGGCGCGGCTGCCACTCGCGACCGCGGCGCGAGGCCACGAGCTCGGCGTACTTCGCCTCGTCCTCGTACGAGGAGCCGTAGAGCTGGCGCAGCGCGGAGAACACCTCCTGGATGACCTCCTGGTGGAGCTCCGGCCGCGGCTTCTCCAGCGACAGCCACACCTGCATCGAGATCCACACCTCGCGCAGCGCGTCGTCCTGGGCGCGCGCCTGCGCGAACGACGGCGGCGACGCCCAGTCGGCGGCGAGGATCTGCTCGGTGCGCTGCCACAGCGTGCGCACGCGCTCGGTCGGCGTGCCGGTCTCGGGCATGGCGAGCTTCGACGCGCCGGCGGCGCGCGCGCCGGGGACGCCACCCGCGCCGGACGCGGCGGCGGGCCTGTCGTCACCGCAGGCGGCGAGCGGGAGCAGGGCGGCGAGGGCGAGGGCGAGGAGGGGGCGGGTGCGGGGCATGCGCGCACCGTAGCGAGCGTCGCGGGCGACCGCGGCGGACGAGTGCGGCGAGGTGCGGCAAGGCCCCGCCCGCGCCTCGCCCGCGCGGCGGCTCACCGCTTGATCCGCTCGTTGCCCGGATCGTAGAGCGGGCGCAGCGAGGCGCGCGCGGGGACGCGCGTGCCGGCGACGTCGACCTCCCACCGGCCGGCGTCGATCCACGCCTGATCGAGCGGGGCGTCGCCGGCGTCGATCATTGCCAGGCCGACGGCGCCGCCGAGGGTGTGGCCGTAGGAGGCGGCGCGGACGTAGCCGACGGCGACGCCGTCGCGCCACACCGGCTCGGCGTGGAACAACAGCGGCGCCGGATCGGTGAGCAGCACCTGGAGCAGGCGCCGGCGCAGCGGGCCTCGCGCCTTCTCGGCGAGCACGGCGTCCTTGCCGAGGAAGCCGCCTGGCTTCTTCAGATCGACCGCGAAGCCGAGGCCGGCCTGCAGCACCGAGTCGGTGTTGTCGATGTCGTGGCCCCAGTCGCGGTAGCCCTTCTCCATGCGCAGGCTGGCGAGCGCCTTGAGCCCGGCGTGGCGCAGCCCCAGCGGCGCGCCGGCGGCGACGAGCCGGTCGTAGACGTGCACCGCCTGCTCGGTCGGGATGTACAGTTCGTAGCCGAGCTCGCCGAGGTAGGTGATCCGCACGCACAGGACGCGCGCGAACCCGATGTCAAGCTCGCGCGCGCCGCGGAACGGCAGCGCCGCGTCGGAGACGTCGGCCGACGTGACGGCGGCGAGCAGCTCGCGCGACCGCGGGCCCTGGACGTTGAGCTGCGCCCAGGCCGAGGTCTGGTCGGCGACGAACGCGTGGTGGCCGCGCAGGTGACGGCGCAGGTGGGCCAGGACGTGGCCGTGCGCGGTGTCGGACGCGACGACCCAGAACCGCTCCTCGTCGAGCTTGGTGACGGTGAGGTCGGCCTGGATGCCGCCGCCCTCGTCGAGCCACTGGGTGTACGTGATCTGCCCGGGCGCGCCGTCGACCTTGTTCGCCGAGATCCACTCGAGGCGCGCGCCCGCGTCGCGGCCCTCGACCAGGAACTTCGACATGAACGACATATCCATGACGATCACGCCGTCGCGGCACGCGCGGTGCTCGGCCGCCCACGCCTCGAACCACGACGGCCGGCCCCACGTCAGCTCCTGCGGGCCCGGCGCGCCGCCGTCGGACGTGTACCAGTCGGCGCCCTCCCACCCGCTCACGTCCTTGAAGAACGCGCCGCGCGCGGCGAGGCGATCGTGCAGCGGCGAGCGCCTGGCGTCGCGCGCGGTCTGCATCGAGCGCGACGGGTAGTGGCACTGGTAGACCATGCCGAGCGACTCGACCGTGCGGGTGCGGCGGTACTCGGGGTTGGCCTGGTAGGGCTGGAACCGATCGGGCAGGTAGCCGGTGACGTCGGCGTCGGCGCGGCCGGTGAGGATCCAGTGCGCGAGCAGCCGGCCGAGGCCGCCGCCGGTGAGGATGCCGATCGAGTTGAGCCCGGCGGCCATCCAGTAGTTGTCCAGCTCGGGCGCGGGCCCGACGCACGGCCGCAGGTCCGGCGTGAAGCTCTCCGGGCCGCAGAAGAACTTCTTCACTCCGACCTCCATCGACACCGGGATGCGGCGCATCGCGGTCTCGAGGTACGGCCCCATGCGGTCCCAGTCGGGCGGGATCGAGCCGAACGAGAAGTCGTCGGGGATGCCGCCGATGTTCCACGGCGCGCACACCGGCTCGAACAGGCCGATCATCAGGCCGCCGACCTCCTCGCGGAAGTAGCCGTGCGACGCCGGGTCCTCGAGCACCGGCCAGCTCGCGGACAGGCCGGGCACCTTTTCGGTGATCAGGTAGTAGTGCTCGGCGGCCTGCAGCGGGATCGTCACGCCGTCGCGCGCGCCGAGCTGGCGCGCCCACATCCCGGCGCAGTTGACGACGTGCTCGCACGCGATGTCGCCCGCGGTCGTGCGCACGCCGGCGACGGCGCGCCCCTTGCGGATCACGCCGAGCGCCGACACGCCCTCGATGATCGTCGCGCCGGCCAGGCGCGCGCCCTTGGCCAGCGCCATCGTCACGTCGACCGGATCGGCGCGCCCGTCCTCCTTGACGTAGAAGCCGGCGAGCAGGTCGTCGGTGCGCGCGAGCGGGAACAGCTCGCCGACCTCGCGCGGCGACAGCTCGTGGACGTCGACGCCCATCAGCCGGTTGAACGCGGAGACGCGGCGGTACTCCTCGAGGCGATCGCGATCGGCCGCGACCTCGATGAAGCCGACCGGCTTGAACCCGGTCGCCTGGCCGGTCTCGGCCTCGAGGCGCGCGTAGAGGTCGCGCGTGTACTTGCGCAGCTCGGTCGAGGTCTCCGACGTCGAGCCGAACGTCACCATCAGGCCGGCGGCGTGCCACGTCGTGCCCGAGGTGACGCGGTCGCGCTCGATCAGGACGACGTCGCAGCCGGCATGGGCGAGGTGGTAGGCGACGGAGCAGCCGATCACGCCGCCGCCGATGACGACGACGCGGGCGTGGGTGGGGACGGAGGGGACGGCCGGGGAGGACATGGCCGGCCACGATACCGGGGTCTGGCGGCGACAGGCTACGGGACCTGCCAGCGGTGGCGAGTCGCGCGCGCCTCGGTTCGCCAGCGCCGGTGATCGGCGCGTGGGAGTTCGCGCAGTTCGGCGGCGCGGATCGGGAACAGAGGTTGCTCATGGGCCGCGGCATGACTCCTCGCCTCCGCCATGTGGCCGTCGCCCTCGGGGCCGGCCTCCTCCTCTCCGCGTGCGTCGCCGACAAGGACGACGCCAAGGGCGTCGTGGACGACAGCCTGCCGCCCTCCATCCCCACCGAGCTCGACGGCAAGGCCGACGCGGCGTCCAGGGTCGTCGCGCTGTCGGTCGAGTCGCCGCACCCGTACACCAACCACCTCGACCGGACGTGGTCGGTGGATCTGACGGGGCTGCCGTCCTGTGCGAGCGCGGCGCGCCTGCACTTCGCGGTGCTCCGCACCGAGGCGAACTACGACTTCGTCGAGGTCGCCCCGGTGGGCGAGCCGGTGCAGTCGTTCGACGGCACCCACGACGACACGTGGACCGAGTGGTTCGCGCTCAACGAGCGGACGGTGCCGGTGACGCTGACGACCGACGGCAGCATCACCCGCCACGGCTTCGCGATCGACGCGGTCGAGTGGCAGGGCGCGGCGCGGCAGTGCCCGATGTGGCCGATCCAGCAGTGCCCCGAGGGCACGTTCGCGGTGCAGAAGCCGGTCGGCGACTGCGAGTGCCCGGCGCGCCCGCAGTGCGTGTCCGACGGCGGGTTCGAGCTGTCGCACACGATCTCGCGCGGCCGGATGTACACCGGCAAGCAGCTCACCGGCCTCGACGGCGCGTCGCTGGGCCTGGGCCCGACCGACGGGATCGAGGCGACGCGGCTGGGCGCGATCGACGCCACGCGCGTCCACGAGCTGATCGTCCAGCTCGCGACCGAGGGCCTCTTGTGGCAGCCCGGCTACGACGAGGCGCCGCCGATCGACCAGGAGCGCGAGGCGTTCTCGATCGTCGGCCACGGGTTCGACGTCCACTTCGTCGCGCCGCGCGGCGCGCACACGCCCGCGGTGGCGCGCGCGATCGAGGCGTTCGAGGCGCTGTTCCACTGCGCCGGCGACGGCGCGCCGCTGGCGTGCGACTCGAGCCGGACCTGCGCCGACGACGCGTGCGTCGAGGAGCAGCTGTGCTCGTGCGCCGAGATCTACCAGCCGGTGTGCGGGCTCGACGGCCGCACCTACGGCAACCCGTGCTTCGCGGGCTGCGCGCAGGTCGACGTCGCCCACGCCGGCGAGTGCGGCGCGATCGGCGACATGTGCGGCGGGCTGCAGGGCCGGGCGTGCGCGGGCGACAACCGCTGCCGCTACGACGTCTCGACGTTCGAGGCGCCGTACCCGGACGCGTCCGGCAGCTGCGTCGCCGGCACGTACTGCGACGCGCCGGCGGACTGCACCGGCCTGATCGCCCCGGCGATCCCGGGGCGGTGGGCGTGCGAGACCAACGCGTGCGCGTGGCAGCCGGGCCCGGCGTGGCAGGAGGTCAGCGGCGGCCGGTTCGAGACCGCGCACCCCTACGCCAACGGCACGAGCGTGTGGAAGGCCGTCAACCTGCCCGACGGCGCGGCGGCGATGCGCCTGGCGGCGTCCGGGACGTTCCGCCTCGAGAACGGCTACGACTACCTCGAGGTCTGGACGTGGCGCGGCGGGGCGTGGGCGCGGGTCGCGCGCTACACCGGCGCGACCGCGCCGGCGCTGACGACCGAGTTCGCGGGCCGCTACCACTACCTGCGGTTCGTCAGCGACTCGAGCGTCGTCGACCACGGGTTCGACGTCCGCGCCGAGTGGCGCTGAGCGGGCAGAGCCTGCCGGGACCCACCCCGCCGGAAGACCGCGAGGGCGGCTACTCGCCGCCCTCGCACGGGTCCCAGGCGCCGTCACCTTCGACGCTGTCGCCGTCGGGCTTCACGAGGTCGCCCTCGATCGTGTCGTCCTCGAAGTCGTAGGTCTCCTTCTTCGGCGCGCCGCGCTCGCCGAGCGTGCGCATCAGCTCGCCGAGGCGGCGGAACATCCCCTCGTTCTGCGCCTCGGTGAGCAGGCCGTCGCAGTCGTTGTCGTCCTGGGGCGTGATCGCGGCGACGCAGGCGACCAGCTCGGGCGACCACGCGTCCTCGACGCACGCCGCCTCGATCCCGGCCTGCAGCTCGCCGCGCTGCGCGTCGGTCGGCGGCTGGCCGAGGTCCGCGACGATCGCGGTCGTCCCTGCCGCCGCGGCGTCGGCGCACGTCGGCGCCGCGGGAGGCGGTGGGGTGGCCGCGGCCTTGGGGCCGCACGCGGCGGCGAGGAGCGCGAGGACGGGGACCAGGCGGCGAAGCTGCATCGGCCGAGGCTAACCCGGCGCTCGCGTGGGCGGCTACTCGCCGCCCTCGCACGGGTCGGCGGCGGCGCCGTCGGTCGGCTCGTGGCGCATGCCCGAGCCACCCGCCTCGTCGTCCGAGGCGTCGTCGTCGTAGGCCTTCTCGCGTACGCCTTCGCCGAGCTCCCTCATCAGCTCGCCGAGGCGGCGCATCATCCCCTCGTTCTGCTGCGGGGTGAGCAGGTCGTCGCAGCTGTTGCTGGTCTCCTTCGACATGGTCGCGACGCAGGCGACGAGCTCGGGCGACCAGGCGTCCTCGACGCACGAGGTCTCGATCCCGGCCCGCAGCCGGGCGCGCTGGTCGTCGGTCGGGGCCGAGCCGAGCTCCGCCAGGATCAGGTCGCTGCCGGACGCCGCGGCGTCGGCGCAGGTCGGCGCCGCGGGCGTGGGGTCGGGCGGCGGGGGCGAGGTCGTGGCGGCCTTTGGGCCGCAGGCGGAGGCGAGGACGAGTGCGAGCGCGGGTACGAACAGGGCGCGAAGCTGCATCCGCCGAGGCTACCGCGGTTCGGCGTATCATCGCGCGGCCGCGACGGTCGCGGCTCGGCAAGGAGCGCCTGCGGATGCGTGACTTCTCCCGGCTGCGCGAGCAGCTCAGACTGGCCCTGATCGGCGGCGCGCTCGGCGCGACGGCAGCGTCTTGTGGCCCCTCGTCCCCGCCCGCGAGCGAGCCGGTCGGCGGCGGCGCCGCCACCGGCGTGATCGGTAACCAGGCGTCCGACGAGACGCCGCGCGTCGATCCGCGCGCGACCCAGGACACGCCGTGGCCGCAGCTCCGCGGCGGGTGCGACTCGGGGCAGTGGTGCGGCGCCAAGCGCCAGGTCGACGAGCAGGTGGCGGCCTACCAGCAGGTGACCGAGGCGTGCGCCGAGTACTTCGACTACAGCGGCGCCTCGTTCTCGCTCGATCGCGACGCCACCGAGCGCCGCGCCGAGCAGGGCGAGGTGGGGATGTGCTGCTACTCGTACTACGAGATCTGCGGCGAGGGGCGGCCGCTGCTCGACGGCGAGCACGCGCTGCGCGCGCCGGTGCGCGACGGCGCTGCCTGGGCGCGCGACGGCGCGGGCTCGCCCGCGGTCCCGCCCCCGGTCCTGGGCGACCCGGCGCTGCGCGCCGCGCTCGCCGCGGCGTGGCTCGACGCCGCGCGGCTCGAGCACGCGTCGATCGCGTCGTTCGCGCGGGTGACGCTGGAGCTGCTCGCCCTCGGCGCACCGCCGGCGTTGCTCGCGGACACGCAGCGCGCCGGCCTCGACGAGGTCCGCCACGCCGAGCAGTGCTTCGCGCTGGCGAGCCGCTACCTCGGGCGCGACGTCGCGCCCGGGCCGCTGCCGGCGCTGGCGCCGCGCGAGGCGAGCCTGGCGCGGCTCGCGGTCGACACGTTCGTCGAGGGCTGCGCGGGCGAGACGGTCGCGACGCTGGCGGCGACCCGCGCGGCGGCGGCGTGCGAGGACGCCGCGGTCGCGCGTGTGCTCGCCCGGATCGTCCGCGACGAGACGCGCCACGCGGCGCTGGCGTGGCAGACGGTGGCGTGGGCGGTGCGGCAGGGCGGCGCGCCCGTGGCCGCCGCGGTGCGCGCGCGCGCGCACGCGATGGCGGCCGAGGTCGCGCGTGCCGCGACCGGGCGCGACGACGTGGCGCCCGAAGCGCTGCGCGCCCACGGCCGGCTCGACGCCGCCGCGCGCCGCGCCGCGGCGGTCGACGCCTGGCGCGAGATCATCTTGCCGACGCTCGACGAGCTGCTCGAGCGCGCGTGATCCCGCTGTCGCCGCCGCCCGCGTCGCACGAGCTGCCGGCGCGCCTGCCCAGCCCGTTCGCCGGCGGGGCGCCGCACCCGGTGGCCCGCCGCGCGGCGGACGCGCTGGTCGCGCGGCTGCGCGGCGGCCTGCTCGACGCCGAGGCGGCGCGCGCGCTCGCCGCGCCCGGCGGCGGCAAGATGTTCGGCGTGCTGGTCGTCCGGGACCCGGACGGTCGGCTCGGCTACCTGGCGGCGTTCAGCGGCATGCTCGGCGGGCGGTGGCTCGTCGACGGGTTCGCGCCGCCGCTGTTCGACGCCGCGGCGCGGGACGCGTTCTGGCCCGACGGCGAGGCCGAGCTGCGCGCGCGACAGGACGCGATCGACGCGGCCGCCGCGGTGGCCGTCGCGGCGCGGGCCGAGCTCGCCGTGCTGCGCGCGGGCCACGCCGCGGCGCTGGCCGCGCTGCGCGCC
>WYBA01000438.1 GCA_011526095.1 Myxococcales bacterium | reverse complement strand
GTATCCGTTCGACGAACCGCGTCGTGACGGCGCCGCCGCCGCCAGCTAGATCAGCAGGCGATGGCGCGAGCATCGCGAGCCGAGTGGATCAAGCGCGTTCAGCGGTGGCGTGACAGCGGGCTGACCGCGCTGGAGTACGCCGCGGAGACGGGGCTGAACGCGAACACGCTGCAGAACTGGGGCTGGCGGCTGAAGTCGGAGAGCGGGCTGGGCCGCTCGAAGTTGACGGCGCCGGGCCGCTCGGAGAGGCTGGCACCGCGCTCGACGCGGGCGGGTCGGTCCAAAGCAGAGCGCGTGCCCGTCGTCGAGGTGGTCGGGGCGACGATGGCGTCGGCGCCGGTGGTACCGACAGCGAGCTTCGAGCTCGTCGTCGGTGGCGTGGTCGTGCGCGTGCCGGCGATCTTCGACGGAGACAGTCTCCGCCAGTTGCTGAGCGTGCTGGAGTCGCGGTGATGCTGCCCGCCGCCGTCCGGATCTTCGTGTGCACGCAGCCGCAGGACATGCGGCGGTCGTTCGACGGGCTCGCGATCGCGACGCGCGAGCTTTTGGGCAAGGATCCGCAGAGCGGCGCGCTGTTCGCGTTCGTGAACAAGCGCGCGAACCGGATCAAGGTGCTGTGGTGGGACGCCAACGGCTACTGCGTGCTGTACAAGCGGCTTCACCGCGCCGTCTTTCGCCTCCCGCAGCCCGGCGACGGCGACGAGGGCGCCGCGATCCGCATCGACGGACGCGAGCTCGCGCGCTTGCTGTCGGGCGTGAGCAAGGAAGCGCGAACAAGAGCTTGACGCGGGATCTAAAATGGCCGAGACGTAATCGCCGTGGACCGCGACGCCATCGCCGCTCTGGAAGCGGAGAACGCACGCCTCGCGGCAGAGCGCGAGAAGCTCGCGGCGGAGCGCGAGCACTACCGCGAGCTGTATCTCGAGACGCTGGCCACGTGCCGCAAGCTCGAGCTCGGGCTACGCGGCCAGCGTCGCGAGCGCATGTCCGACAGCGACGCGCAGCTCGCGATGGGCCTGCTCACGACGCTGTTTGGCTCGGGCGCGGACGCCCCCGATCCGGAGCCGGAGCCGCAACCGGTGCGCGCGCATGCGCGCGCGAAGCCGACAGGGCGCAAGCCGCTGCCCGAGCACCTGCCGCGCATCGAGGTCGAGATCGTGCCGCCCGAGGTGCAGCGCGAGGGCCTGGACGCCTTCGAGCGCATCGGCGAGGACGTCCGCGAAACCGTCGAGTACCGTCCCGCGTCGACGGTCGTCGTGCGCACGCGCAAACCCAAATTCGTCCGAAAGGATCGCGAGCGCAACGCCGAGACCGAGGTGCTCGTCGCCGACAGCCTTGAGCTGCCGATCGAAGGCGGCCTCGCCGGTCCCGGGCTGCTGGCCAACACGATCGTGCGCCGCTGGCAGGACCACCTGCCGCTGCACCGGCTCGAATCGATCTACGCACGCGAGGGCCTGCCGCTGGCACGCTCCACGGTGTGCGGCTGGCACAAGGAGCTGCACGCGCTGTGTCAGCCCCTGGTGATGGCGATGTGGGTCGACGCGATGACCGCGCCGTACCTGTGCACCGACGCCACCGGCGTGCTGGTCCGCGACCTCGACAAGTGCCGGCGCGGCCACTTCTGGGTCGTCATCGCGCCGGCGCAGCACGTGCTGTTTGCCTTTACGCCTCGGCACGACCGCAACGCCGTCGACCAGGTCCTCGGCCACTACCAGGGCTACCTGGTCGCCGACGCCCACGTCGTCTACGATCACCTGTACGCCGGCGGCGACGTGATCGAGGTCGGATGCTGGGCGCACGGAAGACGCTACTTTTTCACCGCGCTGCTCACCGAGCCCGACCTCGCGCGCGAGGCGCTGGCGATGATCAACGCGCTGTTTCGGCTGGAGCGCTCGATTGCGACCGCGCCGCGCAAGAAGAGAGAGCAGGTCCGTGTCGCCAAGGCGCGCCCCATCGTCGATCGCTTCTTCGACTGGTGCGACCGCCACGTCGACGCCGTCGTCGACGACAGCCCGATCGCCAAGGCCATCGGCTACGTGCGCAACCAGCGCACCGCGCTGCACCGCTTCCTCGAGGACGGCCGCCTGCCGCTGGACAACAACATCAGCGAGCGCGAGCTGCGCCGCGAGGCTGTCGGCCGCAAGAACTGGCTCTTCGTCGGCAACGACGACGCCGGCGAGGTCAACGCGACCTTCGTCAGCCTGCTCGCCAGCTGCCAGATGCACGGCCTCGAGCCCTGGGCCTACCTCCGCGACCTGCTGTGCCTGCTCCCCAGCTGGCCCGCCAAGCGCGTCCTCGAGCTCGCGCCCGCGTACTGGAATCAGACCCTCCAGAACACGGACGCTCAGCAGCGGCTCGACGCCAACATCTACCGCCAGGTCACGCTCGGCCAACTCGACGAACACGCCGGCTCACGCTAGCCGCTCACGCGCCGGCCGTCACGACGCGTCTCGTCGAACGGATACGGAAGAACAGGCGTAGGCCAACGTCCTCCGATTGGTAGTTCGCCGCGATGAACTCGCGCAGGTAGTCCGAGTCAAGGACTTCCACAAACGAACCCTCGTGCTTGCCGAGACCCTTGATGTCGGAAAACGGCTCCACTTGGTATGCGAATCGGTCCACGCCGTGAAAGGTCACCTGCGCGGGCGTGTTGCCGTAGTCCCTTCACGAGAGGACGAGCTTTTGGTCGCTGGTTTGGTGGAAGCTGATTCCTTCCTCGGGATCGTCCAGCGACGCGGTCGCCAACTTCTTGATTCGCATGTTGGGAGCCTAACAGTAGCGAGCGGGCTGTTCTCCCTCGCCAGGCCGGCGGCGCTATCCGAGGCCGGTCAACCTGATCGCGATAAGCTCGATTGCCGTTTCCGATTGATTGCGTCCCTGTTGGGGTCGCCGAAGCCCCCAGAATCGTTGAGACGGTTCTGGGGGCGGGTTGCGAACCGGAAACAGCCGGGCGTCAGCACGAGGACGGCGGCAACATCGTGGCGAGGTC
>WYBA01000057.1 GCA_011526095.1 Myxococcales bacterium | reverse complement strand
CTCCAGCCGCGCGACCAGCGGCGCGACCTGGGTGACGAAGGTGATGGAGAGCTCGAGCACGTCGAAGGCCATGGGGTCCGCTCCGGTGGTGGTTTCCCCCCGAACCGCGCGGGTTCTGTGACAACCCACATGCCACCCGTGTCGTCCGTGCATGGGTTGGCGCAGAACCCGCGCGCCACGGGGGTGAACCACCACCGGAGCGACCCTATGGCCGAGGCGCGCGGGGGCTCCATCACCCGTGTCAGCCACGCGCACGCGGTCGGAGGCGCAGCGGACTGTCGGCGTCCTTCGACACGGGCCTCGCTGGCGCTCGGCCCTGCTCAGGACGAGCGGGGGCTTGTCGACGGAGGCGGAGACGGAGGCGGAGGCGGAGCCGGAGACGGAGCCCGAGCCGGAGACGGCGCCCGAGGCGGAGACGGAGGCGGAGACGGAGACGGAGACGGAGACGGAGACGGAGACGGAGGCGGAGACGGAAACGGAGGCGGAGGCGGAGACGGAGGCGGAGGCGGAGGCGGAGGCGGAGACGGAGACGGAGACGGGGCGGGAGGCGCGGCGCGCGCGCCTCCCGCGCCGCTGCGCCTTACGCCTGCGCCGCTGGCCGCTCGACCGGCGCGACGGCCGCGCCGACCGCGGTCGTCGTCAGCTCGGCCGCGGCGCGCGTGGTGTCGCGCAGGCCGCGGAACACGCCGGCGACGGTGCGCTCGCCGCTCGCGGTCAGCTCGGCGGCGAGCTCGTCGACGCGCGCGGTGACGCGCTTGCCGAAGCGGAACGCGCCGCGGACGAGCGCCTCGGCCGCGTCGAGGCCCGCGTCGACCGCGGCGCGCAGCTCGCCGCGCGCGTCGTTGACCACGCCGAGCGCCGTGCTCGCCGTGCGATCGCCGGCGTCGAGCGCGAGGTGGACGACGCCGACGAGCGCGCCGGCGCGCTCGGGCTTGTCGGTGGGACGGCTGGTGGGGGTGGTCACGATGGGCCTCGTTTCGACAGGGGTGTCCTTTGCCATGCGCGCCAGCATGGACACCCGAAGCGACGTCGTCATGGCGCCCGGGCGACGAGCGGTGTGGTGAACGAGCGCGCCTCCCTCGCGTGAGGTACGTTCCTCGTCGATGACGATGGCTCGCTCGCTGACCGCGGTTCTCGTCGCCCTCGCGCTCACCCCGGCGGGGCGCGCCCGCGCCGACGAGGCCGCCTCGGGCGACTGGGCCGCGGCGCTGGTCGCGCGCACCGACGAGATCGCGGCGGAGATCTCGAAGCTGCGCGGGCTGAAGGTGAAGAAGAAGATCAAGCGCGACGTGATGACGGTCCAGGCGCTGCGCGCGCGCCTCGTCGAGGCGTTCGCCCACGAGTACACGGCGGACGAGATCGCGGCCGAGCAGCTCGCGCTCGAGCGGTGGGGCCTGGTGCCGTTCGGGATGAAGATCCACGACGTCCTGCTCGACGTGCTGACCGAGCAGATCGCCGGGTTCTACGATCCCGAGGCCGATCAGCTGTTCATCCCGTCGCGCCCGCCGCCCGACGATCCGGCCGAGGCCGAGGCCGACGCCGCGTTCGCCGACGTGCTGATGGCGCACGAGATCGTCCACGCGCTCCAGGACCAGCACTTCGATCTCGAGAAGTTCTCCGACCTGCCCGACGCCGAGGGCGACGCGGCGCTGGCGCGCCAGGCGCTGGTCGAGGGCGACGGCGTCGTCGCGATGTACGAGCTGATGCTGGCCCGCCAGCAGGTCGAGCCGCCGTGGAACCACCCCGAGGCGGTCGCGATGATCACCGGCGGCATGCTCGACCCCGGTGACGACAGCCAGCTGGGGCGCGCGCCGCTGGTCGTGCGCGAGCTGCTGATGTTCCCCTACGCGCGCGGGCTGCAGTTCGTCGCCGCGCTGCGCGCGCGCAGCCCGTGGTCGCGCGTCGACCGCGCGTTCAAGTCGCCGCCGCGCTCGACCGAGGAGGTGCTCCACCCCGAGCGCTACCTCGCCGGCGACGACCCGCCGCACAAGATCACCGCCGGCAAGCTGCCGAGCCTGGCCGGGTGGCGCGAGGTCGAGGAGACGGTGTGGGGCGAGGCCGGCTGGTCGGTCGTGCTGCGCCAGCACGGCGTCGACGCCGAGCGCGCCGCGACCGCCGCCGCCGGGTGGGGCGGCGACCGCATGCGGGTCTACGTCCACGGCGACGGCGCGATCGCCGACCACGCCGCCGCGCACGCCGTCGCGGTCGCGCTCACCACGTGGGACAGCGACCTCGACGCGATGGAGCTCGAGGAGTCGCTCGTGCTCGCGGTCGATCGCCTGATCGCCGGCACGATCGTCGAGGAGTCCAAGGGCCGCACCGTGTGGCTCGGCGTCGACGCGCGCGTGTCGATCGTCGAGCGCAAGGCCGACGCGGTCGTCGTCGTCCTCGGCGCGCCGCTGACCGCGCAGGCCACGATCACCGACGAGGTCCGCAAGACCTGGAAGGTCAAGCGCCCGAAGCGGTGAGCCGGGCCCGCTCGCTACCCGACGAGGTAGCGGCCGAGGTCGACCAGGCGCGAGACGTCGTGGACGTCCTCGGGCAGGAACGGGACGCGGACGAGGCGGGCGTCGTCGCCGGCGGCGGCGCGCAGCTTGCCGATCGCGGCCTCGTCGGCGGCGGCGAGGACCTCGAGGTCGGCGTGGGCCGCGGTGAGCGCCTCGGCCGCCATCCGCAGGCTGGTGCCGGACAGGCCGAGCGCGGCGACCTCGGGCACGGCGGCCAGCGCGGCCTCGACCTCGCCCCGCGCGATCGCGGCGGGGCGCGCCTGGTGGACGCGGTTGACGACGAACCCGGCGAACGGCATCTGCGCGGCGGCGAGGCGCTCGTGGAAGAACAGCGCCTCGCGCACCGCCATCTGCTCCGGGCTGGCGACGAGCACGAACCCCACCTGGTCCTGGCGCAGCAGCGCGAACGTCTCCTCGGCGCGCTGGCGGAACCCGCCGAGGATGTCGTTGAACTGGGTGAAGAACACCGCGAGGTCGTCGAGGAACCGCGAGCCGACGAACTTGGCCAGCCGCTTGAGCACGAACGCGCCGGTCTTGCCGACGACGGACCAGCCGCTGGCCGAGCCGCCCTGCATCTTGCGGAACCACTCGATCGCCGGGCTGTCGATCGCCGCGGTCAGCTTCTGCGGCGCGTCGAGGAAGTCGAGCGCGTGCGCGGTCGGCGGCGTGTCGACCACGATCAGATCCCACTGGCCGGTCTTGTGGAACTCCTCGAGCTTGGCCATCGCCGCGTACTCCTGGGCGCCGGCGAGCGACGAGGAGATCTGCGCGTAGATCGGGTTGGCCAGGATCCGCCGGATCGCCTCGGGGTCCTTGGCGTGGTGGCGCACGACCTCGTCGAACGCCGCCTTCTGGTCGAGCATCATCGCGAACAGCTCGCCGCGGGTGTCGGTGCCGTCGCCCCACCGGGAAGGGGTGTGGACCAGCGCGTGGTTCACCCACTGCACCGTGTGGCCGAGCTCGTCGAGCCCCAGCGAGTTGGCGAGGCGCTTGGCCGGGTCGATCGTGAGGACCAGGGTCTTGCGGCCGCGCCGGGCGCCGGCGAGGGCGAGCGTCGCCGCGGTCGTCGTCTTGCCCACGCCGCCGGAGCCCACGCACACGAGGATGCGCTTCTGGGTGACGACGTCGGCGAAGCTCTGGGAGGACGACACGGCCGGTGGAAGGGCACGCATAACACGCACGCTGAACGCGGCGCAACGCGGCGCCGGAGCCCGTGGGATGGCGCAGAACGGTGTTCGGTGTCAGTCGGCGGTTCCCTCGCCGGGGCGCATCGATATACTCCGCGCCGTGAAGCGCGACCTGGTCGTCACCGCGCTCGGCCGAGAGGTCGAGCTCACCGTCGAGGCGCCGGCGGACCCGCACCAGCCGGACGCGCGCTGGCGGGTCGTGCTGGGCGGGCGCGAGCTGTCGGTCGATGCCCGCCCGGTCCGCCCGGGGACGTGGTCGTTGATCATCGACGGCGTCGCCCACACCGTCGAGCTCGATCCGCGGCCGTCCGGCACGGCGGCGAGCACCGGCCTGGCCCAGGCCGTGGCAAAGGTCGAGGACGCGCGGACCCGCAAGCTGCGGTCGGCGGCGTCGCGCGGCGGCCTGCACGCGACCGGCGAGGAGCTGCGCGCGCCGATCGCCGGCAAGGTCGTCAAGGTGCTGGTCGAGGTCGGCGCCACCGTCGCCGCCGGCCAGGGCGTGATCGTCCTCGAGGCGATGAAGATGGAGAACGAGCTGCACGCCGAGCGCGGCGGCGTCGTCAAGGCCGTGCACAAGCAGGCCGGCCAGCCGGTCGACACCGGCGAGCTGCTCGTCACGCTGGTGTAGGCGCGGGCGCCGCGCCGGACCCCACCGCCCCGCGCCCAGACGCGCTCACGCGGCGGGCAGGTCGGGCGAGCGGGTGATCACACGGGGCTCGCCGCCCCGCCCGTCGGGCGAAGCCCGCCGGGACCCACCCCGCCCAGATGCGCTCACGCGGCGGGCAGGTCGGGCGAGCGATCGCGCGGGATGCGGTAGCGCTCGAGGATCCGCGGCGTCGCGGCGCGCACCTCGTCGGCGTCGAGCATGATCACGCCGCCCGACGACGTCTGCAGCTCGACGACGCCGCGCGCCGCTTGCAGCCGCGCGACGAAGTCGACCATGTCGCGCGGCATCGCGCCGTCGATCGCGACGATCGCCTCGTTGTAGAGGTGCGCGTACCCGACGTTGATCTCGTCGGCCAGGATCTGGGTGAGGATCACGACCTCGTGGCGGTCGGCCGTCCGCTCGCCCATGTAGTAGTGGTAGAGGAACTCCTTGGGCGCCTTGTTCCACCACTTGTCCCAGGTGGTGAGGAAGTCCCGGGTCAGCGTCTGGAACACCAGCCCGCCGTAGACGAAGTACACCGGCGCCTGGTCGTAGCGCGACCGCGCCACCAGCGGCTGCCACGGCCCGAGCACGACCTCGACGTCGAGCCGCGCCGCGCCGCGCGCGATCCGCAGCGCGATCTTGTCGCCGACGTACTTGCCGGTGAGCGCGACGTCGAACCGGGTGCGGTGCCGGCCCTGGTACTGGACCGTGCCGTTGTTCGCGATCGCCTGGCCCTCGATCGCCAGGATCACGTCGCGCGGCGCGAGCACCCCGTCGGAGCTGCCGCCGTGATCGACCGTCACGACCATCACGCCGCGCTCGGCTTCGGTCAGGCCGAGCTGGCGGCGCAGCAGCGGGTTCTCCAGGTTCTGCGTCACCACGCCGAGCGCCGGGATCTCCGGACGCCGGCCCGCGGCGATGCCGTCGAGGAACGCGCGGATGATCGGCGGCGGGACCATCTCGCCGATGTTGTCGACGCCGTGCAGCTTCTGGAACGCGATGCCTGCGACCTTGCGGCCGGCGAACACCGGGCCGCCGCTGTTGCCGGCGTTGATCGCCGCGTCGACCGTGACCGCGAGCAGGTGGCGCTGCGAGTGGCTGTAGCGCTGGACCTCGATCCGCGACACGACGCCCTCGGTGATCGAGATCTCCTCGCCGCCGACGGGGTAGCCGACGACCGCGACCTCGTCGCGCAGCCGCGGCAGCTCGCCGAGCTCGGCCGGCTCGATGTCGTCGAGGAAGCGCGGCGGGTCGACGATCTCGACCAGCGCGAGATCGCAGTCGTGGCTCACCGCCTTGACCCGCGCGATCGCCTTGTCGGGGTGGGACGGCTTCTGGATCTGCAGGAACGTCGCGTTGGCGACGACGTGCGCGCCGGTGAGGATCTCGCCCGGGCCGATCACGACGCCGGAGCCGGTCGACGACGACGGCGTGCGGGCCTGCCACGGGCCGTCGTAGTCGGGATCCTGGGTGGTCGCGAACACGCGGACGACGCCGGGGTAGGCCATGGAGCGCGCGAACCTAGCACTCCTTGGCGAGCGCGGGGGCCCGTGGTGGAATGGCGCCGGTCGCGACCGCGTTGGACTCGCGACGACGACAGGATCGGCAGGAGGAGGAGCACGATGATGCGCACGCTGACGAGGATGGTCGTGGTGATGGCCTGCACGCTGGGGCTCGCGGGGCTCGCGGCCGCCGACGAGCCCGCGCCGGACAAGGTCAAGCCGGTGCCGGGCGAGCCGCCCGCCGCCAAGGCGCCGCCGGCGGACAAGCCGGTCAAGCGGCCGCCCCCGGCGCCGGACGCGCCCGCGGCCGACGGCGCCTCGGCCGAGGTCAAGGCCGGCACCGGCGTCGTCAAGAAGGAGGTCGTCGGCGAGGCGACCTCGTTCGCGAAGGGCACCAAGGTGTGGGCGTGGTCGAAGGTGCTCGGCGCCAAGGGCACCACCGTCAAGCACGTGTGGAAGCGCGACGGCGCGGTGCTGTGGGAGAAGGAGCTGGCGATCGGCTCGAACCAGTGGCGGATCTACACCCGCCGCACCGTCAGCAAGGCCGGCAGCTACACCGTCGACGTCGTCGGCGCGGACGGCGCGGTGCTCGGCTCGGTCAGCTTCACGGTGGAGTAGTCGCGCCGCGCGCCGCGCGGCGCTTCGCCGACCACGCGTCGCGCAGCCGCAGGAACGGCTGCTCGACCAGGTAGTACGAGGCGACCGCGCACACGATCGCCAGGCCGAGGTTGATCGGCCACGCGGTGAAGCTGGTGTGGGCGTTGTGGTTGAGGAACGGCTCCTGCCACAGGTACAGCGAGTACGACAGCACGCCGACGAACGCGAGCGCGCGGTGGTTGAGCAGCCGGAACACCGGCCCCTCGTCGACGCGGGTGAACCGGTCGACCATCACCGCGATGCCCGCGTTCATCACCGAGATGTTGAGCACGTACTGGAAGCCGTGCTCGATCGGCGCGTTGGCGATCAGGACGATCACCGGGACCCCCCAGAACATCCACCCGCGCAGGAACCGCTGGTAGGCGGCCGAGGCGTCGAGCTGCGGGCGGTACGCGGCCAGCACCGAGCCGAACGCGATCGCGTCCATCACGCACGGGTACCACTCCATCAGGATGTCGTCGTCGTAGGTGGCGAACCACGCCGCCGCGCGGATCACCGGCGACAGCACGACCAGCGCGATCGCGACCTTGCCGACGTGGCGCCGGCCGGCGAGCAGGAACAGCGCCGGCCAGATCAGGTAGAACTGCTCCTCGATCGACAGCGACCAGATGTGGCCGAGCTCCCACGACCGCTGGTCGTGGTGGTAGTTGGTCGTGTACGTGATCGCGTGGATCACGTCGCGCGCGTGCAGGTCGACCGCGCCGAGCAAGTCGGCGATCGCCATCGCGAGGATGAACGCGTAGAACGCCGGGAAGATGCGGAAGATCCGGCGGACGTAGAAGCCCGTGAGCGAGATCGTGCCGGTGCGCGCGTGCTCGTGGATCAGCAGGCTCGTGATCAGGTAGCCCGAGATCACGAAGAACACGCGGACGCCGAGGTAGCCGATGTCGCCGGCGGCGCCCATCGACCGCTCGCCCATCGGGAACCCCTTGGTGCCCAGCAGGTGCGAGAAGATGACCAGGGCGATCGACACCGCGCGCAACCCGTCGAGCGAGGGCAGACGGTTGGGGGACGACGCCATGGCGGCGCGAGGTGGTACCACGCGGTCAGGTCGCAGTCACCTGTGACGGGTGAGGTCGTGGCCGAAACGCCGCCGGCCCGCGCCGGGCAGGACGCGGGCCGGAGCAGGTCATGGTGGTGGGCCGGAGGCCGTGGGCTCCGCGGGAGTGCCCCGCGGCCGGGTCACCACCACCAGTACCAGTCGTCCGGCGAGTAGCCGGGCAGCGGCTGCTGCGTCACCAGGCCGAGGTCGTCGGCGCGGTGGACCGTGATCCCGCGGTCGCTCACGGCGTAGATGTAGTCGCCCATGAAGATCGTCCGGCGGACGTCGCGGTAGTACCAGTAGTCGTCGGTCGAGTAGAGGTCGGAGTGGTCGATCGTGCCCTTGAGCGACAGCCCGGCCTCGAGGTCGACGTTGATGAGCTGCAGCCGGCTGATGTACTGCCACTCGTAGTAGCCGTCGCCGTCCGGGTCGCCGATCTCGCGGTAGCTCGACGCCGGGACCGCGAGCAACGCCTTGGGCGCCCAGTACTGGAACGCCTTGTGCTCCCACTGGGCCTCGGACCACGTCCACTCGCCCTCGATCTCCAGCGGCAGCGTGTCCTGCAGCGTCGGGTTGGCGAAGTCGCGGACGTCGAACAGCGAGATCTGGGTGAGGCCCCACCGCGCCGTGCCCTCCTCGTCGGCGCCGACGCCGATCGCGAGCAGCCGGTCGTCCGCGATCTCGTGCAGGTAGGTCGAGAACCCGGGGACCTCGAGCTCGCCGATCACGCGCGGGTCGGTCGGGTCGCGCAGGTCGATCGTGAACAGCGGGTCGATCTGCTCGAACGTCACCAGGAACGCGCGGTCACCGGAGAACCGGGCGGCGAAGATGCTCTCGTTCGGGGCGATGCCGCCGACGTGGCCGATCACGCTCAGGTGCGAGCCGACCTGATCGAGCACCCAGATGTGATTGTCGGGCGGCGGCGCGTCCTCGTCCCACCACCGCGACCACCGGTTGTCCGTGGTCGCGAGCCGGATCTGGCCGTCCTCCTCGTCGATCGAGAACTGGTCGAACAGCAGGCCCTCGACCCGGCCCGACGCCAGGTAGTGGGTCTGGCCGGCGGTCGAGATGTCGAACGCGTGGACGTTGAGCTGCTCGGGATCGGTCTCGTGATCCCAGAACCACCACCAGCCGTGCGCCGGCTCGGTCAGCACGAGCGTGTCGTCCGAGGCGTAGATCGTCGGGTAGTTCGACACGACGTGGTCGGCGTCGATCGCGAGATCCGGCGACGCGAGGTCGAGCGAGTACAGCGAGGTCATGCCGTAGGCGTGGCTGTCGCTCGGGCGGTAGAACTCGGAGCACGCGGCGTCGTCGAGGGCGTTGACCGCGAGCGCGCCGTCCGGGGTGCGGACGTAGTAGCGCGGGATCAGATCCTCGAGCGGCAGCGCGCGGATCGCCTGGGCGACCGCGAGCTTGGTCGCGACCGGATCCTGCAGCTCGTCGTAGATCTGCCACCACCGCCACAGGATCGGGTTGTTGAGCCAGGTGTAGCTGGCCAGGCGCGCCGAGGTCTGGTTCTTGCGCGCGGTCTGGTACCAGCCCTCGAGGAACACCTCGCGCAGCAGGGTCGGCGCGGTGCGGTCCGAGATGTCGAGCACGGTGATCTTGGTGATGTCCCACGTGCGCCACCACCACTCGCCGTCCTCGGTCGTGTCGCCGAGCACGTCGTGCAGCGGGTGCTCCTCGGGCAGGTTCCACACCGGGATCAGCGAGAACACGATCGCGCGGCCGGCGTCGCGGTCGATCAGCATCTGGCGCGGGTGGCCCTCGATGTCGGTGACGCTCTCGGGAACGAGCTGGCCGAACTCGGGCACGCCGAAGATGTGGAGGCGGCTGCCGTTGAGCGAGTAGATGTGGTAGCCGTCGGTCTTGAGGAAGTCGGCCTCGTCGACGCCGTCCTCCTGGTTGTTGGTGCCGGAGTAGTCGGTGCCCTCCTGCCGGTCCCCGCCGTCGTCGTCCCCGGACTCGGGAGAGGCGCCGTCGTCGACCGGCCCGCCGCCCCACGATCCCCACTGGTCGATCTGGGCCCAGATGTCCGTGATCATCATGTCCTCGAGGTCGCGCTCGAGGTCGCCGCACGACTGGTACTGGACCAGCTGGGTGGTGGTGGAGGACGTGTCGTCCTCGCCGGTGCAGCCGGCCACCAGCGCGGTGGACAGCGCGGCGAAGGCGGCCAGGGAGGAGGCCAGGCTAGGTGGTTGGACGCGCATGCCCCGCACCAAAGCAAGAAGGTGGCCAGGGTGTCGGGGTGTGTCGCCCCCGGGATTCCGTCGGGTTGGGCGCGCACCCGCGGCGCGCCCGACGGACCTCCGACGCAACGGCTGCGCCCGGCCTCGGAAACCTGATACAGACCGCGGGATGCCGATCGCGCTGCAGGCGGTGACCCCGGCGGCCCTCGCGGCTGCGGTGCCGGGCGTGACCCTGGCCGAGGCGCGCAAGGTGATCGCGATGGTCCACCGCGACGAGCCGGTGGCGCCGTCGTCGGCGGTGCGACGCGACGCCGCAGCGGCCGTGCACGCGGCTGGCTGGGTGCCGACCCTGTCCGTCCGGCGGACCGAGGCGAGCGCGGTCGACCCGTTCGTCAAGTACGTCGTCGGGCTGCCCGACGGCGCGGTCGTCGAGACCGTGCGCATCCCGCTCGAGCGCGCCGGACGGTTCTCGGCCTGCGTCAGCTCGCAGGTGGGGTGCGCGCTGGCGTGCGCGTTCTGCGCGACCGGGCGTCTGGGGCTGTCGCGCAACCTCGAGGCGTGGGAGATCGTCGAGCAGGTCCGGATCGTGCGGCGCGACCTGCCCGAGGGCGCGCGCGTCCACGGCTGCGTGTTCCAGGGCATGGGCGAGCCGCTCGCCAACCTCGACCGCGTGCTCGAGGCGATCGCGGCGCTGTCCGAGCCGTGCGCGCTGCGGATCGACGCGCGCGCGATCACCGTGTGCACGGCGGGGCTGCCGGCGGGGATCCGGCGGCTGGCGCGCGAGGCGCCGCAGGTCCGCGTCGGCTGGTCGGTGGGCAGCGCGGTGACGGCGACGCGGCGCCAGCTCATGCCGATCGCCCGCGCCCACGACGACGCCGAGGTGCTCGACGCGCTGGTCGAGCACGCCCGGCTCACCGGCCACGCGCCGATGTGGGCGGTGACGCTGCTCGACGGCGTCAACGACGGCGACGACCACGCCCGCGCGCTGGTCGACCGCGTCGTCGCGTTCCGCGCCGCCACCGGGCTGACCCCGCGGCTGTCGATCATCGCGTACAACGCCGTCCCCGGCGACCCGTTCGCGCGCAGCGGGCGCGAGGCGGCGTTCCGCGCCGTGCTCGGCGCGGCGGGGGTGGCGTCGCACCGCCGCTACTCCGGCGGCGGCGACGTCGCCGCGGCGTGCGGCCAGCTCGCGTCGACGACCTGAGAGCCTGAGCCTCCGTCGGCGGGGAGGCCCTGCTACGATGCGGGCGCCATGCACCCGCTCCACGACATCGTCGTCCCGCAGGCCATCGAGGACTTCGTGCCGGTGGTGATCGAGATCCCCAAGGGCAGCAAGCTCAAGTACGAGGTCGACAAGTCGACGGGCCTCTTGATGCTCGACCGCGTCCTGTACTCGTCGGTGCACTACCCGGCGAACTACGGGTTCGTCCCGCAATCCCACGCCGACGACGGCGACCCGCTCGACGTGCTCGTGCTGATGCAGGAGCCGGTGGTGCCGCTGACGATCGTCCGCGCCCGCGCGATCGGCGGGCTGAAGATGCGCGACGACAAGGGCGAGGACGACAAGATCGTCGCCGTCGCCGTCGACGACCCCGCGTACGCGCACTACCGCGACATCAAGGAGCTGCCGCCCCACATCATGCGCGAGCTCGAGCGGTTCTTCAGCGACTACAAGGTGCTCGAGGGCAAGGAGTCGGTCGTCGACACGCCGTACGATCGCGCCGTGGCGCTGCGCGTCATGCGCGCCGCGCTGGATGGCTATCGCGCGATGTCGGCGTGGAAGAAGGGCTGATCCCCCGCCCCCGCGGAATGGCAACGCGGTCGCCATCGTGTGACAGTGCCGAGACCATGGCCGCGCAGCATGACGATGGCGACCACGGCCCGTCGATCTGGTGGTGGGCGTTCGGATACTTCGCGGCCTACGCCCCGTACGCCGCCCTGACCAAGCTGGTCACCTCCGGCCGCATCGCCAACGACGGCGCGCCGCCGACCGGCACCGAGATCCTCCCCGTCAGCGTGATCGCGACGGTGCTCACCGCGGCCGCGTTCCTGTGGGGCACGGGGTGGTGGCGGCGCGCGCTCAAGCCCGTGGGCAAGGGCGGGCTGCGCCTGCCGCTGCCGTCCTCGCTGACCGCGCTGTCGGGCCTGTGCTCGGCCGGCATCATCTGCACCACCACGCTCGCGTACACGTTCGAGGGTGTCAGCATCATCTTCGTCATGCTGCTGATGCGCGGCGGCCTGCTGATGCTGGCGCCGCTGATCGACGCGCTCACCGGGCGCAAGATCGCCTGGTT
The DNA here is from genome assembly GCA_011526095.1 of Myxococcales bacterium. GTDB lineage: Bacteria > Myxococcota_A > Polyangia > Haliangiales > Haliangiaceae > WYBA01. Next base: position 2,452 of record WYBA01000057.1, on the reverse strand, counting down.
CTCGATCGCCGCGCTCGTGCTGTCGGTCGTGTCGCTGATCACCGCGACCGTGCTCGACGACGGCGAGGCGAAGATCACCTGGATCTGCGCGATCGACGTCGCGCTGTACCTCACGTGCTACTTCGTCCGCCTGCAGCTGATGTCGCGCAAGGCCAAGTCGAGCGAGCCGGGTGCGAACCTGCGCTACTTCGTCGAGGAGCAGCTCGTGTCGTCGCCGTCGCTGCTGGTCGGGCTCGCGCTGTGGGCGGCGATCGGGCCGGGCGGGTTCGCCGACGAGCTGCGCGACGGCTTCGCCACGATGCTCGAGCAGCCGGTGTGGCCGTGGGTCCTCCTGATCGGCGTGCTGTCCCAGGGCACCGGCATCTTCGGCGGGCTGATCCTGCTCGACCGGCGCGAGAACACGTTCTGCGTCCCGGTCAACCGCGCCTCCAGCGTCCTCGCCGGCGTGCTCGGCACGATCGGGATCTGGCAGCTGTTCGGCGGCAAGGCGCCCAAGGCCAGCGAGCTGATCGGCGCGGGTCTGATGATCGCGGCGATCGCGGTGCTCAGCTACGGTGGGATCCGCGCCAGGCGCGGTGCTGCGCGTACATCCTGAGCGCGAACGCGCCGGCGGCGGTGGCGCGGACGCGGTCGCGCAGCGTGGCCAGGCCCGGCGGTGGATCGGCCATGGGCATGACCTCGTCGAGCTCGGGCGGGTGGACCAGCGGCGCGGCGAGCGCGGCGAACGTGAGATCGGCGGCGGTGAACCGATCGCCGCACAGGTAGCGCCGCCCGTCGGCGAGCCGGGCGTCGACGTCGGCGAGGATCTCGGCGACGCGCTCGGTCGACCGCGCGACGCCGGCCTCGTCGATCCCCAGGCCGCGCCGCATCATCGCGGCGACCGCCGGGGCGAGGGCGCGGGTGATCGCCAGCTCGCGCGGCGGCACGCCGCGGAACCCGCCGATCCGCGCGCGCAGCACCGGCAGCAGGTGGTGGTAGGCGAGGCGCCGCGTGTGCGGGCCCCACCGCCGGTCGAACCGCTCCTCGAGCTCGGCGACCTCGGGCAGCTCGGGCGGGAACAGCGGCGGCGCGTCGCCGTGGCGATCGCACCACCGCAGGATCTCGGTCGAGTCGGGCACCGCGCCGGCGTCGGTCGCCAGCGTCGGGACGGTGCGGTGGCGGCCGGCGCGCAGCGCGGGCAGCCACGCGAACATCGGCAGGTGGCCCTCCTCGACGTACGCGACGCCGGCGCGGTCGAGCGCCCACCTCGCCTTGTCGCAGTAGTGCGAGAACGGGATCGTGATCAGCCTCGGCATCGCCATCGTCGCGCTCCTCGTCGCCTCCGTCGCGGCTTCGCTCGCTCAGGCCTTGTAGCTCGGGCGCGCCTTGACCTCGCCGTACCACCGCGCCAGGTTGCGGTGACGGTCCTCGGCGATCCTCAGGTTCGAGATCTTGCCGAAGTCGAGCGCGCACACCGCCGTGATGTCGGCGACGGTGAACGCGTCGCCGGCGACGAACCGGCGGTGGCCGAGCTCGTGGTCGAGCCAGTCCATGCGCTCGGCGACGACCTCGCGCATGATCTCGCCGAACTCGGGCGCCTGCTTGATCCGCCCCTGCCAGAACGCGTGGGTGTTGCGGAACACCTGCGCGACCGGGAACAGCAGCTCGAGCTCGGCGTGGCGGTTCCACATCTCGACCTGGGCGCGGTCCCACGCGTCGGTCCCGAACAGCGGCGGCTCCGGGTACAGCTCCTCGAGGTAGCGGCAGATCGCCATCGACTCGCGCAGCACGCGGCCATCGGGGAGCTCGAGCACGGGGAGCAGCCCGAGCGGGTGGCGCGCGAGGTGCGCCGGCGCGCGGTTCGCCTGCTCGTTGATGCTGACCTCGATCAGCTCGACCGACACGCCGCGCCCGCCGAGATCCTTCTCGGCCATGAACATGCGCACGCGCCGCGGGTTGGGGGCGCGGGGGTCCTGGTACAGCAGCATCCGGCGACTCTATCAGCCCGGCGCGAACGTGATCGGGTAGGTCACGTCCGCGGCGGCGCGCGCGGGGAACCGCACGCGCTGGAGCTGCCGCGCCGCGCACGCGCCGACGCTGGTCCCCGCGGGCGACAGCGTGTCGCTGGCGACCCGGACCGAGGTGACGCCGCCGTCGGGGCCGATCGAGAGCTCGATCGTCACGGCGCCGGCGAGCCCCGGGTGGCCGTCGAGCTCCTTCTGGTAGCAGGCCTCGAGCGAGCCGGCGCGCGCCTTGACCGCGCGGTCGATCTCGGCGGCGGCGGTGGCGTCGGCGACGTTGCCGGGCGGCCCGAACCGGCCGTAGCCGCGCGCCGCGCCGGCCGCGCGCTCGCGCGCGCCGCGCAGGTCGTTCGCCGGGCGGTCGGCGCCGGCGCCGCGCGGCGCCATCTCGGGTGGTGGCGAGGTCGACGCGGCGGCAGCGGCCGCGGCCGGTGGCGCCTCGGTCGTCGATG
>WYBA01000437.1 GCA_011526095.1 Myxococcales bacterium | reverse complement strand
GGCACCGGCAGCGGCCCGCGCTCGGCCAGCTCCGACAGGTCCTTGCCCGCGACGAGCTCCATCACCAGGAACAGCCGGCCCTCGCCATCGCGATCGAAGTCGAGCGTCTGCACGATGTTCGGGTGGAGCAGCAGCGCCGACAGGCGCGCCTCGTTGACGAACATCGTCGAGAAGTGCCGGTCATTCGAGAACGACGGCAGCACGCGCTTGATCGCCACGGGCCGCGAGAAGCCCTCTGCACCGACGGTGCTGGCGAGGAACACCTCAGCCATGCCGCCGCCGCCGAGCCGTCGCTGGTACTGGTACTTCGTCTCGCTCATCCCGCAGTCCGCGCGCAGTCTCGATCGAACGCCCGCGCGGTTCAAGTCGCCAGATGTGGCGCAATCGCCGATGCCGCGTACACCGCGTGTCTCGGCTCGCGAGTTTCCCGGTTGCGCCCGCCCCCCCCTTGGTCGGCGCTCCTCAGGGCAGCCCGGGGACATGGGGGGACGGCGGGCGTCCACCGTGAAGATTCCAGGAAACCGTGGGCGCCGCGTGCCGAGAGCTGCGGGCATGACGAACAACGACAGCAGGACCCTCTAATGTCGCGCGCGCTACGCCCCGGGCTCGGTGGCATCACGGGAGGGAGCACCGGCAGGTCCACGGGCAACCTCGGCGCGCCCGGCAAGCGCACGCTCACGCAGGGGCTCGTGCAACGTAAGGCACGCACCACGGCGACGACCGCGCCGTCGTACGAGGAGCGCAACTCCGGGATGGCGGAGGGCAGCCGCGGGGGCGCGAGCGCGGACCGGGCGGGGGGGGCGATCGACACGCCCGCGGAGTGGGACGAGAGCGTCGGGCGACCGACGCTCTCGATTGCGGGCGAACCCGACGCAGAAGGCGTCCGCCACGGCGAGGCAGCTGCGGAACAGGATGAGTCGGGATGGATTCGGCGCGCGCGGACGCACAACCAGGCGCACGCGAAAGAGTCGGAGGAGCTCGACCGGCTGACCTGGGGCGCGTGCGTCGGCGACGATGGCTCGCTCGACCCTCGCAAGGTCGCGCGCTGGCAGGCCGCGAACGGCGTGCGCCCGGACGGGAGGGTGGGCGAAGTGACGCTCGACGCCGCGCGCTCGGGCGGGACGAAGGCCCCGGCAGCCGACGGCGATCGCGCGACGTCGAGCGCAGCGACGACCATCGACGCGCCCGCACGGTTCGACGAGGTGGACCGCGGGACGATCGCGCTGGGCGAAGACGAAGGCCTCGCTTCGCGCGAGGCGAGCGCGACCGCGGTCGCGCCACAGCGCCCGCTCGATCGTCGCGCGGAACAGGCGGCCACCTCGATCGACGCGCCGCCTACCTACGACGAGGACCGCGGGACGCTGGACGTCGGCACAGCAGTGCGCGACGCTCCACGCGTGGCGAGCGCGGTGCAGCGCAAGGCTGGCGTCTCCGGCGCAGGATCCTTGGACGCCGACGAGCATGCCATCGCCGCGAGCGGCGTCGCCGGCGCCTCATCCTCCCTGCCCCACCTCGGCGTGATCCAGGCGAGCTTCGGCCGCCACGACGTCTCCCACGTCCGCGCCGCCGTCGGCGGCGCCGCCGCGACCGCCTCCGAGGCTCTGGGCGCCGAGGCCTACGCCACCGGCGCCAACGTCGCGTTCCGCGAGTCGCCCTCGCTCCACATCGCCGCGCACGAGGCCGCCCACGTCATCCAGCAGCAGGCCGGCGTGCAGCTCAAGGGCGGCATCGGCGAGGCCGGCGACGCGTACGAGCAGCACGCGGACGCGGTGGCGGACGCGGTGGTCCGGGGAGAGAGTGCGGAAGGGCTGCTTGCCTCCCACCAGGGAGGGGGTGCAGCGGTCGGCGTTCAGCGGAAGGTGAGCGCGAGGGCGAGCCGGTTGCTCGACGAAGCAACGACGCTGTACGGGAGCATCCGCGACCAGGTGGAGCAGCTCGCGCGGGAGAGCACGGGACCGGCCGCCAAGACGCTCGGTGCGAGCATCCAGTCCCTGCTGCTGATGTCAGACGAGCATCTCAAGCAGCTTCGCGCGGCAGATCTGGACAGCGCGACGGTCGCGAAGCTGGAGAAGCTGGAGGGTGACTTCTCGGCGCTCGAAGCGCGCGCGGCGTCCTTGCTGGCGAAACACGGCATGAAGCCGCGCACTGGGGCGGCCATCGTCGACAAGGGCTTCGGGTGTGAGCACACCGAGATGGCCGGGTGCTATCTCGACGACGACGGCCGGGAGCTGCTCCTGCACTCCCTTCAGGTCGTCGTCCAGTCCTCGATAGACAACTACCGGGACGCGATCGCGAACACGCAGATCGACCGGGTGGCCGAGCAGCAGCCGTCTTCGTGGGGGTTCCTCGCCGAGTTCCTCTTCTACGCGGTCACGGGACCCTTGATCGGCGCCGCGCTGACGGCGTTCAAGGACTTCGCGAAGGTTGCCAAGGCGGCGGACGCCCCGGCCAAGTTCTGGCGGGAGCGCGGAACCGCCGTCATGGATCCGAAGGGGCTGACGGCGGCGATCGGGGGGCTCTCGGAGGAGGTTCTCACCCTGACCCTCCAGAACGCCTCGAAGGGCCTGCGGCAGCACCTCAAGAACCAGGCGCACACCGGAGGGGGGAAGTCCTCTGACATCTCTTTCCTTCGCCACCTGCAGGACAAGCTCAAGGACTTCACCGACACGTTGCTCATCGACGCGCCCACACAGCTTTCGGACGTCGGGCTGGTGGGCCTGTACCACTCCTATCGCGACTCGAACGTCCACAGCGTGTCCGCGTACGAGGGGCGCGTTCAAGAGCTGCTCAGGCGGTTCAACGATCAGGGGCTCTCGACGCTCAACAAGAAGTTCCAGGACGGCGGCCGGCGAAGGGCCATCGTGCTGAAGGCCTACGGCAAGCAGAAGACGGCGATCCTCGACGAGCACGGCACGGGCGCCTCGTCGCATCGCCACGACAACACGTCGTGGGGCAAGATGGACGGAGGCACGTCCTATGGCGACGGCGTCGACAAGCTCCACGCGATCGTCGACGACGATCTCGCCTCCCTCGCGGCCGACCTGAGCGAGGGCAGCGAGCGGGTCGTGGACGTCTCACACTGGGCCCTCGCGGAGGAGCCGAGCTGGACGATCGAAGGCGACGAAAGCGACCAGCCGTTCAAGATGCCGTCCTGGGTGCGCGACGATCTTCGCGCCTGGGCGAAGGCCGCGAAGGCCGAGCACGATGATCGCGGCAAGGTGAGCCCGAAGCCCGTCGTCACACACATCCCGGAAGATGATCCACGGAGGTCGAAGTGATGCGCCGAGCTGCTGTCCACGTCGCGATTACCGGAGTTCTTGTCGTCAACAGCGGTTGTAAGGAATCGACAGGGGACGCCGCGCGCCTGGACGCGCTGCAGAAGCGGATCCGCTCGGCGTGCGGCAAGGGCGCGGCGCTCCTGCAGTCGCGGTCCGTGATGGCGGGTGGAGACGCCGCGGCCATGAGCCAGCTGCTCACGGACAGCCATCCCTGGATCGATCTCTGTTCCAAGGACCGGCCCACCGTGGAGGACCTGACGACGCTGGATCCGGAGTCGCTGCGCAAGACGATCGAGCGGCTGACCGCAGACCTCGACCACTGGCGAGGCGCTCCCAAGGCGGGGGAGTTCGACCACCTCTACGTCACGCCGCCGTGAGCCAGCGCTCGAGCGGCGGGACCGAGACGGAGCCCACCGAGAGGAGACGACGGCGGTCGGCGACTACCTGAGCGCGCCCGCGATCGGGGTGCGCGATGTTCTCCGGGCAGGCTCGACCCTTCCGGGGCGCAAGGTACGTGGCACGCCGCCGCGCCCGAGTATGTCCGTCCCGCGGCGAATCGTTCACCCCGCACGTGTGAACCGGCGAGCGTCGACCGTGCCCGCGGGATCGCTTCGTCGCCGCGGCGCGGCCATCGCGGCCCGCTCCCAGGTAAGCTGGGCTGCTCTCCGGATCGGGGGAGGAGCACGCAGCAGCGCAAGGGGCCGCCTTGGACGTCTTCGATCTCCGTCAGCGCGTCATCCACGACTACTCGAGCTACATCCGTAGCTTCTTCACGATCCGCGATCCGCGGATCGACGCGCTGGTCCGCGACGAGCTCGACGGCGGCCTGCTCTGGCCCGATCCGCTGCTGCAGCTCAGCCCGTCCTTCGAGCCCGGCGAGTCGCTCGCCGACCTCATCGCCGCGGGCGATCTCCACCCGGAGACGGCCCGCATCTTCGCGTTCAAGAGCGAGGACGGGACCATCCGCGCCCCGCTCCGCCTGCACCGCCACCAGGTCGACGGCATCCGCGCCGCCCGCGCCGGCCACAGCTACGTGCTCACCACCGGCACCGGCTCCGGCAAGAGCCTCTCGTACATCGCGCCGATCGTGGACCACGTGCTGCGCGCGCCGCGCACGCCGTCGGTGAAGGCGATCGTCGTCTACCCGATGAACGCGCTCGCCAACAGCCAGCTCGGCGAGCTCGAGCGCTACCTCGGTCGCGGCTACCCCAGGGGCCAGCCGCCCGTGACCTTCCGCCGGTACACCGGCCAGGAGGACGCCACCGAGCGGCAGCAGATCCTCGAGAGCCCGCCCGACATCCTGCTCACCAACTACATGATGCTCGAGCTGCTGCTCACCCGTCCGTGGGACGCGCAGCTCATCCTCCAGGCGCGCGACCTGCGCTTCCTCGTCTTCGACGAGCTCCACACCTACCGTGGCCGCCAGGGCGCCGACGTCGCGATGCTGGTGCGCCGCGTCCGCGACGCCTGCGGCAGCCCGGACGTCATCCACGTCGGCACCTCGGCGACGCTCGCCACCGACGGCTCGTGGGACGCGCAGCGGCGCGCCGTCGCGGAGGTGGCGTCGACGATCTTCGGCGTGACCGTTCACCCCGAGCACGTCATCGGCGAGACGCTGCGGCGCGCCGCGCCCGCGCGCGACCTCGCCGCGCCGGCGTTCCGCGCCGAGCTCGCCGCCGCGATCTCGTCCGGCGCGCTGCCCGGCCCCGACGACGGCGTAGCGTTCCTCGCCCACCCGCTCACCACCTGGATCGAGTCGACGCTCGGCGTCCGCGACGACGCCACCACCGGTCGCCTGGTCCGCGCCCGGCCCATGACCGTCCGCGACGCCGCCGCCTCGCTCGCCGATCACACCGGCCTCGACGCGGACACCTGCCTCGACGCGCTGTCGCGCACGCTGCTGGCCGGCTCGCGCAGCCACGACGCCAACGGCCGCCCGCTGCTCGGCTTCCGCCTCCACCAGTTCATCTCGCGCGGCGACGCCGTCTACGCCTCCCCGGGTCCGGAGGCCGAGCGCGACCTCACGCTGCGCAACCAGCGCTATGTCCCCGGCACCGACCGCACGCGGGTGTACCTGCCGCTGGCGTTCTGTCGCGAGTGCGGGCAGGAGTACTACGTCGTCCGCCGCCGCGAGGGCGACGACGGCCGCTTCGTCTTCGAGCCGCGCGAGCTCGGCGACCGCTTCGAGGCCGACGGCGCCGAGCCCGGCTACCTCCACCTGTCCACCGACGATCCGTGGCCCGGCCCCGAGGCGCTCGACGCGCTGGTCGAGCGTCTGCCCGACAGCTGGCTCGAGCCCGGCCGCGGCGGCCAGGGCCTCGTCCCGCGCCGCTCGATCCGCGACCGCCTGCCCCGCATCGTGATGGTCTCGCCCGACGGCGTCGAGGGCAGCGGCGACCTCCGCGCCGCGTACTTCCCGGCGCCGTTCCTGCTCTGCCTGCACTGCCAGGTCACCTACGGCGCGCACCAGACGTCCGACTTCGCCAAGCTCGCCACCCTCGGCTCCGAGGGGCGCAGCACCGCCACCACCCTGCTCACGATGTCGACCGTGCGCCGCCTGCGCCGCGACACCGAGCTCGACGCCGAGGCGCGCAAGCTCCTGTCGTTCACCGACAACCGCCAGGACGCCTCGCTCCAGGCCGGGCACTTCAACGACTTCGTCGAGATCAGCCTGCTGCGCGCCGCGTTGCTGCGCGCGATCGGCAACGCCGGCGCCGAGGGGCTGCAGCACGATCAGCTCGCGCGTCGCACGTTCGACGCCCTCGCCCTCCCGCTCGAGCTCTACGCGATCAACCCCGCCGTCGAGTACCTGCAGCGCGAGAACACCGACCGCGCGCTCCGCGACGTCGTCGGCTACTACATCTACCGGGACCTGCAGCGCGGCTGGCGCATCACGTCCCCCAACCTCGAGCAGGCCGGCCTGCTCGCGATCGACTACCTGTCCCTCACCGCGTTCTGTCACGACGCCCGCTGGTCGCAGCGCCACCCCGCGCTCGCCGCCGCGGCGCCCGCCGAGCGCGAGCGCGTGTGCCGGGTCCTGCTCGACTACATGCGCCGCGAGCTCGCGATCCGCGTCAGCTACCTCGACCCCGTCGACCAGGAGCAGCTCAAGCTCGCGTCCGGTCAGCTCCTGGTCGCGCCGTGGACGCTCGAGGACCAGACCCGCCTCGAGCGGAGCAAGATCCTGTACCCGCGCTCGCGCGGCGGCGATCCGTCCCAGCCGTTCCATGTGTTCCTGTCGGCCCGCGGCGGGTTCGGCGGCTACCTCAAGCGCCCGGGCGTCCTGCCCGGCGGTCCGGCGCTGCGCACCGAGGACCTCACGCAGATCATCCAGCACCTGCTCGAGCTGCTCGTCGTCCCGGGCCTCGTGCACGAGGTCGACCCGCCGCGCCGCGCCGGCGACGCGGCCGGCTACCAGCTCAACGCCTCGGCGTTCGTGTGGCGCCTCGGCAACGCCGAGCGCGCCGCCCACGATCCCATCCGCATCCCCAACGCGCCCGACACCGGCCTGCGCGCCAACCCGTTCTTCCGCGAGTTCTACCAGCAGGACACCGACGACCTGAAGCGCCTGCGCGCCAAGGAGCACACCGCCCAGGTCGACGGCGCCGAGCGCGAGCGGCGGGAGGAGAGCTTCCGCAGCGGCCGCCTGCCCATCCTGTTCTGCTCCCCGACGATGGAGCTCGGCGTCGACATCGCGCAGCTCAACGTCGTCAACATGCGCAACGTCCCGCCGACGCCGGCGAACTACGCCCAGCGCAGCGGCCGCGCCGGCCGCAGCGGCCAGCCCGCGTTCATCTTCACCTACTGCTCCGCCGGCAGCCCGCACGACCAGTACTTCTTCCGCCGCCCCGCCGCCATGGTGAGCGGCGCCGTGTCCGCGCCGCGCATCGACCTCGAGAACGAGGAGCTGCTGCGCTCCCACGTCCACGCGGTCTGGCTCGCGGTCAGCAACCTCTCGCTCGGCAGCTCGCTGCGCGACGTGCTCGACGTCATCGGCGACACACCCACGCTCACCGTCCAGCCCGCGATCGCCGCCAAGCTCGCCGACGCGACGATCCGCGCGCGCGCCCACGCCCGCGCCCGGCAGGCGCTGGGCGAGACGATCGCCGCGCAGCTCGCCCCGGGGGACACCGTCGACGCCTGGTTCGATCGCGTCCTGCGCGAGCTCCCCGGCCGCTTCGAGCAGGCGTGCGAGCGGTGGCGCACGCTCTACCGCTCGGCGCTACGCCAGATGAGCCGACAGTCGCGGATCATCGCCGACGCCTCCCGCGACGCCCGCGACCGAGAGCTCGCCCGGCGGCTGCGCAACGAGGCCGAGGCCCAGCGCGACCTGCTCATCGACTCGTCCGACGACAGGCAGTCCGACTTCTACAGCTACCGCTACTTCGCCGGCGAGGGCTTCCTCCCCGGCTACAACTTCCCGCGGCTGCCGCTGTCGGCGTACCTGCCCGCCCGCCGTCGCGCCCGCCACGCCAAGGACGACTTCGTCTCGCGGCCGCGCTTCCTCGCGATCTCCGAGTTCGGGCCGCGCAGCTTCATCTATCACGAGGGCTCTCGCTACGTCGTCAACAAGGTCATCCTCCCGATCGACGGCGACGAGCACCGGCTCAAGCGGCGCGCCAGCATCTGCGAGGGCTGCGGCTACCTCCACGAGCTCGGCGACGAGCCCGAGCCGGATCTCTGCACCTCCTGCGGCGCCGCGCTCGCGCCGGCCCTGGACAACCTGTTCCGCATGCAAAACGTGTCGACGCGCCGCCGCGACCGCATCAACTCCGACGAGGAGGAGCGGTTCCGGCTCGGCTACGAGCTGCGCACCACCGTCCGATTCGCCCTGCGCCACGGCGTCCCGTCGGTGCGGACCGCCACGCTCGCCGGGGATCCCGACGGGCCCGGCGAGCCGCGCGTGGTCCTGCAGTACGGCGCTGCCGCCACCCTGTGGCGCATGAACCTGGGCTGGCGCCGCCGCAAGAAGCGGGAGGTCCGCGGCTACGTCCTCGACGTCGAGCGCGGCTACTGGGCGCGCAACCAGGAGACCGACGACGAGCCCGACGCCCCCGACGATCCGATGTCGGCGCGCGTCGAGCGCGTCGTGCCCTACGTCGAGGACACGCGCAACGTGCTCGTCGTCCGCCCGGGGTCCGGCCTCGATGCCGGCCAGATGGCCTCGCTCGAGGCGGCGCTCAAGCTCGCCATCCAGGTGCTGTTCCAGCTCGAGGATCGCGAGATCGGCTCGGAGCCGCTGCCCAGCTCCGACGACCGCCGCACCCTCCTCTACTACGAGGCCTCAGAGGGCGGCGCCGGCGTGCTGCGGCAGCTCGCCGAGGACCCCGCCGCGCTGCCGGCCGTGGCCCGCCAGGCGCTCGAGCTCCTGCACTTCGACCCGGACACCGGCGCCGACCTCGGCCACCCGCTCGGCACCGACGAGCGGTGCGAGGCCGCCTGCTACGACTGCTTGCTTTCCTACTACAACCAGCGCGACCACCGCCTGATCGACCGCCACCGCGTCGCCGCGCTGCTGCTCGACTGGTCGCGCCAGGCGGCGGACGTCTCGCCCGCCCCGATCCCGCGCCCCGAGCACGTCGAGCGCCTGTCCCGCGGTTCGCAGACCGACCTCGAGCGGCGCTGGCTCCAGCTCGTCGATCAGCGGGGCCATCGCCTGCCCGACCACGCGCAGGCCGCGCTCGAGGCGCCGCGCTGCCGCCCCGACTTCCTCTACGCGGCCGACGCGGTCGCGATCTTCGTCGACGGTCCCCACCACGACGCGCCCGATCAGCGCGCCGCGGACCGCGCCCTCGACGACCAGCTGAGTGATCACGGCATCACGGCGATCCGGTTCCACCACGCCGACGACTGGCGCGCCATCCTCGATCGCTACCCCGCCGTGTTCGGTCCAGCCCAGGCCGCCGAGGCCACCCCGGTGGCCGCCGCGCCGGCCGCGCCCGCCCCCGCCCCGACGTTCGACCCCGACGACTACGACGAGCGCTGGCACGCGCACCTCCAGTCGCTGTCGCTCGCGCCCGACCTGCACATCGCTCCAGGCGAGGAGGTCATGCGCGCCGGCCGCGCGATCGACCTCGACCTGGCCACCGTCCGGCGCGGCGACCGCGCCGTCCGCCTCGTCGACCTCGACGCGCCCCAGGCCCGCGCGGTCGCCGCGGCGCTCGAGGAGCAAGGGCACCGCGTCGTCCGCGTCCGGGCGGACATGCCGGACGTCGTCGCGCGCGTCCTCGCCGCGCTGGAGGGCTGACCTTGCTCCTCTTCAACAGCAACTTCTTCGCCGCGATGAACAAGCTCACCGCCCGCGAGCAGGCGGCGTGCACCGACTTCATCGTCCAGTTCCAGGCCGACCCGGGCCACCCGGGCATCAACCTCGAGCGGCTCCACGGCCGCGCCAGCCACCTCTGGTCGGGGCGCATCAACCAGGATCTGCGCGCCATCCTCTACAAGGACGAGGGCGGATGGCTGCTGCTCCACGTCGATCACCACGTCCCCGCGTACCGCTGGGCCGACGATCGCGAGGTCGGCCGCCACCCCGTGACCGGCGCGCTCCAGGTCGTGCAGACCGTCCAGAACGTCGTCGAGAAGGTCGTCAAGAAGACCCGCACGCCAGGCCTGCTCGACGACCACGCCGACGACTACCTGCTCAGCCTCGGGGTCCCGCCGACGTGGCTGCCGAGCCTGCGCAAGGTCACCAACGAGGACCAGCTCCTCGACCTCGGCGCGAAGCTCCCCGAGGACGTGTTCGATCGCCTGACCCGCCTGAGCGCGGGCGAGCTGGTCACGCCGCCGGCCCCGATCGCGCCCACCGTCCCGCTCGCCACCGCGGCGGCGACCTCGCCCGGCTTCTACGTCGTCTCCGACGCCGGCGACCTCACGGCCGCGCTCGCCGCGCCGCTCGATCGCTGGATCGCCTTCCTCCACCCGTCGCAGAGCTCGATCGTCGACATGGCGCCGCGCGGTGCGGTCAAGGTGACGGGCAGCGCCGGCACCGGCAAGACCGTCGTCGCGATGCACCGCGCGCGCGCCCTGGCGCGCCGCGGCCTCCGCGTCCTGCTCACCTCGTACGTCACCACGCTCTGCGACAACCTCCAACGCAACCTGCGCAAGCTTTGCAGCAAGGACGAGCTGTCGCGGATCACCGTCGCCACCGTCGACAAGCAGGCCCTCGCCCTCGCCCGCAAGGTCGATCCCCGGCTCGGGCCCGCCGTCGCGGAGCAGGTCAAGAAGCTGGTCGCCGACCTCGCCGCGCGCCACGCGCCCCAGTTCGACGCGGCGTTCGTCGTCGCCGAGTGGGACGCCGTGGTCGAGGCGCAGGGCCTCGTCGACTGGCCCGAGTACCGCACCGCCTCGCGCACCGGCCGCGGCCGCCCGCTGTCGGTCGCCGACCGCAAGACGCTGTGGCACGTGTTCGGCAACACCCTCGCCACCCTCGACGCACGCCACGAGGCCACGTGGTCGGTGCTGTGCCGCCGCGCCGCCGAGGCCGTCGCCGCCGGCAAGGTCACCAGCCCATTCGACGCCGTCGTCGTCGACGAGCTCCAGGACCTCCGCCCCACCGCGCTGCGGCTCGTCCGCGCGCTGGTCGGGGATCACCCCGAGCACCTGCTGCTCGCCGGCGACGCGGGGCAGCAGATCTACGCCGGCGGCTTCTCGCTCGCCACGCTCGGCATCGACGTGCGCGGCCGCTCGCACGTCCTGCGCATCAACTACCGGACGACCGAGCAGATCCGCCGCGCCGCCGACCGGCTCCTCGACGACAGCTCCGACGACCTCGACGGCGGGCTCGAGGACCGCACCGGCACCCGCAGCCTGCTGCGCGGCCCGGCGCCGACGCTCGCCGGCTTCGCCGACCGCGCCGCCGAGCTCGCCGACGCCGCGCGCTGGGTCGCGGAGTGCCGCGCCGCGGGCCGCGCGCCCGAGGAGCTCGCCATCTTCGCGCGCACCACCAGGCGCGTCACCGAGGTCGAGAAGGCGCTCGCCGACGCCGGCCAGCCGGTGGCGCGCCTCGACGACGAGCACGCGACCCCGGGCGCGGTGCAGGTCGGGACCATGCATCGCGCCAAGGGCCTCGAGTTCAAGGCCGTCCTCGTCGTCGACGCGGGCGCCGACGCGCTGCCGTCCCCGGGCCTGCTGCGCTCGGCCACCGATCCGCTCGACCGCGAGCACGCCATCGCCCGCGAGCGGCAGCTCCTCTACGTCGCCATGACGCGCGCCCGCGATCTGCTCCGCATCACCTGGACCGGCGCCCCCAGCGCGCTGCTGTCCCCCGTCCTGGAGAAGTCCGCCTGATGTTCACGATCGGCTCCCTGGTCCGTGCCCGTGGTCGCGAGTGGGTCGTGCTGCCCGAGACCGCCGCCGAGGACAACCTCCTCGTGCTGCGCCCGCTCGGCGGCAGCGACGCCGAGACCACCGGCGTCTACGTCGGCCCCGGCCCCGACGGCCGCCCGTTCGAGGTCGTCACCTCCGCCGAGTTCCAGCCGCCGGATCCCGACGCCGACCTCGGCAGCGACGCGTCCTGTCGCCTGCTGCGCGACGCGGTCCGCCTCGGGACCCGCTCCGTCGCCGGACCGTTCCGCTGCCTGGGCCGCATCGCCGTCGAGCCGCGCCCCTACCAGCTCCTGCCGCTGCTGCTGGCGCTGCGCCAGGATCCGGTCCGCCTGCTCATCGCCGACGACGTCGGCGTCGGCAAGACCATCGAGTCGCTGCTGATCGCGCGCGAGCTGCTCGACCGCGGCGAGATCCGCCGCCTCGCCGTGCTGTGCCCGCCGCACCTCGCCGAGCAGTGGCAGCGCGCGCTGTCCGAGCAGTTCCACCTCGACGCCGAGCTGGTCCTCGCCGGCACCGCGGCCCGGCTCGAGCGCGCCCTGCCGCCCGGAGAGGGCCTGTTCGAGCGCTACCCGGTCACCGTCGTCTCGACCGACTACATCAAGCAGGAGCGCCGCCGCGCCGAGTTCCTCCGCACCTGCCCCGAGCTGGTGATCGTCGACGAGGCGCACACCTGCACCGCCGCCGCCGGCAGCCGCTCCGGCCAGCTCCGCCACCAGATGCTGCGCGAGATCATCGATCCCGCGCGCGGCGGCGCCGCCCGCCACCTGATCCTCGTCACCGCCACGCCGCACAGCGGCTCGAGCGAGGCGTTCCGCTCGCTGCTGGGCCTGCTCGACCCCGAGCTCGCCGAGCTCCCCGAGGACCTCTCCGGCGACGCCAACCGCCGGCAGCGCGAGCGCGTCGCCTCGCACCTGGTGCAGCGCCGCCGCGGCGACCTCACCGCGTACATGGACGCCGAGACCCCGTTCCCCACGCGCGAGGTCGCCGAGGACACGTACGAGCTGTCGCCGGCCTACCGCGCGTTCCTCGACCGCGTGGTGTCGTTCTGCAAGGAGTCGGTCGACGAGGCCGGCGCCGACGCGCGCCGCCAGCGCATCCGCTGGTGGTCCGCGCTCGCGCTGCTCCGGTCGATCTCCTCCAGCCCGGCCGCCGCGGTCGCGACGCTGCGCAGCCGCGCCGGCTACGTCGAGCTCGACGCGGTCGAGCAGGTCGACGCCGAGGGCCGCCGCATCATCCTCGACCTCGACGACGAAGGCACCGAGTCCATCGACGTCGCGCCCGGCGCCTCGGACGACGCCCCCGAGGCCGCGCACACCCGCCGCCTGCTCGAGCTCGCGCGCGACGCCGAGGCGCTCGCCGGCAAGCACGACAAGAAGCTCGACCGCATCCACCGCCTGGTCGCCGCGCTGCTCGACGACGGCTTCGCCCCGATCGTGTTCTGCCGGTTCATCCCCACCGTCGACTACGTCGCCGACCACCTGCGCCGAAAGCTCCGGGGCGTCACCGTCGAGGCCATCACCGGCTCGCTGCCACCCGAGGAGCGCGAGGCCCGCGTCGCGGCCCTCGGCGCCGCCGACCGCCGCGTCCTGGTGTGCACCGACTGCCTGTCCGAGGGCATCAACCTGCAGGATCACCTCAGCGCGGTCGTCCACTACGACCTCGCCTGGAACCCCACCCGCCACGAGCAGCGCGAGGGCCGCGTCGATCGCTACGGCCAGCGCCGCCCGATCGTCCGCGCGCTGACGCTCTACGGCAACAACAACCCCGTCGACGGCATCGTCCTCGACGTCCTGCTCCGCAAGCACCGCACCATCCAGGAGGCGCTCGGCGTCGCCGTCCCGATCCCCGGCGACACCGAGCTGGTCGGCAAGGCGATCATGCAGGGGCTCATCCTCCGCCGCGCCCAGGTCGGCGAGCAGCTCGGCCTCGGCGGGCTCTCGCCCGACCTGATGGCCTCGTTCGAGCCCTCGCGCCACGACGTCGACCTCGCCTGGCAGGCCGCCGCGGAGCGCGAGAAGAAGAACCGCACGCTGTTCGCGCACCACCAGGTGCAGACGGCGATCCGCGACGAGCTCACCGGCGAGCGCACCGCGGTCCGCGCCGTCCTCGGCGACGACCACGACCTCGAGCGATTCGTCCGCGCCGCGCTGCCGCGGGTGCGCGCGGTCGTCTCCGGCGACACGCCGCTGGTCGCCGACCTCCGCCCGTGCCGCGCCCCGGTGCGCGACGCGCTCGGCCGCCGCGACGAGCTGCGCGCCGTGTTCCGCGGCCGCGCCCCCGACGACGCCGAGCTGCTGGTCCGCACCCACCCGCTCGCCGCCGGCCTCGCCCGCTTCGTCCTCGAGAGCGCGCTCGACCCGGCGCTCGAGGGCCCCGGCCACCGCTGCGGCGTCGTCCGCACCAAGGACGTCGCCGCCCGCACCACCGTGCTGCTGCTGCGGCTCCGCTACCACCTCCACGGCGACGGCCCGCCGCTGCTCGCCGAGGACACCGCGCTGGCCGCGTTCACCGGCGCGCCCGACGCGCCCACCTGGCTCGATGACGGCGCCGCCGAGGCGCTGCTCGCCGCGCGCCCGTCCGGCAACCTCGACGCCCAGGTCGCCCGCGATCACCTCCGCCGCGTCCTCGCCGGCCGCGACGCCCTGCGCGCCCCGCTCGCCGCCCTCGCCGCCCGCCGCGCCGCCGCCCTGCTCGACGCCCACCGCCGCGTCCGCAAGGTCGCGCGCGGCCGCGCCCGCACGAAGGGCGTCGATGTGCTCGAGCCGGTCGACCTGCTCGGCGTCTATGTCTACCTGCCGGTGGGAACTCACTGAGGAGCCTGAGATGGCCAGGATCATTCCCCTCCAGTACCTCGACGAGTTCGCAAACGATGAGCTCGCTGACCTCATCGAGGAGGCCATGAGACCGACGAGCCTGCGAGAGGCCGTGGAGACCGTCATTCGCGCAATCCACGGGCTTCCAGACGCACTCGGCGCCGAGCTCCAGAAGATCGAGATCTACGTCGGCCGGGCCGGTGCGTCCGCCATGCACGTGCGCAACCGATGGTGGGCACGGCTCGATTACTTCGACTACGCCCCATCCACTCACGCTCTGGTCGTCGCTAGGACAAGCACTGAAATCTTGCGCGGCGAGCGGTGGGAGCGCGCGGCGCAGCTGATCGTGAACCGCCTCGAAGAGAAGCGCGCCCTGTGCTGCGCAAACGCCCTGTACGGCGAGTCCGGCAAGTGGCCGGGGACGACCGACTCTGTGATCTACCTCGTCGCCAAGGTGCGTCGCGGACCGCCCAAGGCACCGGCCACGACGAACCAGGTCAACGCGGCCGTTGCGCAGCTGGTGATGGACGCGGGTTCGGAGGCCTTCCCTGCCGAGGTGTTCGTGGCAGCCGGACAGCGCATTCAGCTCCGTGACGACGCAACCGACCACGAGGTGACGGACCCACGCCACTGGTACGACGACGACGACGACGATGACGAGTGGGAGATGCCGAGCTGCCGCCGAGATGACTGCGAGACACCGGCCAAACCAGGCAACTACGGCTTCTGTGGCAGGCACCGCCCGTACCTCGGCGCGGGACAGAAGCCTTGCCGCGAGTGCGGTCGACCCGCGCTGGAAGGCAACTATGGGTTCTGCGGGCTCCACCGACGCTGACCAACCATGACAACCTTTGCCTCCATCCGCTCCGAGGGCGCCCTGCTGCCGCCCGACCTGCTCGCTCGCATCGCGCAGCTCGACAAGGACGTGCCCGGCCTGACCGCGGCCGACTACCGCCTCGCCGACGGCGAGCGGTTCGGCGAGGTCATCAGCCGCGCGTGGGCGCGGCTGCTCGCGGCCTGGCGCAGCTTCCAGGCCGAGCGGGCCAGGTTGCCCGCCGACGATCCCGCCACCACGGTCACGCGCGAGCGGTTCCTCCAGCCGCTGCTGCAGGAGCTGGGCTACGGCCGCGTCCCCACGGCGAAGGCGATCACGGTCGACGGCCGCGACTACGCGATCTCCCACGCCTGGGGCCAGCTCCCCATCCACCTGCTCGGCGCCGGCGTCTCGCTCGAGACCAAGGTCGCCGGCGTCGCCGGCGCCGCGCGCAGCTCGCCGCACGGCCTGGTGCAGGACCTGCTGAACCGCTCCGACTCCCACCTCTGGGCCCTGCTGTCCAACGGCCTGGTGCTGCGGCTGCTCCGCGACCACCACAGCCTCACGACCCAGGCCTACGTCGAGGTCGACCTCGAGGCGATGTTCGAGGGCGAGCGCTACGCCGACTTCGCGCTGCTGTGGCTGGTGTTCCACCAGAGCCGGGTCGAGGCCGCCCGGCCCGAGGACTGCTGGCTGGAGAAGTGGTTCGCGCTGTCGCGCGAGCAGGGCGTGCGCGCCCTCGACGATCTGCGCGCGGGCGTCGAGCGCGCGATCGAGGCGTTCGGCGCGGGCTTCCTCCGCCACCCGCACAACACCGCCCTCGTCCGCGACCTCGCAGACGGCGTGCTCGACCGCCAGGACTACTACCGGGAGCTGCTCCGCCTGGTCTACCGGCTGATCTTCCTGTTCTCGGCCGAGGACCGCGACGTCCTGCTCGACCCCGCCGCGCCCGAGGCGGCGCGCGCGCGCTACCAGCGCTACTACGCCACCCGCGCGCTGCGCGACCTCGCGGGGTCGGTGCGCGGCGGCCCGCACGGCGATCTGTGGGAGCGCCTGCGGCTGGTGATGGCCTCGCTCGACGAGGGCGCGCCGGCGCTGGCCCTGCCGGCGCTGGGCAGCTTCCTGTGGAGCAAGGACGCGCTGCCTCACCTCGGCGGCGCCGCGCTCGGCAACGAGGACCTGCTCACCGCGCTGCGCGCGCTCTCGTACCTGGAGCGCGATCGCCAGCGCTTCCCGATCGCCTGGCGCACGGTCGCCGCCGACGAGCTGGGCTCGCTCTACGAGGGCCTGCTCGAGCTGCACCCGTCGCTCGACGCCGGCGCCGGCACGTTCGAGCTGACGACAGCGGCCGGCAACGACCGCAAGAAGACGGGCAGCTACTACACGCCGACCTCGCTGGTCGACTGCCTGCTCGACTCCGCGCTCGATCCGGTGATCGACGCGGCGGTGGCGGGCAAGCCGCGCGACGCGGCGGAGCGCGCGCTGCTCGACCTCAAGGTGGTCGACCCCGCCTGCGGCTCCGGCCACTTCCTGGTCGCCGCCGCCCGCCGGCTCGCGCGCCGGCTCGCGGCGCTCCGCACCGGGGACGACGAGGCGAGCCCGCCGGAGCTGCGCCGCGCGCTGCGCGACGTGGTCGGCCGCTGCGTCTTCGGCGTCGACCTCAACGAGATGGCGGTCGAGCTGTGCAAGGTCGCGCTGTGGATGGAGGCGGTCGAGCCGGGCCGGCCGCTGTCCTTCCTCGACGCGCACATCCAGCACGGCAACGCGCTGATCGGCGCCACACCGGCGCTGCTCGCCCGCGGGATCCCCGACGACGCCTGGGACCCGATCGAGGGCGACGACAAGGCGGTGGCGCGCGCGCTCAAGCGGCGCAACCGCGACGCGCGGCGGCAGGCGCAGGGCACGATGTGGGACGCCGTCGCGTCCCCGGGCGCCACCGAGCTGGTCACCGCCGCGCGCGACGCGCTCGCCGGCGGCGACGACGCGCTCGCCGACGTGCGCGCCCGCAAGCGCCGCTGGGAGACGCTGCAGAGCTCGGCCGCCTTCCGCGACGCGGTGTTCATCGCTGACACCTGGTGCGCGGCGTTCGTCTGGCCCAAGCAGGACGGCCCGCTCGCCGCCGAGGCGCCGACCGAGGAGTGCTTCGCGCGGGTGCGGAAGGATCCGACGAGCGCGAGCAAGGTGCTGCGCGCCGAGGTCGCGAAGCTGGCGCGCCAGTACACGTTCTTCCACTGGCACCTCGCGTTCCCGGATGTGTTCCAGCCGCGCGCGGCGAGCGGAGAGGACGACGTGACCGGGTGGGACGGCGGTTTCGACTGCGTGCTGGGCAATCCGCCGTGGGAGCGGGTGAAGCTGCAGGAGAGGGAGTTCTTCGCCGGGCGCCACGAGGGGATCGCCAAGGCCGAGAACGCGTCGATCCGCAAGCGGCTCATCGCTGCGCTGCCGGAGAACGACCCGGCGCTGTGGACGTCGTGGACCGATGCGCTGCGACAGGCCGAGGGCGAGAGCCACTGGATGAGGCAGGGCGGTCGATATCCCCTCTGCGGTCAGGGCGACATCAACACCTACTCGATCTTCGCCGAGCTGAACCGTTCCCTCATAGGGGAGCGCGGCCGCGTCGGATGCATCGTGCCCGGCGGCATCGCGACCGACGACACGACCAAGGAGTTCTTCGCGAGTCTCGTAGAGTCGAACCAGCTCCACTCGCTCTATCACTTCGAGAACGAGGAGTTCGTCTTTCCAACAGTTCACCACGCCTTCCGGTTCTGCCTGCTGACGCTCGCTCGAGGGCTCGCCCCGGACCACTCCGTCGATATGGTCTTCTTCGCGCGCCAGGCGTCGTGGCTCGCGGAGGCTGACCGGCACGTGTCATTGGCTGCCGCCGACTTCGTCGCGCTCAACCCAAACACCCACACGTGCCCCACTTTCCGCTGGCGTCGGGACGCTGAGATCAACAAGGCCATCTACCGCCGAGTGCCAGTGCTCGTACTGGATGCGACCAAGTCGAGTGGCAACGGAAGCAATGCGTGGAGCATCGACGCAAGGACACGGCTCTGGCACATGGCCGAGGACGCAGAGCACTTCCGAACAAGAGCCGACCTTGAGTCAGCAGGCTGGCAGCTGACGGGCAACCGATACGTCTGCGCATCGCCAAACGAGACAATGACGCCCCTGTACGAAGCAAAGATGATGCACCTCTACGATCATCGCTTCGGCACGTACGAGGGACAGACTGAAGCGCAGGCCAACCAGGGCAAGTGTCCCGAGTTCACCCAGGAGGACCACGCAGACCCCAACAGACTCCCTCTTCCATACTACTGGGTGGAGACACGAGATGTCGAAGCGCGGCTCGCTGACCTCTGGAACCGAGAGTGGCTCATCGGCTGGCGCGATATCTGCCGCACCTCCGACATGCGCACAGTCATTGCCGCCGCACTGCCACGAGTCGCAACTGGGAACACGACCCCGTTGCTACTCGGCAGGGCAATTGACGGCCCCAAGGGGGCATTTCTACTGGCCACGCTATCATCACTCGTCTTCGACTACTGTGCTCGCCAGAAGGTCGGGGGCACCCATCTCACCTACGGCTACTTGAAACAGCTGCCGTGCCTCAGTGCCGCACAAGCCTCTCGTCCATGCCCCTGGGTGACAGCCAGCCGGGTGATTGACTGGGTCACGTCCCGCGTGGTCGAACTCGTGTCCACAAGTCACGACATGCTCGCCTTCGCGCGAGACTGCGGCCACGACGGCCCACCCTTCCGCTGGGACGCCGCTCGCCGCGCCATCCTCCGCGCCGAACTCGACGCCGCGTTCTTCCATCTTTACGGCCTCGACCGGTTGGACACGGAGTACGTGCTCGGCACATTCCCCGTCCTGCGCGACAAGGAGACTCGCGAGCACGGCGAGTACCGCACCGCGCGCCTCGTCCTCGAGCGCTACGACGCCCTCACCGAGGCGATCGCCA
The DNA here is from genome assembly GCA_011526095.1 of Myxococcales bacterium. Lineage (GTDB taxonomy): Bacteria > Myxococcota_A > Polyangia > Haliangiales > Haliangiaceae > WYBA01. The sequence goes on along the minus strand of WYBA01000437.1, from coordinate 49,267 downwards.
CTGGCAAGCCCTACCAGACGCCGCTCGATCCACCGCCGGCCGACCCGCGCGCCGCGCACCCCGCGAACTGAGGAGAGAAGGAGCCAGAGTCCATGGCGAGCGACATTCGAGACATCCTCGACCAAGTCCCTCCGAAGAAGCTCCGCGAGATCTGCGAGGCGCGGGGGCTGCCCACCGGCGGCGATCAGTACGACAAACGCAGCCGCCTTGCACGCTCGTTTCGCGGTGACCTGGAGGAGCTCCTGCCCTACCTGGACCGGGAGGACATGATCTCCACACTGCGCGACTACACTTTCTTCAACGACGAGCTCTCGGGCCGGCTCCGTGGGTTGAGCCGCGCCTCCAAGTCCGAGCTGGTCGCGATGATGCGCAAGGTCTTCACCAAGGGCTGGAGTCCGAAGTTCGACGAGGAGTATCCCCTGGGTGGTGAGTGTCCCATCCACTTCGTCCACGAGGGCGACGACGAGGACGACGAGGACGACGAGGACGACGAGGACGACGAGGACGACGAGGGCGACGAGGACGACGAGGACGACGAAGACGTCGAAGACGACGAAGACGACGATGCTGACGGCACGCGCGTGGCCGAGGATGACGACGCTCCGGGTGCCGAAGGCGACGAGGCCGACGAGGATCAGGAACAGAGCTTCCTCACCTGGGTAAAGGAACACCTGGGCGAGCGAGACCGCTTCAGAGTGCTGATCAAGAACCTCGTCAACCGCCTCGGCAGATACACCGCCGATCAGAGGCTCTCGACCCGCGCCGTTCAGGACCTGGCTCGCGTGCTGAGCGCCGCTGGGTATCGGACCGATCCGGACCTCAGCACCATGACGCGCTCTCCTGGCATCACGCAGCGAGTGACCATCAGCGTCGCGGCTGGCGCTGGCCAGCCGGACTGGAGGCCGGTCGCGACCAACCCGCCAGGCTTCGGGATGTTCTCACCACCACCGGCGCCGCCCCCCGCTGCGACCGGATTCGAGCGTGCAGCGCTGAAGCTGCAGTTCCTGACCCAGGTCACCAGTGCAATCTCCCGCCCCGACGAGGGGCAGCGTCGCCTCGCGGTCGAGCTGGCGACGCACGGCATGGACCTAGGTGCGGCCGACCAGATCCGCCTGCGCGCGCTCGCGCACCAGTACGCCACAGGACACGGCGACCTCAACCCCGTCGTGCGCGCTCTCCGCAGCACGCTGAGCCCGGCCGAGCGCCGCGCTCTGCTCGACGACCTTCGCACCCTGGCGCCTGCCACCGCGGAGCTGTCGGAGCTGATCGGCATCTACGCCACCGACCTCGGGGTCGCCACGGTGCTCCCGCCACCACCCGCTCCACCCAGGCCGGTTCCGGATCCGGGCGACGTGGTGATCCCGATGCCGCCACGCCCGCCCAAGCAGGTGGACGCGCCGATTGCGGCCGGCGGTGTACGAGACAACCCCGCGCTCGATGACCTGTTCGGAACGGAGGAGTCGTGACCGCTGTGACCACCGACGCCGAGCTCGCGCGCCACGTCTACGGTGATCGCGTCGTCGACAAGCAGCTCGCCAACCAGGAGGCGTTCGCCCGGCTCCCGAGGTACGTCACCGAGTACCTGATCGCGAAGTTCGTGAAGCCGGGCCGCGAGCTCGAGGGCATCACCGCGATCAAGGAGCGCATCAAGGGCCGGATCCCCGAGGCCGACCAGAAGGAGGTCATCAAGGCCCGACTCCTGCGGGATGGCACGTACGTCGTGATCGACCAGCTCGAGGTCGAGGTCGATCTCGCGGAGGCCGTCGCATGGGGCAGGCTCAACTGCCTCCATGGCGAGAGGCTGAGCATCGGGCGCGACCTCATCGAGCGGTACGAGGCGCTCCTCAGCGGCGGCCTGTGGGGCACCGTCACGATCAGCTACCAGCCGCAGCGCGATCCGCAGCTCGCGGTGGTCGACTTCGTACCGTTCCAGGTGGCGCGCGCCGATGTCGCCGGCTTCAAGGCCGGCCGCGGTCACTTCGATGCGGACGGCTGGGCGCGCCTGCTGCTCCGCAGCGCCGGCTACGAGCCGGCCGCGCTGAGCCGCCGCCAGCAGTGGCTGCTGCTGGCGCGCCTCGTTCCCCTGGTCGAGCGCAACGTCAACGTCATCGAGCTCGGCCCGCGCGGCACCGGCAAGACCTTCTTGCTCCGCAACGTGTCCCCGGCCGTGTTCACGATCTCCGGCGGTCGGCCCTCGCCCGCGTCGCTGTTCGTGAACAAGCAGAACCAGCGACTCGGCATCCTCGGGACCCGCAAGGTGGTGGTGTTCGACGAGATCGCAGCGACGACCTTCCCGGACAAGGAGGTGGTGGCAACGCTCAAGGACTATATGGAGAGCGGCGAGTTCAGCCGCGGGACCCGAAAGGTCGCATCCGACGCCAGCATCGTGCTCACCGGCAACCTCGATGTGACCGGCGAGGCGCCGAGCGAGGGCTACACGCACCTGTTCGAGGAACTGCCGTCCGCACTCATCGACGCGGCGTTCCTCGACCGCATCCACGGCTACCTGCCCGGCTGGGAGATCCCGAAGATCAGCCAGAGCTCGCTGGCTCGTGGCGTCGGCTTCGTGACCGACTACTTCGGTGAGGTCCTCAAGGAGCTGCGAGAGGAGGACGTCAGCCGGCAGTTCGACGACCTGCGGATCGAGGCTCCGGCCACCGTGCGCGACGAGCGCGGCGCGCGCAGGATCGCGTCGGGGATGCTCAAGCTGCTGTTCCCCGACGGCAGCGCGTCCGAGGACGACCGGCGTGATTGCCTGCGGTTCGGCGCCGAGCTGCGGCAGCGCGTCCACAACCAGCTCACCTTCATCGCCCCGGGCGAGTTCTCGCGCCGGACGATCGGGTTCGCCGGGATGGAGCCGCACGACGCGCGCGATCTGGTGGCGAATCAGAAGGTCCAGCAGCGGGACGCCCGGGCGAACCGTGACCCGATCGTCGGGCAGGTGACCGGCATGGTGGTCCTGGTCCGCGACGACAAGGACATCGGTGGTGACGTGTTCTTCATCGAGGTCTCGCACCTGCCGGGACGGACCGGGTTGAGCGTGACCGGCCTGCACGGCAAGGTCCTCGACGACTCGGTCAAGACCGCGTTCCAGGCGATGCAGCTGCTGCCGCCGCCGTGGAACCACGCCGCCGCGCGCTTCGCGGCCGGACAGGTCGCGGTGCACCTCGTGAACATCGCAGACCCCAAGGACGGCCCCTCCGCCGGCATCGCCTTTGTCACCGCGATGGTGTCCGCGGCGCTCCAGTACCCCGTCCGCCCCGGACTCGCGATGACCGGCGAGATCTCGCTACACGGCCACGTCGGACCGGTCGGCGGCGTCGCGACGAAGATCGTCGCCGCCGCACACCACCAGCGCCGGACCATCATCATCCCGGCAGCGAACGCGTCCGACCTGCGCGACGTCCCCGACGACGTCCTCGGGAAGATCGAGGTGGTCACCGTCGAGCGAATCGAGGAGGTCCTGCAGCACGCGCTGCTGCCGGGCGAGTCAGCCTGACGCGCAGGATCACTCGGATCCGACTGCTCGCACATGGAGGCAGGGATGCAGACAAACGAGCTTGTTTCATGCCCTCACTGCGGACACCCCTTTGAACTCTCCGTGGCGATGCGCGAGTCGGTCGAGAAGCGACTCGCTCAGGAGACAACGCGCATCCGCGACGCCGCCGATGTCGCTGCTCGGGAACGCTACGCGGCGCAGGCCGAGCTGGAGAGGCAAGCGCGCGAGGCCGAGCTGACCCAGGCGCGGCAGCAGGTGGCAGATGCGGTGAAGCGCGAGACGGAGCTGGTTCGCCGGGCGCGCGAGCTGGATGAACGGGAACAGCAGTCGAACCTCGACTTCGAGCGACGGCTCGCGGATGAAGCAGCGAAGATCCGCACACAGGCCGAGACGTCCGCTCGCGAGCGCTTCGCTGCGCAGGCGCAGGCGGAGATCCAGGCGAAGGAGGCCGAGCTCGCGACTGCGCGGCAGCAGGTTGCGGACGCGGCGAAACGGGAAGCTGAACTGATACGGCGCGCCCGGGAGCTCGACGACCGCGAGCAACAGAGCCACCTCGACTTCGAGAAGAGGCTCACCGAGGAGACGACGAGAATCCGAGCACAGGCGGACGCGACGGCCCGCGAGCGCTACGCCGCACAGGCGCGCGAGGAGATCGACGCGAAGGACGCGGAGCTCGCGTCGGCGCGCCAGCAGCTCTCCGATGCCGCGAAGCGGGAAGCTGACATCACTCGTCGAGCACGCGAGCTCGATGATCGAGAGCAACAAGCGGTGCTCGATCTGGAACGCAAGCTTGCGGACGAGCGAGCCAAGATCCGGGTACAGGTCGAGACAGCGGCTCGGGAGCACTACGCAGCGCAAGCCGAGATGGAGAGGCAGGCGCGCGAGGCCGAGCTGACCCTGGCGCGGCAGCAGGTGGCAGATGCGGTGAAGCGCGAGACGGAGCTGGTTCGCCGGGCGCGCGAGCTGGATGAACGGGAACAGCAGTCGAACCTCGACTTCGAGCGACGGCTCACGGACGAGGCAGCGAAGATCCGCACGCAGGCCGAGACCTCCGCTCGCGAGCGCTACGCTGCGCAGGCGCAGGCGGAGATCCAGTCGAAGGAGGCGGAGCTCGCGACTGTGCGGCAGCAGGTTGCGGACGCGACGAAGCGGGAGGCTGACCTGGTGCGCCGAGCGCGAGAGCTCGACGACCGCGAGCAGCAGAGCCAACTCGACTTCGAGAAGAGGCTCACCGAGGAGACCACGAGAATCCGAGCACAGGCGGACGCGACGGCCCGCGAGCGCTACGCCGCGCAGGCACGCGAGGAGATCGGCGCGAAGGACGCGGAACTCGCATCGGCGCGCCAGCAGCTCTCCGATGCCGCGAAGCGAGAAGCTGACATCACTCGCCGAGCACGCGAGCTCGATGATCGAGAGCAACAAGCAAACCTCGATCTGGAACGCAAGCTTGCGGACGAGCGAGCCAAGATCCGGGTACAGGTCGAGACAGCGACTCGGGAGCACTACGCAGCGCAAGCCGAGATGGAGAGGCAGGCGCGCGAGGCCGAGCTGACCCAAGCACGGCAGCAGGTGGCAGATGCGGTGAAGCGCGAGACGGAGCTGGTTCGCCGGGCGCGCGAGCTGGACGAGCGGGAATGCCAGGCGAGACTGGACTTCGAGCGCAAGCTGAGCGAGCAGGCGGCCCAGATACGGGCGAACGCCGAGGCCGAGGCACGGGAGCGCTTGCAGTTCGAACAGGACAAACGCAACGTCGCCGCGCAGGAACACAAGGTTCAGATCGAGGGGCTACAGCGCAAGCTGGGAGAACTGCAGCAACGACTTGCCGCCACGCCTGCCCATACGCGCGGCGAGGCACAGGAGGTTCAGCTCCGGGATCTGCTGATGCGGAACTTCCTTCGCGACGTCGTCGAGGACGTCCCGGTGGGAGCGGCCGGATCCGACCTTATCCACCACGTGATCGACGACGGGGGACGCGACGCAGGGATCATCATCTGGGAGAGCAAGAACACGAAAGCTTGGAGCGACGAGTGGCTCGCGAAGCTTCGTGACGACCAACGTGCTATTGGCGCCGAAGTCGCAGTGATCGTGAGCGCTGCGCTACCGCCGGACGTTCGCGTCTTCGGATTTCGCGATGGCGTCTGGATCACCTCCTGGGCCGCCGTTGCGCCGGTGGCCATGATGCTCCGGCGGGGCATCCTCGACGTGGCGTCAGCTCGACAGGCCAATCAGAGCCGCGGCGAGAAGATGAGCATGCTGTACGACTACCTGACGGGCGCCGAGTTCCGGAACCGATTCCTGGGCGTGATCGAAGCCTACCAGGAGATGCAGGAGGATCTCGAGGATGAGAAGCGTGCACTCCTCACCATCTGGAAGAAGCGTGAGCGGCAGCTCAGGCGAGCTATCGAGAACCTCTCGTCGTTCTACGGCGACGTTCAGGGAATCGCGGGCTCGCAGCTGGCCGACATCGAACCGCTCTCCTTGCCGTCAGGCGGCGGCGTTGCGCCACGGCCCGTGTCGGCGAGCCTCATGGCCGAGGACGACGCCGCGGTCGCAGATGAGGTGTGGCCACAGCTGACGAATCTGCTCTTCTCGCTCATTCCCGCCGACGGGACCTCCATCGGAAACAAGAACCTGAGCGGACAGTTCGTGTCCGCGACACTGCTCCAGCTTCACCTCACGGTAGGACCAGAGGAATACAAGGTCTGCAAGGACACGCTACTCGCTCAACGGAAGATCCGAATAGGCCCTGGACAGGGCGGGTCGGTCGCCCGCCTCTTGCCATGACTGCACGTGTGAGCGCGCACCACGCTGACGCACGCTGACTCTCGAGGACATGACCATGGGATGGAACGAGCTCGATGCGAGGGACAAGAAGGGCAGCCGCGGCCGCTGCCTTGCGTTGACGGACCCCGCGCGGGGCCGGACGAACGTGGCTGGCGACCTGACCCGCTTGCTCGAGGAGCGTGGCGTGATCGCGCCGGACGCGACGTGGGCACCGGCTGGCCCTGACGACCACGCCGAGGTTCAGATCGGACGCCATCCGCGCTTCCTCGACGCGGACCAACGTCGCGAGCTCAACCGATGGTGGCTCGCCGTGAAGCCGGACTCGACGACCCAGCCGGTCTGGGACCTCGTCAGTACGGCGTCGATCGACGGACAAGACGGACTGCTACTGGTGGAGGCGAAGGCGCACGCGACCGAGCTGGACGAGGCGCGGAAGCGGACGGGGAACCTCGACAACGAGGCGCAGATCCGAGCCGCGCTGGGCCAGGCGGCCTCGGGGCTCGCAACCCTCCACCCCGGAGCGTGGCGACTCGCAGTCGACTCGCACTACCAGCTCGCCAACCGCTTCGCTTGGAGCTGGAAGCTCGCGTCGATGGGCGTGCCGGTCGTGCTTGTCTACCTTGGCTTTCTCGACGCCCAGGAGATGGCCCCCTGCCCGGTGCTGCGCCAGCACGGCGACTGGGAGCACGCCGTCCACGCCTACGCCGATCCGTTCGTCCCGGCCGACGTCTGGGGCAAACGACTGCTCGTCCCGGGCGGCGCGCCGTTCATCCCGCTGATCCGCACCGCGACGATCACCCTGCCCCATCCCGCGCCGTGAAGCGGCGCCCGCGCCAGCCTCACCAAGGAGAGCCCATGGACGACGAGATCTACCCCGACTTCGGACTGAGCCTGCTCGAGGCCGGCCGCGGCGACGCCACGCTCACGTTCTCCCGCTTCGTTCCCTCGATGATGGCGCGCATGGACGAGGACGTGTTCACCACCATGGCGAACCTCGCCATGGACCAGATGTACGCGGTGAGCGTCGACTTCGACCGCGCGCGGTTCGAGGAGCTGCTCCGCGTCGTCAACCCCGCGGTCGCGGCGCAGCTCCATCGCATCTTCGGCGGTGCGTTCGACGACGTCACCCAGGTCGAGCTGCCCGCCGGCGCCGTGGTCATCGGCGTCCGCGCCCGGCTCGGCGAGCCGCAGACCAACGGGGACGAGACCTACGTGCCCTTCGTGGCGATCGAGCTGATCGCTCCCACGCCGGACACCACCATCGAGATCACCTGATGGCGCTCACGCTCAAGATCCCGCCCGTCAAGCCACGGCGCGGCCACTGTGCGATCTGCCGCGATCCGTGCAAGCTCGCCCTCCAGTACCTCTGGGCTGTGTGTGGGATCTGTGACACCCGCGCGGTGACCGCCGCGCATCGCCCCGCGGGTGGCAACAACGGCTTTGACCACGGCGAGAACCCGGTCTACATCGACGGCCTGCGCTGCTGGCGCCGGTACCGCTTCGGCGTCCACGTCACCATGCGCGACTTCGTCGGCGCGGACCGTCTCTCGGCGTTCTACGTGGGGTGGGAGGCAGCGCAGGCGCTCGAGACCGCCCAGCGCCGGGCGAAGCGCGCGGGCAAGGGCCCAAAGGCGCCGACGAAGAAGGCGAAGAAGAATCCGTTGAAGAAGAAGCGCTCGACGTGACGCGCACCACGCACAGGCACCGAATCGAGGACTCCCTATGTCCATGACCTTCGCCGAGGCCGCCGAGCTCGTGCTGCGCGACGCGCAGCGCGCGATGAAGCCCGAGGAGCTGTGGGCCGAGATCGAGCGCCGCAAGCTCGTCGAGACCGGGGGGCGCACGCCGCTCGCGACACTGAAGGTCGAGCTCGCCCGCAAGGCCGCGAACAGCAGCCTGGGCCGCGGCGAGGTCGCGCGCTTCTACCGCAACGGCGACGGCGCGTTCGGGCTGTGGGCCGACCTCTCGCGCGTGCAGCAGGACGCCATGCTCGCCAGTGGCGCGCAGGGCAAGGCGCTGTCGGCGCGCGACTTCCCGAGGGACGCCGCGAGCGCGCGGCTCGATCCCGCGATCGCGCGGCAGGTTCTTGCGGCCCTCGTTCCCGGCGAGGCCCCGCGCCGCGCCACCGCGGCCGTGCTCGCCGAGCTGATCGCGCGCGCCGCGGCGGTGACCCCGCACGACTGGAAGCTAACGATCCACCCCGGCAATCTCGCGCTCAACGTCGGCCGGTTCATCCTCGCGGCGCTCGATCCCCGCGGCCTGTGGATCACCGCCGACCTCGGCGCGCTCACCGACGACCAGCGCGCCACCTTCGAGGGCCTCTCCGAGGTCGACCCGCTCAACACCTACCTCCACCTGCCGGGGCCGACCTACCACTGGGTGGCCTACGACGCCGTCGCCGATCTCGCCGACGTCATCGTCACCGCCGTCGCGGCGACCTACGTCCCGGCCATCGCCGCCGGCCGGATGCGCAACAGCCACACCCACGCGCCGGGCGCCGTGACCGCGCTGGCCGAGATGACCGGCCGCACGCTCCCACTGCCCGAGCCCCGCGCCGCGGCCGACGCGAGCGTCGGCGCGGCCGACGCGCACGGCGGCGACGAGGACCTCTCGCTCGCCGACCTCGTCGCCGAGTACCTCGACACCTACGCCGTCAGCGACGAGGGGCGCGAGTTCCTGACGCGCTACGAGTCCGAGCGGATCGCCGCGCGCGCCGTCTGGGAGCGCATCGCGACGCTGGAGGCCCAGGGCCAGGACGTCACCGACGTCGTCCTCGAGGGCGTGCTGCCCCACCAGGGCACCGCGAAGCACCTGGCGCGAGGCGCGTGGGTCTCGCACGCGCCGGTCATCCTCGGCGAGGTGCGCACCTACTTCGAGCGCGCGAAGTGGGTGACGCCCGAGAGCTGGCCGGCGGTCGCGCAGACCGTGCTGCGCTTCCTGCGCGGCTGCCTCGACGCCCCCGACCAGCTCGCGGCGCACATCGCCTCGTTCGTCCGCGATCCGCTGTCCAAGGGCTTCAGCGTCGGCACCCTGACGCCGTTCCTGAGCGCGATGGCGCCCGACCGCTACCCGCTGGTCAACAAGAAGGTCCTGCAGGTCGTGAACTACTTCCAGCGCCGCGAGCTGGAGCCGACCCTGCCCGAGTACCCGGCCGCGATCGAGGCCATCCACGAGCTGGTGCGCGAGCAGCCCGGCTTCAGCGACCCGCGGCTCGGCGGCGTGCGCGCCGCCGACACCTTCGACCACTTCTGCCACTGGATCGTCGCGATCCGGAAGTTCTCGTTCCCCGAGCTCGAGGCGCCGACCACCGCCCAGCAGACCTACTGGAAGATCTCGCCCGGCGAGGTCGCGAGGCTGTGGGAGCGCTGGCGGACCAACGAGATCGCCGAGATCGGCTGGAACGCGCTCGGCGATCTGTCGGAGGTCCGGGAGGAGCACGAGTTCCGCGCGCGCGTCGCCGAGGCCAACGCCGGCGGCAAGGACTACAAGCTCGCCGGCGCGCGGCAGGCGTGGAACCTGGCGCGGCTGCCGGTCGGGACGCTGCTGGTGGCCAACCGCGGCACCAGCGAGGTCGTCGGGCTCGGGCGGGTCAAGGGTCCGTACCGCTACGAGGAGGGCGCCGAGCTCGCGCACCAGGTCCCCGTCGACTGGTTCGACGTCAAGGTCCGGGCGATCGACCAGCCGGGCTGGATCAAGACGCTGATGGAGCTGGACCGCGCGACGTACGAGGAGCTCGCGTCGCGCGACGGCACCATCGTCGATCCCGTCGTCGACGACGACGCGCCGCCGCCGCCGCCACCGCCGCCGCCACCGGCCTACACCCGCGAGCAGTTCATCGAGGACACCGGCTTCGACGAGGGCACCGCCGCGCAGTGGCTGCGCATCCTGCAGGACAAGAAGCAGATCATCATCCAGGGCCCGCCGGGCACCGGAAAGACCTACGTCGCGGAGCGCCTGGCGCGCCTCTTGACCCGCGGCATCTCCGGCCGCGCGGACCTGGTGCAGTTCCACCCTGCGTACTCCTACGAGGACTTCATCCAGGGCCTGCGCCCGCAGCGCGTCGCCGGCGGGCTCGACTACGTGCTCGCGCCCGGGCGGTTCATGGCGTTCTGCGAGCGCGCGCGCGCCGTGGCGCCCGACTACATGGTCCTGATCATCGACGAGATCAACCGCGCCAACCTGCCGCGCGTGTTCGGCGAGCTGATGTACCTGCTGGAGTACCGCGACGCGCAGGTGCCGCTGGCGAGCGGCGGCACGCTGTCCATCCCCGGCAACGTCCGGATCATCGGCACGATGAACACCGCCGACCGCTCGATCGCCCGGCTCGATCACGCGCTGCGCCGGCGGTTCTCGTTCTTGCGCCTGCCGCCCAAGCTCGACGTGCTCGAGGAGAAGTGCGAGCTCGACGAGGAGGTCGTGCCGGCGCTGGTGGCCGTGCTGCGCGAGATCAACGCCGCCATCGCCGACCCCAACTTCGAGCTGGGCATCTCGTACTTCCTGCGACCCAACATCGAGAACACGCTCGACGACGTCTGGGAGGGCGAGATCGAGCCGTACCTCGAGGAGTACTTCTACGACCAGCCCCGCGTCGTCGAGCCGTTCCGCTGGCGCACGCTGTCGAAGGGCAAGCTCGCCGGGTGGAGCCGAGAGGGGTGACGGGGTGAGGGTCGTCGACCTCGTCGAGTGGCAGTTCGCGCCGCTGGGCGCCGCGGGCGAGGCGATCGCCCGGCGGGTCCACGCCGCGCACCGCGCGTCGTTCGAGCTCCAGGAGCCGAGCGCGCTCACCGGCGCCGACTGGGCGGTGCGCTCGTGCGGCCTGGTCGGCTACCTCCCGGTCGACGACGGCCTGGCGCTCCGCATCGCCCCCAAGGTGCCGGTCCGCAGCCTGCTCGCGATGCTGGACCTCGCCCTCGACCTCGACAGCCTGCGCTGGCACGAGACGCTGACCCGCGAGGACACCGTCGGCGGGCTGTTCGATGTCCTGGCGCTGGTGCTCGCGCGGCAGATCGGCAGCCGCGTCCGCAAGGGGCTGCACCGCGCGTACGTCGAGGAGCGCGACGAGCTGCAGCTCGTGCGCGGCCGCGTCGCGCCGCGCGAGTCGATGGGGCGCCAGCTCCGCGGCGCCACCGGCCTGGTGTGCGACTTCGAGACGCTCACCGAGGACCTCCTCGACAACCAGATCCTGCTGTGGACCCTCGAGCGGCTGCGCCGGTCGTCGCTCGGCAGCCCCGAGGTGCGCCACGAGGTCCGCGCCAGCCACCGCCTCCTCGCCGCGTGCCTGTCGATGGTGCCGGTGCGCCCCGAGGACTGCGCCCGCAGCTACAGCCAGCTCAACGCCGACTACCGCCCGATGCACGCGCTGTGTCGGCTCCTGCTCGAGGCGTGCGGCGCCAGCGGCGGCGCCGGCGCCGCCGAGACCGTCCCGTTCACCCTGTGGATGCCAGCCCTGTTCGAGCGCTACGTCGCCCGATGGCTCGACCGCGAGCTGCGCGACGTCCTCGTTGATCCGCACGTCGGCATCCCGCTCGACGCCGGCCTCCGCTACGACGCCGACATCGTCCTGCGCGACCGCGCCACCCGCCGCCCGCTCGCCGTCCTCGACACCAAGTACAAGGACACCGACCGCCCCGCCCCCGCCGACGTCCAGCAGGTCGTCTTCTACGCCACCGTCCTGGGCTGCCGCGACGCCGTCCTCATCTACCCGCGCCCCGTGCCCGCCCTCGACCTCCGCGCCGGCCCGGTGCGCGTGCGCACCGTGGGCGTGGACCTCGCGCGGCTGCCGGAGACCGAGCCGGCCGCGTTCACGGCGCTGGCCGCCGAGCTGACGAGGGGGCCGACGTGACGATCCCGGCGTACTCGCGCGAGCTCGTGCTGCCGCTCGGCGATGTCGACGACCTCAAGCGCGTCACCGAGGCGGTCATCGCGGAGCACAGGGCCTCGGCGGAGTGGAAGCAGCTCCGCTGCCTAAACGTGGAGTGCATCGACCCCGAGGAGGGCCTGTACCGGCTGGACACCGGCTCGGTGCTCGGGCTCGAGCAGTCGTGGGAGGGCAGCGTCGCGCTGCGTCCTCGGGAAGGCGCTCCGACCGCGGGCGCCGAACCCGACGAGGACGCGGTGCTCTGGTCCGGCCCGGTCGTCGAGCTGGATGACACCGCGGGCGCGCTCTACGTCGGCCGCGACGGACGCCAGGGTCCGACGCGCGGCGACTTCTACGTGCGCCCGTTCGACTTCGTCGCGCTGCTCAAGCGCATCTACACCGGGAAGGAGTACGCCAGCCTCCGGCTCATGCTGTGCGGCCGGCTGCGCGCCGCCGCGCTGGGCGCCCCACCCGTCGACGGCGCCATGGAGGCCCCCTGGCCGCCCGGCTGGAACATCCTGTGGGGGCCGCCCGGGACGGGCAAGACGCACCTCATCGGGGAGCGCGTCGCCGCGCTCCTGCGCGACCCGGAAGAGCGCGTCCTCGTCGTCTCGACCACCAACGACGCCACCGATCAGGCGGCGCTGTCGATCGGGCGAGCGACGCGGTCCAACGCGGCCGCCGAGGGGACCATCGTGCGCGTCGGGCGCGGCGCGCGGTACCGGCGGTTCGCGGACGCCGGGCTCCGCCGGCTCATCGAGGGCCGAGAGCACCAGCTGCGGAGCGACATCGACGGGCTGAGGTCGGTCCTCGACACGACCCGCGACCGCGCCGAGCGCGCCAGGCTCCGCCACCGGCTCGGCGTGCTGGTCCGCGAGCTCCGCGGCGCCGCCGGCGCCGCGGCGAGCAACGGGGCGCTCCGGGCGGTGGTCACGACGGCGTTCCACGCGCTGTCGTTCGCCTGCGAGCGCTCCCTGGTGACCGACGGCACCGCGCCGTTCACCACCGTGGTCGTCGACGAGGCGGGGCTGATCTCGCGCGCCACGATCGCCGCGCTCTCGGTGCTGGCGGCCCGGCGGGTGGTCCTCGTGGGCGACCCGCGGCAGCTCGCGCCGATCGCGCGGATGAACCGCGTGCTCGCGTCCGGTCACGCGCACTGGCTCGGGCTCAGCGCGCTGCAGCACCTCGACGTGGAGCAGACCGGCGGCGGCGCCGAGTTCCTCACGCACCAGCACCGGATGCACCCGCACATCCGCGCCGCGGTCTCCGCGTACCAGTACGGCGGCCGCCTCGTCGACGCGTCGACCCTGGCGGTGGAGGCCGACGAGGAGCTGCCGGCGCAGCGGGCGATCTGGTACGTGCTCGACGAGGAGAAGACCGAGCCCCAGCACCTGCGCGCCGACCGCGGCCAGCACAACCGGAGCTGGACGCGCGCCCACACGCCGGTCGTCCTCGAGCGCCTCTTCGCCGCCTACCCGCGCATGCGTGAAGGAGCGGGCCTGTTCCTGTCCCCGTTCGTCGGACAGACGCGCATGGTCAGCGACCACCTGCGCGGCCTCGGCGCGCCGCACTGGCGCGCCTCCACCGTGCACCAGCAGCAGGGCGCCGAGGCCGACTACGTCGTGTTCGACACGGTCAACGCGGGCAGCCACTGCTGGCCGCTCGACGAGTGGGAGCGCCTCATCAACGTCGGCGTGAGCCGCGCGCGGAAGCTCGCGATCGTGCTCGCGACGCGCGAGGAGGCGCGCCAGCCGTTCCTCGCGCCTCTGGTCACGAACCTGTGGCCCGCCGCGCTCCAGTACGCCGGGCGCGCGTGGCGGCTGCACGAGGTCGCCAGGGACGTCGCCGCGGCCGAGGCCCCGAGCTTCGACGCCGATGATCAGCGGCTCGGCGCGCAGATCGTGAGGCGACGGGCGCTTCGGCCGATCTTCAGCTCCGAGCAGCAGCGCCTCTCGCGGTTCGAGATGGACGGCAAGCCGCGCCTGGTGCGCGGCGTCGCGGGGAGCGGCAAGACCGTGGTGCTCGCGGCCTGGCTGGTCCAGACGCTGCTGCGCAACCCGGACCCTGCCACGCGCTACTGGGTCGTCTTCGCCAACGAGGCGCTGCGCCGGCTCATCCAGAGGTGCATCGAGGACGCCTGGGCTCGCGCGGGGCAGCCCGGCGCTGTGCCATGGAGCCGCATCGACCTGCACCACATCGATCGCCTGCTGGCGTCGCTGGAGCGCCCCGTGCGAGTCGCCGACGCCATGCGCTTCGAGTACGGCTGGCGCGCCAAGCAGATCCTGGCCCGTGGGGTCACCCGGGTGGCGGGCTGCCAGGCGCTGTTCATGGACGAGGCGCAGGATCTCGGCCCCGAGGTGATCGCGCTGCTCACGCAGCTCACGGCCCAGACCGACCCGGACGACCCCAAGAGCCGCGCGGTCAACATCTTCTACGACAACGCCCAGAACGTGTACCGCCGCGGCACGCCCCGGTGGATGGACCTCGGGATCGACCTGCGCGGCCGCTCCGTGGTGATGAAGGAGAGCTTCCGGTCGACCCGGCCGATCACGGAGTTCGCCGTCAACGTGCTCGCGCGGCTGACCTCGTTCGCCGACGATCCCGATCAGCGCGAGTACATCGAGCGCGGGTTCATCGAGGAGACCCGGAGGGAAGGCCGCACCTGGTGGCAGGTGAACTACAACGAGGTCAACGGCCCCGCGCCGATGTTCCGCCCCTACGCGGACCGCACCCTCGAGGCGAGCGCCGTGTGCGACCAGATCGTGGCCTGGATCCGGGACGAGGGAGTGCAGGCACGCGACATCGCGGTGCTGACGATGGGCTACACGAACGGGCGGAAGAACGGCGAGCTCATCACCCGCATGCTCTCGGACAGGCTCCAGCCGCTGGGCCTGCGCGCGGAGTTCCGGACCCGCGAGGGCTTCGAGGGGCTCGATCGCACCGTCGCGGTGACCACGCCGCACTCGTTCAAAGGCTACGAGGCCGAGGTGGTCTGCGGCTTCGCCCTGGACGCCTTCCACGAGCGTGGCCAGCCGATCGCGGCGCCGCTCTACGTCGCCCTCACCCGGGCGCGCTCACTGCTTCTCGCCACCGCGACCCGCGCGACCGAAGGGGCCGCCGGGAAGCTGTTCGCCGCGCTCAAGGAGGCCGGCGACCTCGCGGCGATCGCGCCGGTCATCGACGCCCGCCACGCGGGCAGCAGCGGCGACCAGCGGCCCTTGCTGCTAAGCCTGGTCGGCCCCGACCACGCCGGCTGGCTGGACGAGGTGCTTGGCCAGTTCCGCGTGGCGATCGAGCCGATCGTCTCGTCCGACGGCGAGGTCCTCGGGGAGCCGCTGTTCGTCGCGCGCTCCGACGACCGCACGATCGCCGTGTACACGCCGGACGCCGAGCCGTCGCGCAGCGAAGCCTTGCGGCTCGGCGACGGGGACGTGGAGATCGCGCTCGTCGGCGAGCCCATCACGGAGTGACGACGAGAAGGCAGCGCCTGCCACCAGCACGAGCCAAAGAGGCACCAACGCAGGAGAGCCATGACCACGTTCGACCACTTGCTGCACCTTGCCCAGGCCGGCGCACGCCTGCTGCACATCGCATCCTACGAATGGGAGCGCGTGCGCGGTCACGTGATCGGTCTGTCCAACAGGGTCGACCTCCCGCTCCACATCTGGAGCCAGTCGACCGGCCTGCTGGCGTGCAAGCCGGACGGCCAGAACGCGGACGAGGATCGTGATGCCACCGATCCGATGGAGATGCTCCGCAGGATCCACGACTCCGAGCTGTCCGGGATCTGGCTGATGGAGGACTTCCACCCGTTCCTCCGCGAGGAGCATCATCCGCTGCTCCGCTGGCTGCGCGAGCTCGCGCGCCTGCCGGCGTCGCCGCGCAAGCTGGTCATCCTGTCCACGCCGCTGCCGGGCCTGCCGATCGACCTCCGCAAGGAGATCCCGACGATTGAGCTGGAGTTACCTGGTGTCGATGACCTGCGCGTCGTCCTGCAGGACGCTGCCGACGCCGCTCGCGTGCACGCGACGGCCGACGAGGCGCTGCTCGACGCGGCGCGGGGGCTCACGGTGATGGAAGCCCGTCTCGCGTTCGGCAAGGCGGCCGCCGAGCTCCGCCGCCTCGATCACGGGGCCGTGCCCCTGGTGGCGCGAGAGAAGGAACGGATCATCAAGCAGAGCGAGGTCCTCGAGTACTACGAGACCCGCGCGAGCATGGCCGACGTCGGGGGCCTCGACCAGCTCAAGGCGTGGCTGGACCGGCGCGGACGTGCGTTCGGTGCGGGCGCGAGGGAGTATGGCCTCGACGCGCCCAAGGGCGTGCTCCTGCTGGGTGTGCAAGGCTGCGGCAAGAGCCTGCTCGCCAAGGCCGTCGCGGCGACGTGGCAGTTTCCACTGCTGCGCTTCGACATGGGCAAGGTGTTCGGCGGCATCGTCGGACAGTCCGAGGGCAACATCCGCACCGCGCTCCAGGTCGCGCAAGCGCTCGCGCCCTGCGTCCTGTGGATCGACGAGATCGAGAAGGGGCTCGCCGGCATGGGGAGCTCCGATCAGACCGACGGCGGCACGACCGCGCGGGTCGTCGGCACGCTGTTGACCTGGATGCAGGAGAAGCGGGATCCGGTGTTCGTCGTCGCCACGGCGAACCGCATCGAGATGCTCCCGCCGGAGCTGCTGCGGAAGGGGCGCTTCGACGAGATCTTCTTCGTCGACCTCCCGACGAGCGCCGTGCGAGAGGAGATCCTGTCGATCCACCTGAAGAAGAAGGGGCGCGCACCGAAGGACTACGACGTCGCAGGCCTGGCGGCGCGGTCCGTGGGGTTCTCCGGGGCCGAGCTCGAAGAAGCGATCCGGGAGGGTCTCTTCGAGGCCTTCGCCGAGGGACGCGAGCTCCACACCGAGCACATCACACGCGCGCTGGACAGGACCTTCCCGCTGTCGCGGACGATGCGCGAGCAGATCGAGAGCCTGCGCCAGTGGGCCAAAGTCCGCGCTCGACTCGCGGCCGGTGAGCCGCCCGAACCGCTGCCCGGGGAGCAGGTTGCGGGGGATGTCCCGCGGCTGCGCCAGGAGGCCACGCGCAACCCGTTCATCCCGGGCGCCCGCACATGAGAGCCCTGTTCTTCCATGCGGTCGCCGGACATCCGAGCGTCACGACGGCGCTGATGGCCCAGGCGGACAGCGTGCTGAGGCCGTTCCTCCGCTTCCTCGGGCAGGCGATCCACACCGCGAAGGCGCGGCAGACTCGCTACCAGCTCGCGTGGGAGCGCGTCAGTGACCTGCGATCGATCCAGGTCGAGCCGGTGGACAGCTTGCTGCGCGTGCCACGCCGCCCTCCGGGTGTGGTGCTCACCGACTGGCCAGCTGGCATGGCACCGGACCTGTCGCAGGACGGCTTCGTCCCGGCGCGCGGTGTGGCCGTGCGCTTCAAGGCAGCCACCATCACCTCTCGTGGGCTGCTCGTCCGCACCGAGCCCCCGCTCCGCCCCGAGGATCGTGTGCTGTGGTGCAGGGTCGAGAGCGCGGTCAAGGAGGAGGAGCGACCGCCGCCGAGCCGGGTCACCGACACGCAGGGACGCGCCCTCGTGCTCGTCGCGCCAGCTCGCGCCGACGCCGGAGACCGTCACTGGCTGCTGCTGGTCGAAGGGAACGTGAGCGACGGCGTCGTCGTCGTGGACGGCGAGGTGGTCGAGGCCAGGGCGCTGCCCGCGACGGAGGAGCTTCGGTGCGTCGTGGACAGCCGCGGCACCTCCTTCGAGGTGCTCGCCGGGATGCTGCGCGTCGAGAGACTCCCCGCCGACGGGCTGGTCCAGGGCGACAACGGCGTCCGGTTTCGGTGGCGCGAGGTCGGCCGGCGCGGCTGCTGGGTCCAGCTCCTCCCACCGGAGTCCGCCGACGCCGACGACTTCCTCGACCCGCGGGCCGCGTTCTGCGAGGGCGAGGTGAGCGAGGTGCTGAGCGACAGGCGCCGGCACAAGGAGACGACCTTCAAGGTGAAGAAGGTCGATCAGGACCGATACCAGCTGCTCCTCGATCGGTATCCACCAGACGGCTCCGTGCTGCACCTCCCGGTGGACATCCGGAACCTCTACCTCCAGCAGCGGGCGCTTCGTCAGCTCTCCGAAGCGCCGCTGCCGCACCACCAGGGGCTTCTTCGTCTGTGCGAGGACCCAAAGCGTGCCCGGTGGCCCCAGGTGACACCCGCGCGCATTCCAGACGATGAATGGAGATCCCTCACCGACCTCTCGCGTAGCGGGACGGACGAGCAGCGCGCGTTCGTGCAGAAGGCGCTGGGCAGCCCCGACTTCGCCTTCCTCGAAGGTCCGCCAGGCTCGGGCAAGACCACGGCGATCTGCGAGATCGTCCAGCAGCTCGTCGAGCGGGGCGAGCGCGTGCTGCTGTGCGCGTCCACCCACGTCGCCATCGACAACGTGCTGGAGCGGCTGCTCGGGTCGTCGTCGCCGATCGACGCCGTGCGGATCGGGAAGCTCGACAAGGTGGACGAGAGGGTGCAGGCAACGCAGCTAGACGAACGAGTGAGCGGGCTCGTGGAGACATGGCGGCGACTGCGGACGATGGCCAGTTACAGTGACGCCGAGCTGGAGGAGATGGCCGAGCGCACCGTCATCATGGCGGCCAACCTGACGTGCGGCACGACGATGGGCATCGTCAACCACCCGTTGTTCCGCGGCCGCGACGAGGATCTTCACGTGTCGGAGCGCCCGATCACGACGATGCCTCACTGGGACGCCCTGATCGTGGACGAGGCGAGCAAGACGCTCATCCAGGAGTTCATGGTCCCGGCGCTGATGGCGAGGCGGTGGATCGTCGTCGGTGATGTCCGGCAGCTACCGCCGTTCGCCGACCGTGCCGATATCGTGGCGAACCTCCGCGACCTGGTGGACGAGCGCGACAGACAGGTGTTCCCGGCTGATCACCAGCGGGCTTGCCTGCTACTGTTCCGGCTGCTTCGCTCCCAGGTACGCCAGCCGGGGATGCGCTGGCTGCTGGTCGAGCGTCCTGGCGTGCTGGACTGGATCGCGCGAGAGCTCAAGGCCGCGCCGGAGAACCTCTCGGTGGTCCGGGTCGTGGCCAGCGCGGCCCCGTCGCACGGGCTCGTGGAGACGGTCACCCTCGACCAGCTCCGCGGGGGCGACGCGGCGGCGCTGCGGCTCGCGGCGGCCGACTGGGTGATGGTCGGTGACGACCTCATCGGCGAGGTCGCGGAGCTGCTGCCCTCGAACCTGCTCGTCGCCGAGGAGCTCGTGGGAGCGGGCCGCCCGCTCGCCGAGGGCAACGCGCTCCTGCTGCGGCAGGCGTGGTGGCACCGGCAGGCGGGCAAGCTGCAGCGCGCCTACCGGGAGCGCATGTCCGGACGCGAGGCCGTGGCCACCTTCGAGGATGCCCAGGCCTGCGAGATCGACTGGCTCCGCCGCAACGATCTCGCGCAGGAGATCGCCTGGCGGCTCACCCGCCTGCATGAGCTGCGTCGCAGTCGCAACGAAGACGAGCGCACACGGCTCCGCGACGACCTCAACCGCCTCCTGCCCGTCGCGGTCAGCATCGCGGAGCCCCTCAAGGAGCCCCTCAAGGAGCCCCTCAAGGAGCCCCTCAAGGAGCCCCTCGAGGAGCTCGAGAACATCGGGCTTCCGAGCATCCTGGAGGTGCTGCAGGAGGGCATCGGCGTCGAGCGGGCGAAGCGACGGAGCGCGCTGACGATGGGGCTGGCGACGACCCGTCGGGATGACTTCGGCGCGCGGTTCCAGAGCCTGAGCTTTCAGCACCGGATGCATGCGGAGATCGCATCGTTCCCGCGCGAGGTCATCTACACGGGCCGCGCGCTCCGCGACGCGAACACGATCCAGCACCGCGACGAGACGCTGGACTGGGACTTCGGCCGGTTCCCCGCCCGCCGTGTGTGGGCTGATATCGAGGGGCGCGAACACGGTGGAGTGAACCCCGACGAGATCCAGGCGATGGCCGATGTCCTGCGCGAGCTCATCGCCTGGGCCCGCCGCAAGGGCCCGCCGGCGCGCGACCTGCCGAGCAGGTGGGAGGTAGCGTGCCTCTGCTTCTACGTGAAGCAGGAGCGCGCGATCTCGGACATGCTCCGTGACGTCACCCAGTACGACGGCCGGACGCGTTTCGTGGTCTCGAGCGCGCCGGTCGAGATCGTGTGCGGCACCGTGGACCGCTTCCAGGGACGCGAGGCCGATCTCGTGATGCTCTCGCTGCGCAACACCAGGCGCGTCGGATTCCTCGACAGCCCGAATCGTCTGAACGTGGCCGTGACCCGCGCGCGGCAGCAGCTCGTGGTGTTCGGCAACGCCAGCTACTTCCGGCAGTGCCGAGTCTCCGAGCTGGAAGAGCTGGTGCAACGCACGCCGTCGTTCGAGACGGGAGTGCTTGGAGGACGGAGGCGCAGCCGATGAGGGCGGTCCTGACCTCCAAGATCCCGGTGCATCGGGTCGAGGTGTTCGCCGAGATGGCCTGGATGGAGCGGCGGCCGGAGCTGGGCTTGCTCTGCCGCGCCGCCCGTCAGGACGGCAACCGCATCAGTCCGCCCGTCGTCCAGTCCGCGCTGCCCGGCCTGTCGGACACCGGCGCGAAGAACGTCATCGCGTGGTGCAGGATCCTCGGCCTGTGCGACGCGGGCGGCGCCGTGACGGCGCTGGGCGAGCAGGTCGCCCAGCGGGACGAGGCGCCGGTGCCCGAGCAAGGCGTCTACGAACTGTGGCTGGCGAACCACCCCGTCATCGGTCGGAGGGTGCTCGCGGTGGAGCGCCTCTCCTCGAGTCGAGCGCACCGAAACGAGCAGATGAAGCCGCTCGACGTCGTTCCGGAGCTCGGGACGGTGTTCCGTTCGGTCGTGGCCCCCGCGGAGCGGTTCATGGTGCGCGGGCTGCCGACGAACCATGGCCACCCCGCGGTCATCGAGAGGACCTCGCGCGCGACCTGTCGGCTCCGCTGGAGGCTCGACTTCGACCAGGGGCGGGAACAGTGGCAGCTGGACGGAACGATCGATGCGCCGATGAACGACGGCAATGCGCTCCGCCCCATCCAGCACGAGCCCGAGTCCACGGGCATGGACCTGTGGAAGCTCGCCGAAACCTGGACGACCACCACCTTCGCCCCCTTCGGGCGGTGGCAGGCCCACGAGCGCCGGCTCGCAACCCCGTTCGAGGGGCTCTCGGGCAGCGAACAGGACGCGTTCCACAAGACCCTCTCGATCCGTCGCGTGGAGGTCCCCGGTCGCGGCGTCTTCGAGGATGTGAGCCTCGAGGACGTCCCCATCGGACCCGCGTCGGCGCAGGACGCCCAGCGGTGGGCGATGGCGAGGTTCGATCGCCGCCTGTCCGACAGACCGGGATACCGCAGCCGCGCCGCGGTCCGCGAGGAGTTCGCCCTGCTCACCGAGGGCACGCCTCTGGAGTCATTCTCCCCCACGCTGCCACCGCACGACGAGCTGCTGGCCCAGGCTTCACGGGTCCCGGAGCGGTCCTGGTCGCTGGCGGCGCCGGTCGACCTCGCCCCCTCCCCCGTCGGCGCCCTCGAGCTGGGCGAGCTCCGCATCGGCGCCCCGGCCGCGGCCGCGAGCGCCGGTTCGCCCGGCGTCATCCGGATCCCCTTCCACGGCGGATGGTCGATGCGGCAGCTCGTCGATCAGCTGCTGGCGGGCGCCACGCCGCGTCGAGTCTTGCTGAGCGACCGCTACGTGCGCGGCGCCGACAACCTCGCCGGGTTGAAGCTCCTCGTGGCGACCTTGCGCGCGTCGGCGCCGACCGTCGCTGTGGACGTATGGACCGGTGACGAGGGTACGGACTTCAAGGCGATCCAGGCGATCACGGGCGCGCCACCGCGCAGCTACCGCGAGACGTTCGGCAAGAACATGCCGCACGACCGCTATCTGCTCGTGCTGCCCGGCCAGGGGGCCGGCTTCGGCTGGCACATGAGCAACAGCCCGCTCCACGCGCGCCCCGACGCTCCCGGCCCCGGACCGGGCACACCGTTGCGATGGAAGGACCTCGCGGCGACCCGCGTGACCGCCGAGGAGCTCGAGCCCGCGCTCCGGGCGTGGCTCGAGGGTGGACGATGATGAAGGGACGCATCCAGCGCGTCGTCCGCCACCACGTCGAGGCGCGGAGCGACGTGAGGCTGCCCACTGCATGGATCCGCGGCTCGTCGCGGCCTGGATGGAACGGTGGACGATGGCTGACGCGCGGATCGGCACAGGCCTCGCGCACCGGGGACGCCCCGGTGCTGGGCCTGCTCGGAGAGGGAGGAGCAGAGGCGCGCGCGGAGCTGCTCGCGCACGCCGCATCGGGCGCTCGCGTGTATGCACTCGTGGGACCGGAGTGGGGAGCCGCCCCGCCCGACGTTGACCTGCTCCGCGCGCCGCGCGTCCTGGTGCGTCGCGTCCCGGAGGTGCCGGCGGCCGGAGTTCAGGTGGGCCAGCAGGCGCGGCTGTGGATCGGAGGTGGCTTCGTCCTCCGGCTCGACGAGGACCAGGCCGCGGCGCTGCGACAGACCTTCGTCCGACTGTTCTGGCACGAGGCGGAGGAGGAGGCCTGGTCAGGCACACCGACGCCGCAGTGGCGTCGCGCCGGCGAGCGCCCCTTCGATGTCCCGCTGGTGCCGCGCGCTGCGAGTGTCAGGCTGAAACCACCGGATGCGCAGCTGATGGGCAACACGCTCGGCGCGCTGATGCACCTCGCCAGCGGTGCCCCGCCGGAGGCGGCGCCCCGGAGGCTGTGGATCCCGGCGGGCCCGGATCACCACGACCGGCTGGCTCAGCTCGCGAAGCGCGGCGAGGTCGTCTGGGACGAGCGAGGGCTTCCCGACATGCTCATCACCGAAGGCGGTGACGAGCTGCTCCTGGCCGGCAAGCACGGCCGGCTCCGGCTGCGCCTCTCCGTCGACCAGGCCGTCGAGGTCGCTCGCCTGCTGGAGGCCGACGCCGCGTGGCGATTCCAGACAGACGTCCGACTGGGCGACCTGGACCTCGGCTCCGCGGATGTCTGGCTGCCCGGCGAGGTTGCGCCGCGTCGGCCGGAGGCAGAGCAGATCATCGAGGTGCCCCAGGTGGTGGCGAGCTCGCTGCGCGCGGTGCCCGAGACCCAGCCCTCGTCGCGGCCCCCGCCTCAGCCGCTCGCGCTCGCGGCGCGCTACGAGTGGACGGTCCTTCCTCCGCGCGTACCTCGCGGCGCCGACGACGACGCCCTGGTCGGCCAATGGCGAAAGCTCGACGAGGAGTGGTCCGCGCGGCTCGCTCGCGTTCGGGCGGCGCTCGTGACCACCGATGGGGACCGTGGCCGGATCGGTCGCGCCTTCGCTCGGCTCGTGGGTGCGGTGCTCGGCTTCGAGCGCGCGTCTGTTGGGCTGATCGCCCGCGTCGCCGAGCTGGAGAGGGCGCGGCCGTCGAGCTCCGGGCCCGCCGAGGCATCACGGCTCCTCGCGGAGCTCGGGGAGCTGGAGGACGCCGCTCGCAAGCTCCAGGCCGACCTGGAGGAGGCCGAGCGCAAGGCGCGCGAGGACGAGGAACGAGAGCGGCAGGAGGCGTCGTGGCAGCAGCGTGTCGACGCGGCGAAACACGCCCTGCTGGACAAGAGGAGGGAGCTCGAGGCTGCCGAGCAGCGCCGGAGCGCGACGGCAGACGATCTGCGCACGGCCGAGGACGCCTTGAACGGCGCCAACGACGAGACCCGCAAGGACCTCTCCGCGCGATGCCGCAAGCTCTCCGACGAACTGAATCGAGACACCAGGGACGCGCAGCGAATCCGTGGCCAGATCCAGACGCTGGAGCAGCAGGCTGAGGAACGGTTCGAGTTCAGACCTCCGACGTCGCCGATGACGACCACGCGCCCACCACAGGCAGGCGGGCGCTTCGTTCCACCGTCGCCCGCACGCGAGGCGTCCATCGTGCCCGACGAGGCACTGCCCGAAGTTGGCATGCTGCGCCACTACAAGGGTCAGAGGTACCTTGTGATCGACAGCTGGCAGGAGCTCGACGCTGGCGAGCAGGCCGCCCGCAGGTTGTCCGCACGACTCGTTGCGCCGGAGGACACATGAAGGAGCAGCGCATCACCGTCGAGATCGACCACGAGGGGCGCATCACCGCAGACGCCGAGGGATTCGCCGGCGATGCTTGCCTCCGTGACCTCGAGCGGATCCTGGAGGGACTCGCCCCCGGCATGGAGAACGTCGACCGCAAGCCCGATGCGGGCGCGGCTCGTGTCACGTCGGCTCGCACACAGGGAGTCGGGAAGAAGCCATGAGCGCGTACATGAGGCTGCTCACACCCATGACGGACGAGGAGTGTCTGCTCGGCGCGCTCGACGACTTCGGGTTCGAGCCGTCGATGATCGAGGTGCACGACACACCCGTGCCCCTCGTCGGCTACCAGGGCGATCGGCGCCCGCAGGTGGCGAACATCGTCATCCGACGCCAGCACCTCGGGCCCGGCTCCAACGACCTCGGCTTCGTCTCCTCGCCCACGGGCTACCAGTTGATCGTGAGCGACGCTGACAGGCCGCAGCATGGAGACGGATGGCTCTCGCAGCTCCACGTGCGATACCGGGCACACTGGGCTGAGAAGCAGTCGAGGATCGAAGACGCGGAGCGCCGGCGCCTGGAGGACGAACGACGGCGCGTCGTCGAGGCGCAACGGCAAGCCGTCCACGAGCGAGCGAAGAAGCTCGGGTACCGCGTGGAGGAGACGCGCGAGGGCGAGACGATCCGCATGGTCCTGGTGAAACGGACGTACTGATCGTGTGCCTGCCTCCTTGGTCATGCGTGCCTGAGCTCGAGGCGACCGTGCTCGCGGTTCGGAGGGCGCGATGAACCGCACCGCGGCGGCGCTCGTGGTCGGCTTGGCGAGCGCGTCGATCCTCGTCGTCTCGCTGACGTCGAGCGGCTGGTTCCTCGTCGACGATCAGGTCCTGCGGGGATGGGACCGCAGCCACCTGGAGGGCGCGGGCGGGCTGGGAGACGCGCCGGCGGCCAAGCTCTGGAGCGCGGCGACGCGATGGCTCGGCTGGTTCGCGGTGGCCACGATGGTTGTCGGCGTCGTCGCCGGCGCGCTGCGAACCCGGCCCGCGCTGCTGACGGTCGCGTCCTGCGCGCAGGTCGCGGCGATGATCGCCGCCCTCGGGCTCGTGGTGGCGGCGCCGCCAGGCGTGCTGATGGGAAGCGCGGCGACGATGTACATGCTCGGGTGCGTCGCGGGGATGCTGGCGTGTCACCTCGCCTGGTCCTCGGGAGAGCGTGCCGACGCGCGCGAGGTCGGGCCGATGCAAGGCGGCGCGCGCCACGGTCGGTGGCTGGTCTACGACGCGGACGGGCGGCTGGAGCGGGTGGACTTCTACGAGCACGGGCGCCGGGTCCGCCATGCGCCCGTCGGCAGCGATGGGAGGATCGGCGGCGAGGTCGTCGACCCGGCGCTGCCTAAGGAGGGGCCGTCGCCTGGTGACGAGGCCTGAGCGGCGACCTCTGCGAGGCGACCGCGACACGACACAAACAAACCGCTGGAGAGGCCGCTCTCTCGGGCCGAAGGGGCCTCACTCCCCTTGGCGTGCGCGGCGCCCGGCCGCTGCCATCCCGCTGCCACGTGGCAGCGGATTGGCAGCAACCAGGAGGGACCAACCGGGACGTCACCGCCGCGCAAGTATGCGTGGTCATTGCAGGTGCGCGAGTGCTTGGGTGTCTCGCGGCGCGGTCGGTGACGTTCGATTCCCCTTATCTCCACCGCACACAGCCCCGCAGGCCTGAACGCCTGCGGGGCTCGTGATTTTCGGCGCCGTTAGGCGCGGGTGTGCGTGGAGGCGGGTCCGCAGGCCGCCTCCGCTGCTGCCAGGTGGCTGCCACGAGGCAGCGCCCGTGAGTTGCAGCCGTCGCTGCCGGCCGACGAACGTGAAGTCGCCGCCGAGCTCGAGGAGGAACTGCTCCAACTTCGCCACCAGCGCGTCCTCGAGATCGCTCTCGGCGTACTCGTCCTTCAGCGCGAGGAACTCGAGGACGTACGGGTCCTTGATCTCCGCCTCGGCGCGCCGCAGGTCGGACGACTCGGGCTTCGCGCCCTTGCGCAGCATGGCCGCCTTGTCGCGCG
Source organism: Myxococcales bacterium (assembly GCA_011526095.1). Classification (GTDB taxonomy): domain Bacteria; phylum Myxococcota_A; class Polyangia; order Haliangiales; family Haliangiaceae; genus WYBA01. Next base: position 23,024 of record WYBA01000437.1, on the reverse strand, counting down.
AGAGCGCGGTCCGCTCGTAGAACTGCGACTGGATCTGGCGATCTAGCTGCGCGTGGCTCCATCCCCCGCGGAGCGCCTCGGTCTCGTAGAACGTCCGCGCGCTCCGGTTCTTGACGGCGAGCAGCCGCACGTAGTGGGACCAAGGAAGCGGGAACTGAGCGACCGCACGCGCTTGCTCCGATTCCGCAGACAGCGTCTGCGGAATCCTGGCGTTCGCGGCGCCGATCGATTCGGCAGACGCCGTCTGCGGAATCGACCAGCCGAGGTAGAAGGCGCGCATCTGCTCGAGGTTCCGCTCGGAGTAGCCTCGTCCGAGCCGGGCCGAAAGGTCCGAGGCGAGGCGCGCGATCACCTTCGCCCCGTAGGCTGCCCGGAGCGCGCCGTCCTGCTCCCGCTCGACGATCCGCTGGCCGATCAGCCAGTACGTCGTCGTCATCAGCACGTTCACGGACCGCGCAGCCGCTCGACGCGCGGACTCGACGAGGCTGGCGATCTCGTCCACGAGCGCGTCGTACGCGGGCGGCGTCGACGACTTGGCGGGCTTGGTCTGCCGGGGTGCCATGTGCGAGCTCAGGCCAGTCGGATCGCGGTCGCACCCGGCTCGGTAGCGGCGCGCGTGCAACGGTCGCGGGAGACGCGGTCCATGGGCCGGCAGCATATCCGAGCGCCCGCGACGTGAGATCACGAGCACGGGCGCCGTGTCCGACACGCGCCGGTCGACAGCGCTGGGCGGATCGGCGACGAGGTCGTCGACCCGGCTGGTGTGGCGCCGCCGACGGGTGCGCCGTCGCCCCGGCTCGTGGCCCGTTCCGACCGCGGTCAGGGCTTCGGGCAGACGTCGCCGGTCGCGGCCGCGCCGTCGAGCGCGACTGCCACCGCGGGCTCGCCCGAGGGCAGCCGCACCTCGGCGCGGCCCTCGGCGCGGCCGCGGTGGACGCGGGGCGGCGCGTGGTCCCAGCGGTTGCCGGCGAAGGCCAGCATCGCGCCGGCCGCCGCGGGCACGCGGATCGCGACGGTGGCGCCGTCCGGATCGCCGCGGACGGCGTTGCAGTTGAAGTGGTTGTCGCCGGGATCGTCGGCGCGCCCGAAGTCGATCTGGCTCGCCGGGGGGAGCGCGCCGACTCCGAGGACCTCGACCGCGATCCGGTTGCCGAAGAACGCGTTGCCGCGCGCGCGCACGCGGGGCGCCTCGGTCGGCGTCGCGTACACGGCGAGCGCGGACGGCGTGCTGTGGAACGTGTTGTCTCGCAGCTCGACGTCGACCGCGCGCTCGACGAAGACGCCGTGCTGCGTGAGCGACGCGAAGTCGTTGCGCGAGACGGTGACGGGCGGCTGGTCGGGATCGCGCGCCGCGCCGGGTTGCAGCACGGTGTGGCCGGTCAGGTACACGCCGAAGTTGCTGTCCGCGAACTGGCTGCGCTCGATCCGCGTCCGGGCCGCGCAGTCCCACACCAGGACGCCGAAGCCCGTGCGCCCCTCCACCGTCGGCGGGACGTGGCTGCGCAGCGCGCGGAACGCGCTGTGCTCGAGCTCGAGCCCCGTCGGCGCGGCGGCCTCCCACTGCCCACACCCCATCTGCCAGATGCCGATCGCGGTGTCGTGGAAGTACCCGCCGGTGACGGCGAGGTTGCAGCCGGACATCCGCGGCGCGGCGCTGCCGCTGACCGCGAGCCCGGTCTCGTAGCCGTTGCCGATGCGGACCCGATCGAGCCGCGTGTTCGGCGGCGGGATCGGCCCGTGGAAGTCGTGCAGGTTGCCGCGGGTGCACAGCACGCCGATGCTGCCCTCGACCACGTCGCGCCCGCCGCCGTCGAGGCCGAGCTCCGACAGCGAGACCTCGGCGGCGTCGTCGCCGATCACCATCGTCGCGCGCTGCGGGAACCGCGACAGCGCGAGCTGATCGGGCTGCGGGTCGAACAGCCCGAGGCCCGCGATGATCGTGACGTCGGCGCCGGCGCCGCGCAGCGCGGTCGCGCCGCGCACGACCAGCGGCAGGCGCTCGCCGTGCGCGGCGTCGTAACGGCCGGCGGCGACGTGGATGACGCGCGACGGGGCGGACACCGCGAGCGCCTCGGTGATCGTGCGGAATGGACAGGCGGCCGCGCCGGTGCCGCCCGGGGCCGCGGCGGCGTCGACGTACAGCGCCGGCAGCGACGGCGGCGGGCAGCTCGCGGGCGCGCCCGCGAGGCGCGCGCCTCCGGCGCCGCCAGCACCGATCAACAGCCACGACGCGATCCCCACCGTGCCCGCGATCGCGAGCGCGAGCGGCCATCGGCGCGGCGGATGCAGCCGCCGGTCGATCGCGTCGAGCAGCGCCGTCATCGACGCATGGCGCTGCGCCGGCTCGACCGCGAGCCCGGTCCGCAGCAGCGGCTCGAGCCAGCCGGGGACCTCGCCGCGCGGCGGCGGTCGCACCGCGCCGGCGAGCACGGCGGCCGGCAGCTCGCCGAGCTCGAACGGGTGCTGCCCGTACACGATCAGCCAGGCGGTGACGCAGAACCCGAACTGATCGGTGCGCGCGTCCGCAGGCTCGCCGCGGTGCTGCTCCGGCGCCATGAACGCCGGGGTGCCCATGATCGCCCCGGTGTGGGTCAGCGAGGTGGGCAGCGCCCCGACCCGGACGTCGCGCCCCTCCTCGCGCGTCATCGCGGCCAGCCCGAGATCGCCGATCCGCGCGCGTCCGGTGCGATCGACCAGGATGTTGTCGGGCTTGACGTCGCGGTGAACGAGGCCGGCCTCGTGGGCGGCGGCGAGCCCCCGGCCCGCGGCGACGAGCGCCGCCAGCCGCTCGCGCCAGCTCCGCGGCTCGGCCCACCGAGCGAGCGCCGCGCCGTCGATCAGCTCCATCGCGATGAACGCGTGCGCGCCGTCCCCGATGTTGGCGGTCCCGGCCTCGAAGATCCGGACGACGTTCAGGTGGTCGAGCCGGGCCATCGCGCGGGCCTCGCGCAGGAGGCGCGCGTGCCGCTCGCCGCCGTGCTCGTGCCACGGGTCGCGCACCACCTTGATCGCGACCTTGCGCTCCAGGTCGAGGTCGGTCGCCGCATAGACGACCCCCATGCCGCCCTCGCCGAGCCGCGCGTCGATCACGTAGCGACCGATCCGGGTGCCGGGCGGGAACGCCAGCGACCGGCCCGGCGCCGAAGCGCCGCACGGCGACTCCAGCGGCGCGTCGAAGGTCTGCGTGCCGCCGACGTCGGCCGCGTGCGAGTCACCACCTGGCACGGTGGCGGCGTCCGGTGAGAAGGAGCGGCGGCGGATGGCTGCATGTAGCGCCGACGTCGAGAGGGCGTCAAGCCGCCATTGCGAGGGGGCGCGGGGGCGCGCGCCCCCTCATGCGCCGAGGGAATAGCCGCCCCGGGCGCGGCGTCGTCGTGACGATGGCGGTGTCCGCGCGCGCGATCATCGGCGGGCTCGTCACGATCGGCGCGGCGGGTGTGCTCGCGGCGACGATGTTCGCGGCGGTGCCCGTGTTCCCGCTGAGCCTGTTCGAGCACTTCCGGCCGCAGTACGCCGTCGCGGCGCTCGCGTGCGCGTCGGTCGCGCTGGCGGCGGGCGTGTGGCGCGCGTTCGACGCCGCGACGATCGCGCTGCTGCTCGACGTGATCGCGCTCGCAGGGGCGCTGCCGGGCGAGGGGCCCGCGCCGGCGCCCGGGGCCGTGCCAGTCAGTGTGCTGTCGATCAACGTCCACACGTCGTCCACCGCGTACGCCGAGGTCGCGGCGCTGATCGAGGAGCGCGATCCGGACGTGATCGCGCTGGTCGAGGTCGACGCGCGGTGGCTGGACGAGCTGGCGCCCGCGCTGGCGTCGTACGCGGGGCGGATCGAGCACCCGCGCGCGGACAACTTCGGCGTGGCGCTGTACGCGCGAGGCGAGCTCGACGGCGAGGTCGTGCACCCCGGCGACGTCGGCACGCCGACGATCGTCGCGCGGCTGCGCGACGGCCCGCGGGTGACGTTCGTCGTCACGCACCCGGTGCCGCCGGTGTCGCGCGACGGCGACGCCAGCCACGCACGGCAGCTCGACGACGTCGCCGCGATCGCGCGCGCGCTCGACGGTCCGCGCGTCCTGCTCGGCGACCTCAACACGACGCCGTGGTCGCGCCGGTTCCAGCGGCTGGTCGCGCGCAGCGGGCTGCGCGACAGCCTGGAGGACCGGCCGCCCGAGGCGACGTTCCCGTCGCGCGAGCTCGCGCTGGGCGTGCCGATCGACCACGCGCTGGTGTCAGCCGACGTCGCCGTGCTCGAGCGACGGGTCGAGCGCGACGTCGGCTCGGACCACCGCCCGCTGTGGGTCGTGCTCGCGGTGCCCGCCGCGCCGTGAGGCGCGCTACTTCGCTCGCTTGCCGGCCTTCTCCGCCGCCTCCCTGGCCGCCTTCTGGGCTGCCTTCTTCCCGTCCTTGCCCTTCTTCCCGGCCTTGCCCTTCTTGCCGGCCTTGCCCTTCTTGCCGCCGTGCGCGAGCGCGGCGTGGGCGGCGGCGAGGCGCGCGACCGGGACGCGGAACGGCGAGCAGCTGACGTAGTCGAGGCCGAGGCGGTGGCACAGGTCGATGCTGCGCGGGTCGCCGCCGTGCTCGCCGCAGATGCCGACGTCGAGGTCGGGGCGGGCGCCGCGCCCGAGCTCGACCGCCATCTGCATCAGCCGGCCGACGCCGCGCTCGTCGAGCGTCGCGAACGGGTTCTCCGCCAGGATGCCCTTCTGCAGGTACTCGGTGAGGAACCCGGTCTCGGCGTCGTCGCGCGAGATCCCGAACGTCGTCTGCGTCAGGTCGTTGGTGCCGAACGAGAAGAACTGCGCGTACTCGGCGATCTGGTCGGCGGTGATCGCCGCGCGCGGGATCTCGATCATCGTGCCGAACGCGTAGTCGATCGTCGCGCCCGCGGCCGCCGTCACCTCGCGCGCGACCTCGTCGAGCATCGTCTGCTCGAGCCGCAGCTCGTTGTTGTGCGCGATCAGCGGGATCATGATCTTGGGGTGGACGCGGACGCCGTCGCGCTGGCACGCGCACGCCGCCTCGAAGATCGCGCGCACCTGCATCGCCACCAGCGCCGGCATGTGGATCCCCAGGCGCACGCCGCGCAGCCCGAGCATCGGGTTGTCCTCGCGCAGCGCCTCGATCGCGGCGAGCAGCGCGCGCTTCTTGGCCAGCTCGGCCTCGACCGCCGCGGGATCGCCGTCGTGGAGCTGCAGCCGCGTCTCGAGCACGGCGACGTCGTGGCTGACCTCGTCGTGGCGCGGCAGGAACTCGTGCAGCGGCGGATCGATCAGCCGGATCGTCACCGGCAGCCCGTCCATCGCGCGGAACAGGCCGTCGAAGTCGGCGCGCTGCATCGGCAACAGGCGGGTCAGCATCTCGTCGCGCTCGGCCTCCGTGCCCGCGAGGATCAGCCGCTGGACCAGCGGCAGCCGGTCGGTCTCGAAGAACATGTGCTCGGTGCGGCACAGGCCGATGCCCTCGGCGCCCATCGCGCGCGCGCGCACGGCGTCGCGCGGGTAGTCGGCGTTGGCCCACACCCCGAGCCGGCGCTCGGCGTCGGCCCAGCCGAGCAGCTCGAGCAGGAACGGATCCTCGAGGCTGGGCTGGATCGTGTCGAGCTTGCCGGCGAACACCTCGCCGGTCGTGCCGTCGAGCGACACCCAGTCGCCCTCGCGCAGCGTCGTCGCCGGCGCGCCCGGCCGCCGCACCTGGGCGACGCGCGCCTCGGGGTCGACGTCCATCGCCAGGACGCCGACGACCGCGGGCTTGCCGAACTGGCGCGCGACGAGCGCGGCGTGGCTGGTCCGCCCGCCGCGGCTGGTGAGGATGCCGCGCGCCGCGAGCATGCCGTGGACGTCGTCGGGCTTGGTCTCGGCGCGGATCATCACGACCTCGCGCCGTGCCTTGGCCCACTCCTCGGCGCGATCGGCGTCGAACGCCAGCTCGCCGACGGCGGCGCCGGGCGAGACGTTGAGGCCCGTGGCGAGCAGCCGGCCCTCGGCCCGCGCGCGCTTGACCGCCGCCGGGTCGAACTGCGGGTGCAGGAAGAAGTCGACGTGCTCCGGCTTGACCCGCTGCAGCGCCTCCTGGCGGGTGATCCGCCCCTCGCGCGCCAGCTCGACCGCGATCCGCACCGCGGCGCGCGCGGTGCGCTTGGCGTCGCGGGTCTGCAGCATCCACAGCGTGCCGCGCTCGACGGTGAACTCGATGTCCTGGACCTCGCGGTAGTGGCGCTCGAGCTTCTGGGCGATCCGCGCCAGCTCGTCGTAGGCCTCGGGCAGCGCCGCGCGCAGCTCCGCGATCGGCTGGACCGCGCGCGTGCCGGCGACGACGTCCTCGCCCTGGGCGTTGAGCAGGAAGTCGCCCTCGAGCTGCGCCTCGCCGGTCGAGACGTTGCGCGTCGTCGCGACGCCGGTCGCCGAGCCGGCGCCGAGGTTGCCGAACACCATCGCGACGATGTTGACCGCGGTGCCGAGGTCGTCGGGGATGCCGGCGGCGCGGCGGTAGTCCTGCGCGCGCTTGCCCTGCCACGACCGGAACACCGCCTCGGTCGCGCCGCGCAGCTGAGCGCGCGCGTCGGTGGGGAAGTCCTGGCCGGCCTCGCGCCGCACGATCTCGCGGAACGTCGCGGTGATCTCGCGCAGGTCCTCGGCCGGCAGGTCGGCGTCGTTGGTCGCGCCGCGACGCGCCCGCGCCTGCCGCAGCACCGCCTCGAACGGCTCGTCGGCGACGCCCATCACGACGCGGCCGTACATCTGGACGAGCCGCCGGTACGCGTCCCACGCGAACCGCTCGTCGCCCGACAGCCGCGCCAGCCCGGCCGCGGTCGCGTCGTCGAGCCCGAGGTTGAGGACCGTGTCCATCATCCCCGGCATCGAGAACTTCGCGCCGGAGCGGCACGACACGAGCAGCGGGTTCGCGGCGTCGCCGAACCGCTTGCCGGTCGCCTCCTCGAGCCGCGCGATCGCGTCGTCGAGCTGCGTCCATAGATCGTCGGGCAGCTCGCCGGTCGCGAGGAACGCGCGACACGCCGCCGTCGTGACGACGAAGCCGGGCGGGACGGGCAGCCCGATGCGGGTCATCTCGGCGAGGTTGGCGCCCTTACCTCCGAGCAGCGCCTTGACGTCGTCCCACGTCTCGCAGCGCTTCTGCACCTTGTCGAGCTGATCGAAGCGATAGATCCACCGGTCGCGCTTGGTCTTCGGCACGGCGGCGATGATTGCAGAAGCGATGCCTGCTGACGCGTGCGTGGAGCGTGCGGCGACCGCAAGGTCTGCGCGTCCATCAGGTCGTCACGCAAGGATTGCGTCAACGTCACCGCTCCCGCGCGAACTTGCGGGCACCCGCCTTGCTAGAGTGCGGCCCCGTGCTCGAGATCCGGATCCACGGCCGCGGCGGACAGGGCGTCGTCACCGCCGCAGAGCTGCTGTCGATCGCCGCGTTCCGCGAGGGCCAGTACGCCCAGGCCTTCCCCAGCTTCGGCTCGGAGCGCATGGGCGCGCCGGTCGTGTCGTTCTGCCGGCTCGACGCCGCGCCGATCCGGCTGCGCGAGCCGATCGTCCGCCCCGACATGATCGTCGTGCAGGACCCGACGCTGCTCGCCTCCGCCGACGTGTTCAGCGGGCTCGCCGACGACGGCTGGCTGCTGGTCAACTCGAGCCGCGGGTTCGGCGAGCTCGGGCTCGGCGAGTGGGTCTCGCGGTTCCCGCCCGGCCACGCGCGGTGCCTGCCGGCGTCGGAGCTGGCGCGCCAGCACCTCGGGCGCCCGCTGCCGGGCGCGCCGCTGCTGGGCGGGCTCGCCGGGCTGACCGGCGTGGTCCAGCTCGCGTCGATCGCCGCGGCGATCCGCGAGCGGTTCGACGGCGCCGTCGCGGATCGCAACGTCGCCGCCGCCGAGGCGGCCTACGCGCTCACCCGGGGAGAGGCCTGACATGATCCGACAGCTGGAGTGCTCGCGCGCGATCGCCGAGGCGGTGGCGCGGTGCCGCCCCGAGGTGGTGTGCGCCTACCCGATCACGCCGCAGACCCACATCGTCGAGGCGCTGTCCGAGCTGGTGCGCGAGGGCGCGCTCGCGCCGTGCGAATACATCAACGTCGAGAGCGAGACGTCGGCGCTGTCGGTCGCGCTCGGCGCGTCGGCCGCCGGCGCGCGCGCCTACACCGCGACGGCGAGCCAGGGCCTGCTCCACATGGCCGAGGTCGTCTACAACGTCGCCGGGCTCGGGCTGCCGGTGGTGATGACGCTGGGCAACCGCGCGCTCGGCGCGCCGATCAACATCTGGAACGACCACTCCGACGCGATGGCGCTCAAGGAGGCGGGGTGGATCCAGCTATTCGCGCGCGACGCGCAGGAGGCGGTCGACCTCCACATCCTGGCGTTCCGGCTGGCCGAGGAGCTGTCGATCCCGGTGATGGTGTGCGTCGACGGGTTCGTGCTCACGCACTCGGTCGAGCCGCTCGACGTGCCGGCGCAGGACCTCGTCGACCGGTTCCTGCCGCCCTACCAGCCGGTGCAGGTGCTCGACACCGCGGACCCGGTGTCGATCGGGGCGATGGTCGGCCCCGAGGCGTTCACCGAGGTGCGCTACCTCGCGCACCACAAGCAACTCGCCGCGCTCGATCGCATCCCGGCGCTCGCGGCGGAGCTCGCGGCGCTGCTCGGGCGGCCGTCCGGTGCGCTCGTCCACCCGTACCGCACCGACGACGCCGACACGATCGTCGTCGCGATGGGCTCGGTGACCGGGACGCTCGAGGTCGCGATCGACGAGCTGCGCGCGACCGGCCTGGCGATCGGCGCGGTGGCGCTGTGCGCGTTCCGACCGTTCCCGCTCGCGGCCCTGGCCGCGGTGCTCGGGCGCGCCTCGCGCGTCGTCGTCGTCGAGCGCAACCTCGCGCCCGGGCTCGGCGGCGCGCTCGCCTCGAACGTGCGGATGGCGCTGCGCGGCCAGCCGATCCCGGTGCACACGGTGATCGCCGGCCTCGGCGGCCGGCCGGTGACGCGCGCCAGCCTGCGCCCGATGCTCGAGGCGGCCGCGCGCGACGAGCTCGACGACCTGACCTTCCTCGACCTCGACACCGCGGCGATCGACCGCGAGCTGGCGCGGTGGGGCGAGCAGCGGCGCTCGGGCCCGTCCGCCGAGAACATCCTGCGCGACGCGCGCCGCGCGCCGGGCGCCCCAGGCTCGAAGAGGCCGACATGAGCGACCAGAAGATCCGCTTCTACCAGACGGGCACGTTCACCGTCGGCAACCGCCTGCTCGACCCGGCGCTGCGCACGGTCCAGGCGTCGACCGAGCGCGCCAACGCGCTGACCTCGGGCCACCGCGCCTGCCAGGGCTGCGGCGAGGCGCTCGGCGCGCGCTACGTGCTCGACGCCGCGATGCGCGCGACCGACCGCGACCTCGTCGCGGTCAACGCCACCGGCTGCCTCGAGGTGTTCACGACGCCGTCGCCGCAGACCGCGTGGCAGCTGCCGTGGCTGCACTCGCTGTTCGGCAACGCCGCCGCGGTCGCGACCGGCGTCGCCGCGGCGCTGCGGGTCAAGGGCAAGGCGACGCGCGTGATCGCCCAGGGCGGCGACGGCGGCACGACCGACATCGGGTTCGGCGCGCTGTCGGGCATGTTCGAGCGCAACGACGACGTCCTCTACGTCTGCTACGACAACGAGGGCTACATGAACACCGGCGTGCAGCGGTCGAGCGCGACGCCGCCGGCCGCCCGCACGGCGACGACGCCGGCGGTCGGGCCCGAGCGCGGCAACGCGTTCGGCACCGGCAAGAGCCTGCCCCTCTTGGCCATGGCGCACCGCCTGCCCTACGTCGCGACCGCGACCGTCGCGGACCTCCACGATCTCGAGGCCAAGGTGACGCGCGCGATGGGCATCTGCGGCGCGCGCTACCTCCACGTCCTGGTGCCGTGCCCGCTCGGCTGGGGCCACCCGACCGACGAGACGATCAAGATGTCGCGGCTGGCGACCGAGTGCGGGCTGTTCCCGGTGTTCGAGGCGGTCGACGGCGACCTCGTCGCGTCGACGCCGATCCGCCGCCAGGTCCCGGTCGAGGCCTACCTGCGCGGCCAGAAGCGCTTCGCGCACCTGTTCGACGGCGACGCCGTGGACCCGCGCGTGTCGCGGCTGCAGGCGCTCGCCGACGACAACATCCGCCGGTTCCGGCTGGCGCCCGCCGCCGCCGCGGAGGGCACGCGATGAACAAGCCGTTCGCGATCACGCTCGATCCGGGGTCGAGCCGCGCCAACCACACCGGGTCGTGGCGGACCCAGCGCCCGGTCTACGTCGACCGGCTGCCGCCGTGCAACGCGACCTGCCCGGCCGGCGAGAACATCCAGGCGTGGCTGTTCCACGCCGAGGCCGGCGACTACCGCGCCGCGTGGGAGGCGATCCTCGGCGACAACCCGCTGCCCGCGATCATGGGGCGCGCCTGCTACCACACGTGCGAGGGCGCGTGTAACCGCGCCCAGCTCGACGAGGCCGTCGGGATCCACGCGGTCGAGCGGTTCCTCGGCGACCTCGCGATCCGCGAGGGCTGGCCGGCGCCGCCGCCGGGGCCGGCCACCGGCAAGCGCGTGCTCGTCGTCGGCGCGGGCCCGAGCGGGCTGAGCGCCGCGTACCACCTCGCGCGGCTCGGCCACGCGGTCACGCTGCGCGACGCGATGCCGCGCGCCGGCGGGATGATGCGCTACGGGATCCCGCGCTACCGGCTGCCGCGCGACATCGTCGACGCCGAGATCCAGCGGATCGTCGATCTCGGCGTGACGCTCGAGCTCGGCGTCCGGGTTCCGGACGTCGCGACCGCGATGACCGAGGGCGGATTCGACGCGTGCTTCGCCGCGGTCGGGGCGCACCTGGCCAAGCGCGTCGACATCCCGGCGCCCGACGCCACCCGGATCCTCGACGCGATCGGCCTGCTGCGCCGGCTCGAGCACGCCGACGCCGCCGACGCGCCGATGCTCGGCCGCCGCGTCGTCGTCTACGGCGGCGGCAACACCGCGCTCGACGTCGCGCGCACCGCGCGCCGGATGGGCGCGGCCGAGGCGGTGATCGTCTACCGCCGGACCCAGGCGCAGATGCCGGCGCACGAGGAGGAGCTGCGCGAGGCGCTCGAGGAGGGCGTCCAGATGCGGTGGCTGTCGACGGTCAAGGAGCTCGGCGAGGGCGAGCTGACGATCGAGAAGATGCGGCTGGGCGAGGACGGCAAGCCGGTCGCGACCGGCGAGCTCGAGACGATCGCCGGCGACACGCTGGTGCTCGCGCTCGGCCAGGCGGTCGATCTCGACGCGCTGCGCGCCGCGCCCGGCGTCCGGTTCACCGCCGACGGCACGGTCGAGGTCGGACCCGATCTGATGACCGGGCACCCGGGGCTGTTCTGCGGCGGCGACATGGTGCCGGCGGAGCGGACGATCACCGTCGCGGTCGGGCACGGCAAGAAGGCCGCGCGCCACATCGACGCGTACCTGCGAGGGCGCACGTACGCGCCGCCGCCCCGGCACGCGCCGGCGACCGCCGATCGGCTCAACGCCTGGTACTACAGCGACGCCGCGCGCGTCGTGCAGCCGCAGCTCGAGCTGGCGCGACGCCAGGGCACGTTCGAGGAGGTCCACGGCGGCCTCGACGAGACGACCGCGCTGTTCGAGGCGCGCCGCTGCCTGTCGTGCGGCAACTGCTTCGAGTGCGACAACTGCTTCGGCGTGTGCCCGGACAACGCGGTGATCAAGCTCGGCCCGGGGCGCCGGTTCCGCATCGACCTCGACTTCTGCAAGGGGTGCGGGCTGTGCGCCAAGGAGTGCCCGTGCGGCGCGATCGACATGGTGCCCGAGGACGTGTGAGCGAGCGCCGCCGCCGGATCCCCGACCAAGCCGGGTGATCGCCACCGCCCCTGACACGGGGCGTTCGCGCCCGCGCCGCCGTGACGCCGAGGCTTGCGCGCTCCCGCCGCGCCGGTCAGCGCGCGATCACGGCGCGCACGGCCCCCACAGCCGCTCGAGCGCGCGCTGATCCTCCACCGTCGGCGCGACGGTGAGGTTGCTCGGGTTCATCAGCGAGACGCGCTCGTCGGCGGCGACGTGGTAGAGGCCGAAGGCGTGGCCCAGCTCGTGCGCGATCGTGATCGCGCCAGCGTACGGGTCCACCTCGAGCGACGTGTTGACGTAGATGACGCCGAGCTCGTCGTCGTAGTAGCCGTGGAACACCGGGCTGGCCGGCTCGAACACGAGCGGCACGGTCGGCGCACCCTCGGCCGGCTCGGTCGTCAGCGTCGTGACGCCGCGCGCCCGCCACAGCACGATCGCCGCGTCGACGGCCACGCGCCGCGCGGGCGTGGCGTCGCGCACCTCGATCACGAGCGCCTGGCACGCGTCGAACCGCCGGTCGATGACGACGTCTTCGGGAGCGCAGCCCCAGAGGACGAAGACGAAGACGAACACGACGACGATCCACGGTGCTCTACGCAACCCGGGCAGGCTAGCAACCGGCCCGGGTGGGTCTCAAGGAGGTCGTGGGCCCACACCGCGTCGTCAGAACTGGTAGCCGACGCCGGCGGTCACGCCCCACGAGTCCATCGTCGCGTAGTCTCCGTCCGGCTCGAGCACCATGTCCTCGCCCAGCGTCGGGCGATAGGTGAACCGCGCATCTCCGATGATCCCGCCGCGGCGATAGGACAGGCCGGCGCCCACCGGCAGCTGGAGCAGGTCGTCGGAATCACTCATGCCGGCGTCCGAGGTCGTGAAGCTCTCGCCGACGACGTCGTAGTGTCGCCACCCGGCTCCGAGGAACGCGTACGGCTGGAGGTCGCTGCCGGGAATCGGGGTGACGCGCCCGATCGCGTCGACCGAGCTGCCCACCAGGGTCGCCTCGGTGTTGCCGATCGGCGCGTTGATCTGCGCCGCCGTCCCCGTGTAGCCCGCCTCGACCGCGAGGTAGCGCTGCACGCCCACGGCCGCCTGGAGAGACCACAGGCCGTTCGTCCCGCTGGTGTCGCGCATCGTCTCGCCCGCGAAGTCCTCGATCCCGCCGCCCGCGGTGATCGAGAACCACCCCGTCTCCTCGTCGGGTCCGGCCGCGGCCTGCCCGGTGCTCACGAGCAGCGTGGCGGCCGCGGTCGCCACGCCGACACCGAAGCTCTTCATCGTGCACATGACGCTGCTCCTTGTGAGTGAGTGTGAAGTCGTGTGCGCACGCAGAAGCATCGGTCGTGCCACCGCGGCCGATTCCGGAGAACCTGGCTCACCTGTTGCTTCGCTCGACGACATGGGAGCGAGCCGACGACGCACACTCCGGTTCCGCTGTGATCTCCCGGCGCGATGGACCGCGCCGGAGCGCGTCGCGGTCGCGCGCGTGCTCAACGTCAGCGACGCCGGCCTGCTGCTCGGCGGGGTCGACGGGGTCTCGCTGGGCGATCACGTCGAGGTCGAGGTCGACCTCGACGGGCGCCCCGTGCACCTCACCGCCGAGGTCCGGTTCTGCGGCGCGACGCGCCACGGCGCCGGCTGCGGCGTGGCGATCGCGGCGATGGCCGGCGCGGATCGCGCGCGGTGGCGCTCGCACTACCGCGGCCTCGCCGAGCGGGCGATCGCGGGCACGCCCACCACGGTGCAGCGCTACCTGCGCCGCCGCACCGGCAGCGACGCGTAGCCGCCCGCACAGGGCACCTGCCTTGCAATCCGCCACGGCACGATGTGCGAGGTGGCGATCCCGCGGGTGGGCGATCTGCGCGTCGTCCGCATGCTCGGACAGGGCGGCATGGGCGCCGTGTTCCTCGCGATCGACACGACGGGGCGCGGGCCGTTCGCGCTCAAGGTGATCGCGGCCGCGCACGCGCCCGCTCCCGGGACGCGCGCGCGGTTCGAGCGCGAGATCGCGGCGGCGTCGGCGGTCCACCACCCCAACGTCGTGCGCGTCGTCTCCGCCGGCGACGCGAGCGGGGTGCCGTTCGCGCTGTTCGAGTACATCCACGGGCGCAGCCTCGCCGGCATCGGCGCCGTGCCGTGGCCCGCGGTCGTCGACGTCGGGCGCCAGCTCGCCGACGCGCTCGCGGCGGTCCACGCCGCCGGCTGGATCCACCGCGACGTCAAGCCGTCGAACGTGATGGTGACGCGCACCGGGCGCGTCACGCTGATCGACTTCGGGCTGGCCGAGCCGGCGCACGCCGTCGCGGCCGCCGCGCCGCCGGGCGGCGCGCCGTCGTCGTCGCTTTCGGGGCCGTCGTCGGTGACGCCGGCGGGGTCGCCGCGCGCCGCGGTCGTCGGCACGCCGCGTTACCTCGCCCCGGAGCTGCTCGACGGCGGCCCGCCGACCGCCGCGACCGACGTGTTCTCGCTCGGCCTGGCGCTGTGCGAGCTGCTCGGCGACGAGCCGTGCCGGCGCGCGCCGGCGCGGGTGCTCGAGGTCCTGGCGAGCGCGGTGGCGCGGGATCCCGCGGCGCGACCGTCGGCGGCGGCGCTCGCCGGCGCGCTCGAGCGCCTCCCCTCCGCGCCGTGCCCGATGCCGGCGATCCCGGGCGACGGCAACCCGACCTGGTCGCTCGACGCGGACCGCCTGCTCACGTGGACCGAGCGCTCGGCGGCACCGCGACCGGCGCCGTGAACCGGAACGCGCTGCCAGCGCCCGGCGCGCTCTCGACCCACACCCGGCCGCCGTGCGCCTCGACGATCCCCTTCACGATCGCCAGCCCGAGGCCGACGCCGTGGCCCGACGACGAGGTCGCCCGCCAGAACCGGTCGAACAGGCGCGGCAGATCGGCCGGCTCGATCCCGGCGCCGTCGTCGACCACCTCGAGGTCGACCTCGTCGGCCCTCGCGCCGGCGCGGGCGCCGACCGCGACGGTCCCGCCCGGCGCGAACCGCAGCGCGTTGGAGATCAGGTTGTCGAGCACCTGCAGCATCCGGCCGCGGTCGACCCACACGTCCGGCAGCCCCGGCTCCGACTGCCACCGCAGCGTCGTGGCCGCCGCGGCGGCGGCGTCCTGGTGGAGCTCCACCGCCTCGACGAGCAGCTCGCCGACCGGGACGCGCTCGCGCGCGATCGGGAGCGGGCCCGCGTCGAGCCGCGCCAGATCGAGCAGATCCTCGATCAGGCGGTTCATCCGCGCGATGTTGCGGTCGATCGCCTCGACCGGGCGGCGCTTGCGACGCTCGGGCTGTCCGCGCACCGGACGCAGCAGCGCGGCCTGGAGCGCGATCGCGTGCAGCGGGCTGCGCAGGTCGTGGGCGACGACGCCGAGCAGGTCCGCGATCCGGTGGTGCTCGAGCGCGCGGTGCGCCGCCTCCTCGTCCGCCGGCGGCGTCGCCGCGTCGAGCGGGCAGCCGACGAGGCGCCGCACGGCGGCGCGCAGCTCGGCCGGCCAGCGGTCGCGCGGCCCCAGCGGCGTCGTCGCCCAGTCGTGGGCGCGGATCCGCGCGCCGAGCTCGCCGCCGCCGACGAGCCATTCGTCCCCTCGCGCTGCTTCCGCGATGTCGCGTTGGCGTTCACCCATACCGACTCCTGCCGCGACGCGAAGCAACGCCCGGCCCGGAAACACATACCACGCGACGTTCCGGAGCGGCGCGGCCTCACGGAGCCCGCCGGCACCGCGAAAACCGTGCGCGGCGCGCGCCGTGCGCCCCCTGCCGATTCGCGGTCGGGCGACGTCAGCGAGCGCCCCCGCGGCACGCCGCCGTCCGCGGCCCTGGCACGCGTGATGAACAGCGGCCGGGCATGCGCATCCAGGAGCTCATGACCCATCCCGTCTTCACCTGCCACACCGGCGACACGCTGGCCGAGGCCGCGCGCCTGATGTGGGAGCACGACTGCGGCGTGGTCCCCGTAGTGGACGCCGACGGCGCGCTCGCCGGGATCATCACCGATCGCGACATCTGCATGGCGGCATACACGCAGGGGCGCACGCTGGCCGAGATGCACGTCGGCGACGTGATGGCCAAGCAAGTGCTGTCGGTCGTTCCCGACACGACGATCGCCGAGGCCGAGAAGGTGATGGCCGACGGACAGGTCCACCGCGTCCCGGTCGTCGACGCGGCCCGCCGGCCGATCGGCATGCTGTCGCTCAACGACCTGGCGCGCGAGATCACGCGCCCGGGCTCGCGCCTGCGCGAAGGCCTGCCGCGGTTCGCGCAGACCGTCGCCGCCGTGGCGCGCCCGCGCGAGCTCCACAGCGCGTGACGCACGCCGCGCGCCGCGCGGCTCGATCGGCTGGCTCGCCCGCAGACGGGCTCGCGGCGCCTGCACGGAGGTCGCCTCGCTTCGCTCGGCTCAGGCGCGCGAGGCGACGGCCACCGCCGGCGCGGGCGTCGCCTCGTCCGTCGCCGCGCGCTCGAGCGCGGGCCCCATGCCCTTGTCGGCGCGGCGGTACTCCTGCAGCCGGTACTGGATCGTCCGCGCCGTGACCTCGAGGATCTCGGCGGCCTTCGACGTCGAGCCCCCGGTGGCCTCGAGCGTCTTGAGGATCGCGTAGCGCTCGATCTCGCGCAGCGACGAGCCGGGGATCGCGATCGCGCCGTCGCGCCGCGCCGCCGCGCCGCACACGGGCGGCGGCAGATCCCCGACGTCGAGCATCGGCCCGGGGCTCATCACGACCGCGCGCTCGATCGCGTGCTGCAGCTCGCGGACGTTGCCCGGCCACGCGTAGGCGCGCAGCGCCTGCAGCGCCGCGACGGTGATGCCGGCGAGCGGCTTGTCGTTGTCGGCGGTGCTGACGTCGAAGAAGTGCTGCGCCAGGGCCGCGATGTCCTCGGCGCGATCGCGCAGCGGCGGGATGTCGATCGCGATGACGTTGAGGCGGTAGTACAGGTCCTCGCGGAACCGCCCGTCCTTGACCATCGCCATCAGGTCGCGGTGGGTCGCGGCGATGACGCGGACGTCGACGTGGATGGGACGGTTGCTGCCGACGGGCTCGAACTCGTGCTCCTGGAGGAACCGCAGCAGCTTGACCTGGATCGCCGGCGAGATCTCGCCGACCTCGTCGAGGAACAGCGTCCCCTGGTCGGCCGCCGCGAACCGCCCCTCGCGGCGGGTGAGCGCCCCGGTGAACGCGCCGCGCTCGTGGCCGAACAGCTCGCTCTCGAGCAGCGTCTCCGCCAGCGACGCGCAGTGGACGCGAACGAACGGGCCGGCGGCACGCGGGCTGGCCGCGTGGAGCGCCCCCGCGACCAGCTCCTTGCCGGTGCCGGACTCGCCGGTGATGAGCACCGACGCCCGCGCCGGCGCGACCTGCCCGACGAGCTCGTGGACGCGCCGGATCGCGAGGCTGTGACCGAGCATCGGCCGCGCCCCGTCGGTGACCGCGGACGCGCGCAGCGCGCGCAGCTCCGCCACCACCTGCTGGTGCGCGAGGTGGCGAGCGATGACGGCGACCAGCTCGTCCGGGTTGACCGGCTTCACGAGGTAGTCGTCGGCGCCGCAGCGCATCGCCGCGACCGCGGTCGCGACGTCCTTGACCGCCGTCAGCAGCACGAAGCGTGGCGGCGGCGCGGTGGCGCGGACGCGCGCCATCAGCTCGAGCCCGTCCATCCCCGGCATCCGCAGATCGGACACGACGAGATCCGCGGCGAAGCGCTCGAGCTTGCCGAGCGCCTTGAACGCGTCCCCCGCCGTCTCGACCTGCGCGCCGTGACGTTCCATCAGCGCCGCGATCGCGATGCGCGCCTCCGCATCGTCGTCCACGACGAGCACGCGGCCCTGTCGCACGTTCGCCCCCACCGTCCGAGCTCCTGGGCGACAGCCTAGTCGATCGCGGACGGCGCGGGCACGACATCCGGCGCCGCCTCACGGAGCCGGGAGTGCGCGTGGCGCACGGAGGTGCGAGGCCGCTTACGCGTGCCCGCGCCGGTGTCGCCCGGACGCCGCGAGATCACTCGATCCCGGCCATCGCGGCCCCGCCCGGTCGGGCCGGCGGCTCGGGGCGCTCCGTCATCGTCGCCTCGCTCAGCAGCAGCACGCCCGCGACGGACACGGCGTTCTCCAGGCCGGTGCGCACGACCTTGGTCGGGTCGATGATGCCGGCGGCGACGAGGTCGCAGAACTGGCCGCGCGCGGCGTCGAACCCATGATCGCCCTTGCCCGCGCGCATGCGCTCGACGACGACGCCGTCGTCGGCGCCGGAGTTGTCGGCGATCGTGCGGGTCGGCGCCTCGAGCGCGCGCTCGAGGATCTTGAGGCCGGTGCGCTCGTCGCCGTCGCACGCCGCCTCCTCGAGCCGGACCGCGTCGATCGCCCGCAGCAGCGCCAGCCCGCAGCCCGGGACGATGCCCTCGGCCACCGCCGCCTTGGTCGCGCTGATCGCGTCCTCGAACGCCTCCTTGCGCGACGTGAGCTCGGCCTCGGTGGCGGCGCCGACGCGGATCACCGCGACGCCGCCGGTGAGCTTGGCGAGGCGCTCCTGCAGCTTGTCGCGGTCGTAGTCGCTCTTGGTGTCGAGCAGCTCGCGGCGGAGCTGCTCCACCCGCCCGGCGATCGCGCGCTTGTCACCGGCGCCGCCGATGAACGTCGTGCGGTCCTTGTCGCTGACGACGCGCGCGCACTGCCCGAGGTCCGAGATCCGGACGTTCTCGAGCTTCTGCCCGAGCTCGGCGGTGATCACCTTGCCGCCGGTGAGGATCGCGAGGTCCTCGAGCATCGCCTTGCGGCGATCGCCGAACCCGGGCGCCTTGACCGCGAGCGACGACAGCGTGCCGCGGACGCGGTTGACGACCAGGGTCGCGAGCGCCTCGCCGTCGACGTCCTCGGCGATCACGACGAGCGGACGGCCCTGCTTGGCGACGTGCTCGAGCACCGGGATGAGGTCCTGCATCACGGTGATCTTGCCCTCGTGGATCAGCAGCAGCGGGGCCTCGAGCGAGCACTCCATCCGCGCCGGATCGGTGACGAAGTACGGCGACAGGTAGCCGCGGTCGATCGTCATGCCCTCGACGACGTCGAGCACGGTCTCGGTGCCCTTGGCCTCCTCCAGGGTCACGACACCGTCGGCGCCGACGCGCTCGACCGCGTCGGCGACGAGCTTGCCCATCTCGTCGTTGTTGTGCGCGGAGATCGACGCGATCTGCTCCTTCTCCCGCCGGCCGGTCACCGGCCGCGACAGCCCGCGGATCGCCGCGACCGCGGCGCGCAGGCCGCGATCGAGCCCGCGCTTGAGGTCGATCGCGCTGGCCCCGGCGGCCACGTTGCGCAGGCCGTCGGCGTAGATCGCGTGCGCGAGCACGGTCGAGGTGCTGGTGCCGTCCCCGACGGCGTCGCCGGTGCGCTCGGCGGCCTGGCGGATCATCTGCGCCCCGAGGTTCTCCTCGGGATCCTGCAGCTCCAGCTCCTTGGCGATCGTCACGCCGTCGTTGCACACGACCGGCGGCCCCCACTTCCTGGCGATCAGCACCGACTTGGAGCGCGGCCCCAGCGTGATGCGGACCGCGTCGGCCAGCGCGGTGACGCCGCGCAGCAGCTTCTCGCGAGCTTCCGCGCGGAACAGCAGTTGTTTGCTCGACATGGCTCACCTCCGTCGCCACGCGCGGTGGCTCCACGGACACGGGGAAGCCAGCCCCGTGCCATCGGCGCCGCGCGCGTTCCTGGGGACGCCCGCGCCGATCGGCGCAAGGCGTGCGCGGCGCCGGCCGCCTCGCCGCACCGGTTGCGGGCTCGAGGCCCGCCGGGGCAGGCCGACGACGGCACGGCCGATGCTTCGCAACCCGGCGGAGGTCCCCATGCGTCTCGCCGCCCTCGCCCTCGCCCTCGCCACGCTCGCCGGCGGCTGTGTCATCCGCGAGACACGCCCGCGCGCCACCGTCGTCGCCACCGCCCAGCCCGACCTCGTCGAGGTGTCTCCCGGCGTCTGGGTGATCGCGGACTACGACGAGCCCATCTTCTACAGCGACGGCTTCTACTGGTGGTACGTCGACGGCGGCTGGTACCGCTCGACCGTCTACACCGGCGGCTGGGTCTACGTCTCGTCACCGCCGGTCGTGATCGTCCGGATCGGCGAGCCGCACCACTACCGGCACTACCGCCCCGCCGGCTACGTCGTGCGCCACCGCCCGGTGCCGGTGCACAAGGTGACCCGGCCGAAGGTGCGAGACCACCGCGACGCGCGCCCGCGGACGCGTGACGACCGGCCGCGCAACCGCGACCACCGGTAAGCTCGGCGCGTGACCACCGCCGACGAGATCATCCGCGCGCTCGGGCTCCAGCCTCACCCGGAGGGCGGCTTCTACCGGGAGACGTGGCGCGAACGCCCGGCGGACGGCGGGCGCGGCGCAGGCACGGCGATCTACTTCCTGTTGCGCGACGGCGACGTCCATCGCTGGCACCGCGTCGACGCGGCGGAGATCTGGCACCACTACGCCGGCGCGCCGCTCGAGCTGGTGATCGCCGGCGACGGCGAGGCGCCGGTGGTGCACCGGCTCGGCGATGACCTGGCCGCCGGCGAGCGGCCGCAGGTGGTCGTGCCGCCGCGCGCGTGGCAGCGCGCCCGCACGCTCGGCCCGTACACGCTCGTCGGGTGCACCGTGTCGCCGGCGTTCCTGTTCGAGCGGTTCGAGCTCGCGCCGGACGGGTGGTCGCCATGACGTTCGACGCCGCCCGGCTCGACGCCGCGCGGATGGCGCGCGTGCCGTTCGCGGATGCGTGGCGCGCGCTGCCCGACCCCGCCGACGCCGGCGCGTTCGACCCCGGCTCGGTGACCGACCGGCTCGGGCTGTACCGCCTGCTGATCGAGCGCGGCAACCCGGGCGACGCGCTCGGCGCGCACGACGAGCGCTCGCCGCTGTGGGGCTACGCGTCGCAGCTCGCGTGGCAGCACCGCAGCGGGCGACTGGGGGACGGCGGCGACCGGATCGCGCCGGCGAGCTGGTGGGGCGCGTGCAACTACGCGCTGTGCGTCGTGCCGTACCTGGCGGCGGCGGAGCTCGGCGTCGTGCCGCGGCTGCGCGGACCGGCGGCGCCGGCGTGGTACGAGGCGGCGCTGCCGCGGTGGCGGGACGCGCTCGCCTTGCTCGTCGCGGCGCGGCCGGGCGACGACCTCGAGCCGGCGCGGCTGGCGATCTGGGGCGCCCACGTCGACAGCATCGATCGCGCGGTGCGCGCGCACGCCGCCGAATTCGCCACGCTGCCGCCGACCGAGCAGCGGTTCGCGCGCGGCTGGGTGCGGATGGTCGAGCTGTTCGGCGCGGCGGCGTGGCCGACGGATCTGGTCGAGCTGACGGCGGACGAGCCGGCGGCGCTGCCCGGGCGCGTGCTCGCCGACGACGCCGCGGTCGCCGCGCTGCCCGCGGCGGAGCGGAGGACCGCGCGCATGGTGATCGGCCTCGGCGACCGCCCCGGGTGGCGATGGCGGGTCGATGTCGCCGGGTGGCGCGTGATGATGCGGTCACGCGGCGCGCGCGACGACGCCGCGCTGATCCTGCGCGGCCTGCTCGGGCGCGGCCGCGGCGCCTGGCCCGGCCGGGCCCGGGCGGTGCGCGCCGTGCTCGGGCGGTAGCCAGCGCCGGGCGACTCGCGGTATCCACAGAACATGATCGTCGTCCATGGAGGGGCCGGCAAGGTCACGCCCGATCGCCACGACCGGCTGCGCGCCGGCGTCCGCGCCGCCGCCGCGGCCGGGCACGCGGTGCTGCAGCGCGGCGGCGCCGCGCTCGACGCGGTCGTCGCCGCGGTCCGCGTGCTCGAGGACGATCCCGAGTTCGGCGCGGGCGTCGGCTCGGCGCTGACCCGGCTCGGCACGGTCGAGACCGGCGCCGCGGTGATGGACGGCGCCACCCGCCGCGTCGGCGCGGTCGCGGCGGCCCAGGACCTCGCGACGCCGATCATCGTCGCGCGCGCGCTGCTCGAGCGCGGCGAGCACGTCGTGCTCGCCGGCCCGGCGGCGGTGCAGTTCGCGGCGGAGATCGGCCTGCAGCCGGCCGCGCCCGGCGCGCTGATCACGCCGCGCACCCACGCCCACGCCCACGAGGTCCACGCCGCGGGCGGCGCGAACGCGCCGGCGAGCGCGGTCAACGACGGCGGCGGCGTCGGCGCGGTCGCGCGCGACAAGTACGGCAAGCTCGCGGCGGCGACCTCGGTCGGCGGCGAGGTCTACCGCCGGCCCGGCTGCGTCGACGACTCGTCGCTGCCCGGCATCGGCACCTGGGCCGACGGCGAGGTCGCGGTGTCGACGAGCGGCGGCGACGCGGTGTTCCGCGTCGCGCTCGCCCACGCGATCGCCGCCCGCGTCGCCGCCGGCGCGTCGCTGCGCAACGCCGCCAAGGAGGCGCTGGTCGAGCTGCGCGACCTCGCGCCCGACGCGATCGCCGGCGCGATCGTCGTCGGCAAGACGTCGTGGGCCGCGCTCCAGCTCGGCCCGACGATGCCGGTGGCGTGGTGCGACGACATCGGCCCCGGCGACGACATCGGGTTCAAGCTGTAGCGGCGGCGCGACATCCCGTCGCGGCGGGTGACACCGGGCGCGGCCGTGCCACACTGGGCGCGATGCCGGATCGTCCCCCTCGGCTGCGTCCGTCCCCCGTGTGGCCCGTGCTCGGCGCGGTGATCGGCGGGCTCGGCGGGTTCGCGTTCTACTACTTCTACGGCTGCGACAGCGGCTGACCCAACCAGGCCAACCCGGTGCTCACCGTCGGACTCGGTGCGGCGCTCGGGTTGCTGGCGACCGTGGGTCGCTGACGCACCACCGGATCACGGCGCGAGCTCGGCGCGCAGCGCGGCGAGCTCGGCCGACCACGTCGCGTTGTCGGGCGCGATCGCGACGAGGCGCTCGAGCGCGTCGATCGCGGCGCGCAGGTGCGCGCGCGCCTCGGCGGCGTCGCCGCCCGCCGCCGCGATCACGGCCGCGGTCAGCTCCTCCATCGCGGCGAGGTCGTGGCGCCAGCCGGTGTGGCTGGCGTCCTGGGCGACGAGCGCGCGGACGATCGGCAGCCCGGCCTCGAGCTCGGCCCGGGCCGCGGCGTGGGGGGCGGGGGGGGTGGAAACGGACGGGGCGCGACGGGGGGGGGCCGGCCGGGGGGGGGGTGTGGGGGGGGTCGAAGGGCGCCCCGCCGGGGGCGCCCCCGGCCGGGGGGGCGCG